>JAHEBH010000012.1 GCA_024642335.1 Erythrobacter sp.
AAGCTCGCTAGTCCGCCACTCGCTCGCGCGGACAGGTGGCAGAGCGGTTGAATGCAGCGGTCTTGAAAACCGCCGTGGGTGCAAGCCCACCGTGGGTTCGAATCCCACCCTGTCCGCCAGCGGGCACGCCTGCAAGGCGGGTTCTCTGGCGGATTGCGGTGAGGCCGAGAACCCACCGGGTTCGGACTCGGAGCCGCGCAGCGGCGGAGAGGTCCGGAGCGAAGCGCAGGACAATCCCACCCTGTCCGCCAGCAATTCCGGTCATGCTCAAAAGGAAAAGGCGGCACTCACGCGCCGCCCCTTCACTTCAATTCTCTTGGTTCAGCGCACTTGCCGCAACTGGAAACGCGGGCTGGCGCCAACTGGCGATGAAAGGCGGATCCGCTTCAGATCCTTCTTCACCGCACGGTAATGGCGAATCATGCGAATGGGTTGGAGAATGAAATCCATTCAGGCGACCTCTCTGTTACACGGCCATTTTTTGGCTCGCGAGCCGCAACATCCATATTTTAACCATAATGTCGAGTGGAAAACTGAAATAATTTCGTCACATATGTGATTAGTCCACCGCAAATCCTAAATGTGCAGCGCCCGCCCGAAGGCCGCCAAAACGCTCTCATGCATCGATTCCGAGATGGTCGGATGCGGGAATACCGTCTGCATAAGTTCCACTTCGGTTGTCTCCAGCGTCTTGCCGATGACGTAGCCCTGGATCATTTCGGTCACTTCCGCACCCACCATATGCGCGCCGAGCAGTTCGCCGGTCCTGGCATCGAACACGGTCTTGGTGAAACCTTCCGCCTCTCCCAGTGCAATGGCCTTGCCGTTGCCGATGAAGGGGAACATGCCGACCTTCACCTCGTAACCGGCCTCCTTGGCCTTTGCCTCGGTCATGCCCACGCTGGCGATCTGCGGGTGGCAATAGGTGCAACCGGGGATGTTGTTGCGGTCGAGCGGATGCGGGTGAACGGTCTTGTTGCCCAGTTCCTTCGCAATCGCCTCTGCGGCAGTGACGCCTTCATGGCTGGCCTTGTGCGCCAGCCACGGCCCGGGCGTGCAATCGCCGATAGCCCACAGGCCCTTGGACTTGGTGCGTCCATAGGGATCGATCTGGATGAAACCGCGATCGAGATCGACCAGCTTGTCGATGCCGATATTCTCCGTGTTGGGAACGATGCCGATGGCGACGATACAATGGCTGAATTCGGCTGCTTCGACCTTGCCATCCTTGCTCTTGATCTTGGCCGCCACGCCCTTGTCTGAAACCTTCAGTTCCTCGACACCGGCACCGGCCTTGATCGTAATGCCCTGCTTGGTGAGCGCCTTTTCGAGGAAGGCTGATACGTCCTTGTCCTCCACCGGAACGATCCGGTCGAGCATTTCGACCACGGTCACGTCGCAGCCCATGTCGTTATAGAAGCTGGCGAATTCGATGCCGATGGCGCCCGATCCGATCACCAGCAGTTTTTTGGGCATTTCGCTTGGCGTCATGGCATGGCGATAGGTCCACACGCGCTTGCCGTCGGTCGGCGCGAATGGCAGGTCGCGCGCACGGGCACCGGTGGCCACGATCACGTGCTTGGCGGAAATCGTCTCGTTGCCCTTCTCACCCTTCACCTCCACCGAAGTGGCGGATTTGAGCGTCCCCTCCCCCATATGTACGGTAATCTTGTTCTTCTTCATCAGGTGCGTGACGCCCTGGTTGAGCTGCTTGGCGACGCCGCGGCTGCGCTTCACCACGGCATCAAGGTCAGCCTCGATAGCGCCGGCAATCTTCAGCCCATAATCCTTGGCGTGCTGGGCATAATGCAGAATCTCGGCAGAACGCAGCAATGCCTTGGTGGGGATACAGCCCCAGTTGAGACAGATACCACCGAGGTTTTCGCGCTCGACGATGGCGGTATTCAGCCCCAGCTGCGCACAACGAATAGCGGCGACATATCCGCCGGGACCCGAACCGAGAACGATTACGTCATAGCTGGCTGCCACGTCTTGAACTCCTAAGCTTCAATGGGTCGCGGACGACCCTCTTCATCAACTGCGACGAAGGTAAACTTCGCCTGCGTCACCTTTGCAACCTCTTCAGAATGGCGTTCCCGCCGCCAGGCTTCCACGGCAATGGTCATGCTGGTGCGGCCAACCCTGACGACATCGGTATAGACCGAAACCTCGCACCCGACCTGTACCGGCTTGAGGAACTGCATGCCATCCATCGCCACGGTCACCGCACGCCCCTTGGAAAAACGTGCCGCGGTGAGGCCCGCCGCATTATCCATGATCGAGACCAGCCAGCCACCGAAGATGTCGCCATAGGCATTGGTATCGCGCGGCAAGGTGGTGACACGGATGGCGGGATCGCGGCCCTTGGGGATATCAGAATCGGTCATTGCGTCGACAAATTCAGATTGCTGGCCAATACCCAGCCATGCTCGCACGGACCTTCGTAAGCTCGCGGTGCGGCGACCGGAGTGCTGACACGGCAATCACCCAGATCCTGGAACTCACCTGTAGGATAGACGATGCCCTGCCACTCACCCTCGGCCTCGCACAACCAGACGAGCGTGCTGGTGGGCAGGCCGCCCTTCTTGCGCGCATACTGGTCCGGCTCTTCGTACACGGTGAGCTGCTCTTCCATCGTGAAGGTCCGGCCGATGCCTCCGCATGCGTCTGAATCAGGGCCATCCGTGCCGATAACGGGCACGCGATCGGCTGCTACAGCCGCGGTAGAGGGCAAGCAGGCCAGAGTGGCAAAAATGCCGGGCAGGACACCCTGCAACTTCATAGACTTTCCGATCAGGCCAGCAGCCCCAGCGGGTTCTCGATCAATTCCTTGAACACCTTCATCAACTGCGCACCGTCGGCACCGTCGATGGCGCGGTGGTCGAAGCTGCCCGTGGCGCTCATTACCGTGGCGATCTGCAGGCTGTCATCGACGACATGAGGGCGCTTCTCGCCCGCACCGATCGCCATTATCATCGCCTGCGGCGGATTGATAACGGCTTCGAACTGCTTGATGCCGAACATGCCCATGTTGGAAAGCGAAGCCGTGCCGCCCTGGTATTCCTGCGGCGTCAGCTTGCCGTCGCGGGCACGACCCGCAAGGTCCTTCATCTCCCTGGAAATTGCGGAGACTGTCTTGCTGCCGGCATCCTTGACGATAGGCGTGATCAATCCGCCATCGATCGAAACGGCCACGGAGATATCGGCGCGGCTGAATTTGAGGAGCGTGTCGCCAGCGAACTGGACATTGCAGACGGGCACCGCTTCGAGAGACTTGGCCAGCGCCTTGATGAGCAGATCGTTCACCGACAGCTTTACGCCCTGCGATTCCAGCGATGCGTTGATCTCGCTGCGCAGCTTGAGCAGCTTGTCGAGCCGGATATCCACGGTGAGGTAGATGTGCGGGATCTGCTGCTTGCTCTCGGTCAGGCGGCGGGCAATCGTCTTGCGCATGCCAGACAGTTTTTCGACCTCGTGCGGGATTTCCTGAGCACCTGCGGCAGCGGGTGCCTCACGCGTTGCGGAGACACCGCCTGCGGTTCCCGCCTGCGCGGGGGCTCCTTCGACATCGGCCTTTACGATTCGCCCGTTCGGTCCGCTTCCGCTGATGGCGGAGAGATCGACGCCCTTCTGTTCGGCAATGCGCTTGGCCAATGGCGATGCAACAACGCGCGAACCGCTCGCAGAGGCAGTGGGGGGAGGAGTCGGTACAGCAGCATGAACCGGAGCAGGTGAAGCAGCCGATGCTGCCGCGGCAGGCGCGCTTGCCGGTACAGGCGCCGCACCTCCACCCGCAGCAGGCTTCACATCGGCAGGGTCTTCACCTTCTTCCGCAAGCGTGGCGATCACTTCGCCCACCTTCACGCCTTCGGTGCCCTCTGCCACAGATATATGGGCAATCACGCCTTCATCCACGGCCTCGAATTCCATCGTAGCCTTGTCGGTTTCGATTTCCGCCATGATGTCACCGGCGGAAACCTGGTCTCCGACTTTCACCAGCCACTTGCTGAGTGTGCCTTCCTCCATGGTCGGCGAAAGAGCGGGCATCTTGATGGCGATCGGCATGGTTGGACGCGTTTCCTTCTCAGGCGAATGCAAGTTCAGCGACTTCTCGCTGTCTCTGGCCAATTTGCCGCGCGGTATCAAGGTTCTTGCGCGTTTGCATGTTTAAAGGGATAGTTTGAAGCCTTCGGGGGAGAGAACGAGTGCGCGTCTACCTGGTGATTATCGACGAGACTGAGGAGGCGCATGTCGCCCTGCGCTTCGCCTCGCGCCGTGCGGCCAAGACCGGGGGCGTGGTCCATCTGCTGGCACTTGTGCCCAGGCAGGCCTTCAGCGCATTCGGCAGCGTGCAGGCCACCATCGAGGAAGAAGCGCGCGACAGGGCGGAAATTCTTGCCAATGGCGCGGCGGGCGAACTGATGGTGGAAAGCGGCAAGATGCCGCAGATCGCCGTGCGCGTGGGTGATGGCAAGGCCGTGATCGACGAATATCTGTCCGAACATCCAGAGGTTGCCGCTCTGGTGCTGGGTGCTGCGGCTGAAGGCCATCCGGGACCTCTGGTGGCGCATTTCTCAGCCAATGTCGGAAGCATGTCCTGCCCGCTCTTCATCGTTCCGGGCGGCCTGACACCCGAAGAAGTCGACCGCCTCAGCTAGCGCTTCTTCCGTCCCTGATGGCGGATATTGCCCGGGCGGCCTCGCTTGCCGAGCTGGTGCTTTCCCTGCCGGTCCTTGTGCGGTCTGGCCTTCCCCTGCGGCCTGCTGCCGCGCGGCTCGATAGGCTGGCCATCGGCGTCTACGGGCTCGAACTTCAAGGCTCCGGTCAGCGGATTGGCCTCTGCCAGACGCAGCTTGAGCAGATCCCCCACGGCATAACGCTGGCCCGAATTCTCCCCGACCAGCGCATGGGTGGCCTCGTCATGATGGAAATATTCCCGCCCGAGCGAAGACACGGGAACCAGCCCGTCGCCGCCCAGCTTCACTATGGTGGCAAAGAAGCCGAATTTCTGCACGCCGGTGATGCGCGTATCGAACACCTCGCCCACACGGCCTGACAGCCATGCCGCGACATAGCGATCAATCGTGTCGCGCTCCGCCTCCATTGCGCGGCGTTCAGTCAGGCTGATTGCGTCGGTGATCTTGGTGAGGTCTTCCCTGTCCTGATCGGACAGACCCGTGCCCGGCGGCAGGTCTTCCTTGGGTCTGGGCTGCTCCAGACCATAGGAATCGACCAGCGCGCGGTGGACCAGCAGGTCAGCATAGCGCCTGATGGGAGAGGTGAAGTGGGCATAGGAGCCTAGCGCAAGGCCAAAGTGACCGGCATTCTTCGGCCCGTAATAGGCCTGCGTCTGACTGCGCAGCACAGCCTCCATCACCAGCGCTTTCTCGCTATCGTCAGCGATGTCCTTGATCATGCGGTTGAACAGGCTGGGCGTGATGACCTGGCCGAGAGCAAGATTCTTCCCGAGGGAATCGAAATATTCGCGCAGCGCGACAAGCTTCTCGCGCGTGGGTGGTTCGTGAATGCGATAGACAACCGGGCTGGCCTTGCTTTCCAGCGCCTTGGCCGCTGCAACATTGGCCGCGATCATGAAATCCTCGACCACGCGGTGCGCATCGAGCCTTTCACGCACGGCAATTTCGGTAATCTTGCCCTGCTCGTCCAGTATCACCCGGCGTTCAGGCAGATCCAGGTCCAGCGGGTCACGATCGTCGCGCGCGCTGGAAAGCAGTTTCCATGCTTCCCACAGGTGCTGCAGATCGTCGGATGCGACGCCATCATCGATGGCTGCCTGCGCATCTTCATAGGCGATGTTGTGAGCAATCCGCACGATTGCGCGCCTGAACTCCCACGAGGTGATCGTACCAGTGGAGGAGATATGCATGTGGCACACCATCGCCGCGCGATCCTCACCCTCCTTCAGCGAGCAGACGTCGGCGCTCAGCACTTCGGGCAGCATGGGCACGACACGGTCGGGAAAATAGACCGAATTCCCGCGCCGCCGCGCCTCGCGGTCCAGCCTTCCGCCCGGCCGCACATAATGGCTGACATCAGCGATCGCGACGACCGCGTCATAGCCACCATCCTTGCCGGGCGCCGCCCAGATGGCGTCGTCATGATCGCGTGCATCGGCGGGGTCGATGGCGATGATCGGCAGTTCGCGCAGGTCCTGACGTTGCTCATCGCTCAACGGCAGTTTCGCGGCGAGCGTGGCTTCCGCCAGCACCTCGTCCGAGAAGTGGTGCGGAATGCCGTATTTGTGGATCGCGATCAGGCTGAAGGCGCGCGGGGCAAGCGGATCGCCCAGAACCTCGGTGACCTTGACGCCGGAGCGGGGCGAACGCCCGGCAGATTCGGCGAGCACAAGCTGTCCCGCTTCCGCATTGCCAATGTCCGACACCGGAGTGGAATTGCGGATCTTCTTGTCGACCGGCGCCAGCCACGGCTTACCCGCCCCGTCCAGTTCGATCACACCCAGGATGGCGCCTTCGGCACTGGGCAGCTTCTTCATCGGGTGGGCAATCCACCCGCGCCCTGCTTCCTCGGTCCGGGCAAGGATCCGGTCACCGGTTCTGAGCGCGTTCTGCTTCTTGCGCTCGATCACCCGCACCCGCGGAGGAGGTGTCGCATCGTCCGGCTGCCAGGTTTCAGGGATGGCGACAGGCTCGCCCTCGTCGATCTCGACGATGCGCAGAACGGTGACCTTCGGCAAGCCGCCCATGCGATGGAAGGCGCTCTTGCGCCCGTCGATCAGCCCTTCTTCGGCCATGTCTTTCAGCAGCGCCTTGAGCGCGATCTTTTCCTGACCTTTCAGCCGGAAATGCTTGGCAATTTCGCGCTTGCCAATGGTGCTGTCCGAGGACTTGATGTATTCCAGCACCTGCTCCTTGCTGGGCAGGCCCTGGAATTTGCGGTGATTCATTCGGAACTTTCCAGCGGGAAGAATTCGCCGCCGGGAACGGCGCTCGAAATCGGTGAACAGATCTCGCCATTGCACGCAGCGACGCCAAATATCCAGTCATCTCCGCGAACGCCTTCGAACTGCACTTCGGGCCGTGTCCGAAAGACGATGAAATTGCCTTCCCCATCGGCCTCGTGGCCGCTTTGCAACGACAACTCCCTTTCCGGCGTGGCGGGCCAGTTGGGGTCATCCGTCCTGCGCCGGTAGATGCGATAGTGCGTGGCCCCCATAACCGGCTCCCAGTCGACGGTCGAGAATGTCTGGACGGCAGCCGTTGTCTTGCCGCGCGGCGGCATGGGCAAACGGGCCAGCCTGTCGAGCGCCTGCACATTCAGCCGCGTTACTCCGGCGAGGTAGGAGAAATCCATCTCGTCAACCGTATCGCCATAGGTGACGCCACCTTCGACTCGCAGGTCCTGATGCTGGTGATCGTAGTCCTCTATCGCTACCGAAAAACGGATGGCGGGCAGGCCCCGCTCGAGGAAAGGCAGGTGATCCCCGCCCCGCCCCATCCGGTCGCTGCGCCAGGTCTGGCGGACATCAAGACCGCCGCCATATTCCGCCGCCAGCTCATCCAGCCAGCGGGAGATGTTGCGGCTGGGGCTGTCATTTTCGCCTCCCAGAGAACCCAATCGCTGAAGCGCCCGCTCATCCGAATCTGCGCGCACACCTTCGGAGAAAACACGCACCTGCCCGGCGTCGCATTTTCCGTCCGATCCGCAGGACCCACCGACAATGTCGTTGTTGAGCACCGCCTTGACCACCCAGCCCTGCTCCAGAGCGTAGTCGGCCAGCAATTCGCCGCCGAACAGGCCCTGTTCCTCACCGGACAGAAGGGCATAGACAATGGTGGCGGGAAATTCTCTCTGCGACAATACCCGCGCCGCTTCCAGCACCAGCGCGCTGCCGCTGGCGTTGTCATTGGCGCCGGGCGCATCGCTTTGCGCGTCCATCACATCGCTCGCCCGGCTGTCGATATGTGCCTGCACTATGACGACTTCGTTCGGACGCTCGCTGCCGCGCTGGATGGCAACAACGTTCTGGATCAATACGCCGTCAGGTATGCGATCGCCTGTCACGACCCTTTCGGGATGGATTATTTCCAGGCAGCCGCCGCACTGGTTCGTTGTCGCTTCGAATACCGATGTTGCCCAGCGGCGCGCCGCGCCAACACCGCGCTCCGGATCGTCCGGATCGGAGAGCGTGTGGCGTGTTCCGAAGGACACGAGTGCCTCCACATCGGCCTGAAGGCGTTGTTGCGAAACATCCGCCCCCGGATCGGCTTGTGCGAGTGCAGGAGCCGCAAGGAGAACGGTTAAACTGAGCAAATAGCGCATTCGTCGAACAATCGCGCACATTCAGGCCTGCGACAAGCCTCTTCCATTGCCATTCCGCGATTTCGTTTCTAGCGTAACCTTCAATACGTGTCAGATACGGGACCTACACCGAAATGAAGCTCAACCTGTTCTTCGGCCTGCTGGCCGCAACTGCATTGTCTCAACCGGCACACGCCAACTCCGTGCGCGATGTCATGGGGGGGATCATTGTCGATCCCGGCACGCCCGATGTCATCAATGCCAAATGCGATCGCTATATCGATGCCATCAACGAGCGTCGCGAGACGGTCACCAGCAGCGAAGGCCCGGCGACCGAGGCCAATACGCTTGTGCCGTTTGACGAGGCCGCCGGTCTGCTTCTTGCCGGTTCCGGCGAATTTACCCTCTACCGCGAGGTCCTGCTCACTCCCGAACTGCGCGATGCCGCCGGCGAATGCGAAGTGCGCCTTTCGTCTGCCAGCAGCGAGTTGAGCCTGTCCCGTCCAATTTTTGACCGCTTGTCCGCGATTGATGGATCCCGGCTTGACGAGGCTGCAAGTTCCTACCTCGCGGAAACCCTGGCAGCATTCGAGCGCTCGGGTGTCGCGCTGGACGATGACAAGCGCGCAAGGGTCCAGGAAATCCAGGAGCAACTCGCGACGCTTTCTACCCAGATGGCACGCAACATTGCCGAGGATGTCCGCAGCATCACCGCCACTCCCGAAGAGCTGGCAGGCCTGCCGCAGGATTTCATCGCTTCGCGCGAAGCGGGAGAGGACGGGCTGATCACTCTCACCACGGCCTACACCGATTACCAGCCCGTCATGACCTATGCCGAGAATGACGACCTGCGGCATCGTTTCGCGATCGAATATGCACGCCGCGCCTGGCCGCAGAATGACGATGTGCTGAAGCAGATCTTCACCTTGCGTGCCGAGCTCGCAGCGCTCCTCGGTCGTCCGAATTTCGCGACGCTCGCGCTTGAGGACAAGATGCTCGACGATCCGGCGCTGGTCGAACAGCTGATGGCCGATACTTACGCCGCCGCCCTTCCTGCTGCCGAACGTGATTATGCGCGCAGCCTTGCCGTATTGCGCCAGATCGATCCCGGTGCCGAGCGGGTGGAGCGCTGGCAAACCGGCTACATCTCCAATCTCACCCAGCAGCAGCTGTTTGACTACAATTCACAGGAAGCACGGCAGTATTTCGCCTACAACAATGTGCGCGATGGTGTGCTGGAACTGACAGAGGACCTGTTTGGCGTCGAAATCCGGCAATGGGATACCGCCGTCTGGCATCCCGATGTCGAAGCCTATGAAATGGTCGACAATGGCGAGGTTATCGGCCGCTTCTATTTCGACAACCATCCCCGCCCCGGCAAATATACGCACGCCAACATGATCCCGATCTATCCGGGCATTGCCGGCGAAGGCGTGCCGGTTGGCGCATTGGTGCAGAACCTGCCCAACGGCGATCATTCGACGGGCCTGATGGAACACGACCAGGTGGAAACGCTGCTCCATGAATTCGGGCACATGATCCACGGCATGTTCAGCGGTAACCAGAGGTGGCTGGGCAACAATTTCCTGAATATCGAATGGGACGTCGTCGAGGCCCCGTCGCAGATGCTCGAAAACTGGGTCTATGATTACGATACGCTGGCCAATTTTGCGGTCGATGCTCAAAGCAACACGATCCCGCGTGAGCTGGTCGAGAAGATGAACCGTGTGCGCTATTTCAACGCCGGCCTAAGCGAATTGCGCCAACTCGGTCTTACGGCCATGTCACTGCGCTGGCACATGGACCCCGTGGCGGACAATCTGGGTGAAGCCGGGCGCATCCTGCGCACCCGATACGACCTGACGCCTGCCGCCGATTACGACGAGATGCAGGCCGCCTTCAACCACCTGGATGGCTATTCGGCCTTCTACTACACCTATCTGTGGTCACGCGTGGTCGGCGCCGACCTGTTTACCCGTTTCGAAGCTGAAGGCATTCGCAACCGCGAAACGGCTGACGAGTACAGGCGGGCCATCCTTGAGCCCGGCGCATCACGACCGGCTTCAGAATCAATTCGTGCGTTCCTCGGCCGTGACGTGACGCTCGACGCCTTCCGCGCCGATCTGGAAACCGCGGTGGAATAGGATCCAGCGCGTCGCGCGTGGCTAATAGGCGCGCGCGACCAGGATCCGCTCCACCGCATCGGCACCTGTAAAGATGCATGGCCCGTCTGCCGGTTCGGAGCCCTTGGGCACGTTGCGGATGGTCAGCTTGTGCGCCTTGAGCTGCTCGACAACCTTTTCCAGCGCCTCGCCGGTGGGCTTGCTCCACTGGACCTCGATCCAGCCCGGATAGCGTTGGTCGTCCGCATAGAAAGCTGCCAGTTCGTCCATGCTTGAAACACCGCGCGTGATGTTGGCATCGCGGCGCTCGCGCGCCTCGTTGAAGAGGACCTGCTGGATTTCCTCGAGCAACGCGCCTGCGTTGCCGATGAATTCCTCTTTGGGGGTGAAGGCGAACGCCGTCTTGCCGTTTTCGAGGTTCCAGATGGCATCGCGGCGCAGCACCGCGAGCTTGCCTTCGGCCATATCGCGTGACCCCACTTCGATGATCACCGGCGCGCCCTTGCGCACCCAGTCCCAGCGCTTCGTCGCGGCCTTCCCTGGGCGCTTGTCGAGAAGGACACGGACGGGTTCACCGAGGGCCGATTGCGCGGCCAGCGAAGCGCGAACTTCCTCGCAATAGGCGAGCAGCACCTCATCCTCCGGCACTTCGCGCAGCATCGGCAGGATCACGATCTGATGCGGGGCAATTCGCGGCGGAACGCGCAGGCCGTCATCGTCGCCATGCGTCATGATCACGCCGCCGATCAGGCGCGTGGAGACGCCCCAGCTGGTCGTATGGCAGTATTGCTCACCGCCTTCGCTGTCCTGGTACTTGATCCCTGCTGCATGCGCGAAATTCGTGCCGAGGTAATGGCTGGTGCCGGCCTGCAGCGCCTTCCCGTCCTGCATCATCGCCTCGATCGACCACGTCTCGACCGCGCCGGGGAAACGCTCGTTCTCCGGTTTTTCGCCCGCGATCACGGGCAGGGCCAGGTCTTCTTCGGCACAGGCGCGGTACATTTCGAGCGCACGGTGCGTTTCGCTGAGCGCATCCTCGGCGTCTGCATGGGCGGTATGCCCTTCCTGCCAGAGGAATTCGCTGGTGCGCAGGAACATGCGCGTGCGCATTTCCCAGCGCACGACGTTGGCCCACTGGTTGGTCAGCAGCGGCAGATCGCGCCAGCTCTGGATCCAGCGCGCCATCGCATCGCCGATGATCGTTTCCGATGTCGGACGAACCACCAATGGCTCCTCCAGCTTCGCCTCGGGATCGGGGATCAGCCCGCCCTTGCCGTCCGAAATCAGGCGGTGATGCGTGACCACGGCCATTTCCTTGGCAAAGCCTTCGACATGCGCGGCCTCGCGCTCAAAATTGGCGAGCGGGATGAAGATCGGGAAATAGCAGTTCTGGACACCGGCGGCCTTGATCCGGTCATCCATCAGGCGCTGGATACGCTCCCAGATGCCATAGCCCCATGGCTTGATGACCATGCAGCCGCGCACGCCCGATTCCTCCGCCATGTCGGCGGCCGAGATGACTTCCTGGTACCACGCGGCAAAATCATCTTCGCGCTTGGTGTTCAATGCATGGCGTATTGCGGACATGTCCTGCCTGAATCTGCTGGTTGACGTGACTGGGCACCCATGACGCCGCGCGGGCATCAAGTCGAGGGGCTAGTTGTGCAAAAGGGGCCTAACCGCCCAGCTTGTCGAGCTTGTTCTGCATCGCCTTCATCTGCGCGCGCAGTTCACTCAGGTCGCCGTCCTCATCGCTTGGTGCGGGTGCTGTATCTGCGGATTTGGGCATGAAGGCGCTTGCTGCAGCCTCGAACATCGCCATGTTGGTCTGCGCGAGCTTGGTGAAGGCATCTGTCCCCATGCTCGATTTGAACGCGTCCTGCAGCCTGGCCTGGTTGGCCTGGAAATTCTCCATGGTCGCTTCAAGGTAGTGCGGCATCAGGGCCTGCATGGAATTGCCATACATCGAGATGATCTGCCGCAGGAAGCTGACGGGAAGCATCTGCTCTCCGCGCGTTTCTTCCTCCATGATGATCTGGGTCAGGATCGCATGGGTGATGTCATTGCCGGTCTTGGCATCGAGCACCTGGAATTCGACACCCTCGCGCGTCATCTGTGCAAGGTCTTCCAGCGTGATGTAGCTGGAGGATTGGGTGTTATAGAGACGCCGGTTGGCGTACTTCTTGATGATGATGGGGCCATCGCCCGACTTGTCCTTGCCCGCCATTCGCGACGCACTCCTGTAAACCCGGTGCAAGCGGCTTAGCACTTGCAGCATCCATCTGGCAATCTATGCCGGATTGACCAGCACATCGAAGCGGGAACCGATCGTGGTCAGCAGCTCGTATTGCGACAGTCCGCTTCTGCCAGCTTCGCGCGGTAAATCGAAGGGAACGCTCAGGAAATCGCCTGCCACAAGGTCAGGCGCAGCTGTGCAATCGACCACGATCATGTCCATCGATACCTGTCCCAGGACCGGCATTTCGCGGCCACCATGTTGCAATGCGCAAGCCCCGCCGCGCGCGCGAAGGAAGCCATCGGCATAACCGATAGAGACCGTGGCGACGCGCATGGGTTCGGTCGCGGTAAAGCGGGCATTGTAACCAACCCCGTCTCCTGCTTGCAGATCGCGGACCTGCAGGATCGCCGCTTCAGGATAGGCAACCTGCCGGATGACGCCTTGCAGCTCAGGCCGTGGAACGCCGCCATACAGCGCAAGGCCGGGACGCGTCAGGTCAAAGGCATAGTCCTGCCCCAGGGCGATGCCCGCACTGTTCGCAAGGCTGCGCTGCCGGTGGGCAATGCCGGCTGAAACATCGCGAAAGGCCTGCAACTGGCGCGCGTTCTGCGGCGCATCTTCGTCCGCACAGGCAAGATGTGACATCAGCATGTCGATATCGAGTGAGGCGATCAGCTCCGACCCGGATTCGGCGGGTGAGATGCCCAGGCGGTTGATACCTGTATCGACCATCAGGTGACAGCGCCCGCCGCCGCTTTGCTGCCAGATCGCTGCCTGCTGCAGGCTGTTGATCACCGGCGCAGCTCCGCTCGACCTTGCAAACGCCGCTTCGGCCTCGCTGGAAACGCCGTGCAGCACACTCACCATCGCCGCCGGAACATGTTCCAGCACATCGGGAACCTCACTCCAGTGCGCGACGAAGAACTGCTCGCATCCCGCATCTCGCAAGGCAGGAACGACGTGGCTGACGCCAAGCCCGTAGGCATTGGCCTTTACCGCTGCCCCTGTCCTGGCGGTGCCTGACAGACTGGCGAGCGCGCGCCAGTTTGCCACCAGCGCCTGCGTGTCCAGCTTCAGGCGCAGCGATGCAGGAGGCAGGTCAGCCAAGGTCATCGGAAAAATCTCGCGGAGGCCCGTTGGGCAATCCCCACCAGGCCACGGCCAGGCCGAACGCAACCACAACCCACGTGTACCACAGGCCCGCATAGGCGTTGCCGGTCGTCGCCATGATATAGCCCGCGATCAGGGGGAGGAAGCCGCCAAGATAGCCCGCGCCGATGTGATAGGGGATCGACATGGAGGAATAGCGAATGCGCGGCGGGAACATCTCCGTCAGCACAGCTGCGACCGAGCCATAGGTAAATGCGGCGAGCGCGCCGAGGGCCAGCAACAAGGCACAGATGCCGAGGATATTGGCCAAGGGAGGTGACTGTCGCTCGAAACTGTATCCGGCGTCTTCCAGCCAGCCTTGCACACTCGCCTTGCGCGTGTCGTCTGCCAGAAGGTTGTAACCAAAAGACTCGTTGCCGATGGTTATTGTTTGCGGATTGTAATCGCCGCCAGTGGCAAGACCACTCACCTGATAAGAGACACCCAAAGACGTCAAATCCTGCAGCAACTTGCCGCACTCGCTTGCCTGGACCTCGGCAAAGGCATCGTAACGGCAGTCCGCCCCTCTCACCACGATCGGTGCGCGCTCGGCGCTCTCGTGCAAACCCGGATTGGCCAGAGCGCCCAGTCCCCAATAAATCGGGAACAGCAGGACCAGCGTCATGCTCGCGCCCAGCAGGATGGGAAGCTTGCGGCCGACCTTGTCCGACCATTTTCCGACCCAGACATAGAACGCCATGGAAACTAGTCCTGTCCCCAGCATCAGTGCCTCGACCAGTCCCTCCTCCAGCTTCATCGGTCCGCGCAGGAAGGACAGGCTGGAGAAATATGCGGTGTACCAGATCGTGGTCAGGATGCCGGTGACCCCGAACAGCGCGACAAAGATGCGCTTGTGATTGCCGGGATAGGTGAAACTTTCCTTGAACGGATTGGCGGACATCTTGCCTTCTGCCTTCATCGCCTGGAATACCGGGCTTTCGGACAGTTTGAGGCGCATCCACAGACTAATCAGCAGCAATATGATGGAGAGCAGGAAGGGGATTCGCCAACCCCATGCGTTGAAGGCCTCTGCAGGGATGAGCAGGCGACACGAAATGACCACGAGGATCGAAAGCACAAAGCCGCCCACCACGCTCGCCTGGATAAAGCTGGTGTAATAGCCGCGCTTTTCCGGCGGAGCATGCTCGGCAACATAGATCGCCGCACCGCCATATTCCCCGCCCAGCGCGAGACCTTGCAGGATGCGGAACAGCAGGACGATGGCAGGCGCCGCCAGCCCGATGCTCTCGGCACTGGGCACCAGGCCGACACCCGCCGTGGCGATACCCATCAATGTCACGGTGACAAGGAATGTGTATTTGCGCCCCAGCCTGTCGCCCAGGAAACCGAACAGGATGGCTCCCAGGGGACGGAACCCGAAACCAACGGCAAAGCCGGCCCAGACCAGCAGTAGGGACAGCGTCTCATTGTCGGCTGGAAAGAAAGCCTGTGCGATCAGCGTGGCGAGCGTTCCGTAGATGAAGAAATCATACCATTCGAACACCGTCCCCGCCGACGAGGCGGCGATGACGAGACGGATTTCCTTTGCGCTGGGCTCTCGCCCGGCCAGTTCGCTACTTGATGCCATGGGGTCCCCCGGAAACTGTGAGGGAATGCCTAGCTTGCGGCGGGCGCGCTGGAAAGTGCCGCAATTGCAGCCTTCCACGGCAGCATGATCGCCCCGTGGCGCGCCGGATAGTCCCGCGCCTTCTCCAGCAAGTACAAATCGGGCCAATCCGCAATAGGCGCCTCACCATCCAGCCAGCCTTCGATCCGGTCGTGCGTGGAGGTAAGGCAGGTCAGGTCACGACCCTTTGCGTGACGGGCAAAGATGGCGGCGGCGGCCTGTCCCACCGCGCAGGCGCGAACACGCAAGCCACAGGTCCGGATACACCCGACCTCGTCGAGCGCGATATCAAGGGCCAATGTGCTGCCGCACGTGGGCGAACGGGATTCTCCGTGTAGCGGAAGATTTTCCATCGCAGGCCAGTTGGCCAGTTCGACCGTCAGTGCCAGAAGCTGGGGCGTGTAGAGTCTCTCGGCGCTCATGCGCCTTCAACCTCTTCGGTGCCTTCCATCAGCCGCTCGTGCCGTTCCTTGATCAGCTGCACCATCATTTCCGCGCTGGCATTGATGAAAGTATAGCTGCGCGCTGTCGTCATCCAGGCGGGACGTCCCTGATCGCCCCATGCGCTGTCATATCCCAGCACCATCAGCGAAAAGGCCATCACCGCAACAACCACGCCCTTGACCGCCCCGAAGCCGAATCCCAGCACCCGGTCGATCGGGCCCAGAAGCGAGTTTCGGGCAGCCTTTCCCATCATTCCGGCAATGATTCGTACCGCCGCATAGGGCAAAATCAAAAGTATCATGAAGGCCAGTATCGAGGCGCCGACTGGCGAATCCATCCGCTCGAAAAGCAGGGCGGTAAGGTCCGTATGGAGGAAATAGATCGCCAGGATGGCGACACCCCATGCCGCGAGCGACATGACCTCCTGCACGAAACCGCGCATGAAACCGCCAATGGCGGCAACGCTGATGATAACCAGCACAGCAATGTCGAACGCATTCATAACGCGTTGGAACTTATTCCTATGCCATCACCCGGTCAACGAGAGCCGGAAGGCCTTTAAGCCCGAAGACTTGCAGGCCATTGGTCGCTGGTCCCGTGTCAGCCGGCCCCGTCGCCTGCGTGAAGCCGAGCTTGGCAGCCTCTTTCATCCGCAAACCGGCATGCGCGACCGGGCGCACCTCCCCCGACAGCGAAACCTCGCCGAACCATGTCGAGCGAAGCGGCAGCGGCTTGTCCGCCAGTGCCGAAACCAGCGCGGCTGCCACAGCAAGGTCGGCAGCAGGGTCGGCCAGGCGATATCCCCCTGCCACGTTGAGATAGACTTCGGCAGAGGAGAAATTGAGCCCGCAGCGCGATTCGAGCACCGCCAGCAGCATGGCCAGGCGGCCGCTGTCCCATCCCACCACTGCGCGACGGGGGGTAGCACCCGATTGCAGCCGTACGATCAGCGCCTGAATCTCGACGAGGACCGGACGCGTCCCTTCCAGCGCCGGGAACACCGCGCTGCCGGCAAGCGGTTCTTCGCGCCCCGACAGGAACAGCATCGACGGATTGCTGACTTCGGCCAGTCCGTGCCCCTCCATGGCGAAGACACCGATCTCGTCCACGGCGCCAAAGCGGTTCTTGAGCGCGCGCAAGATGCGATATTGATGGCTACGCTCGCCTTCGAAACTCATCACCACGTCGACCATGTGTTCGAGCACGCGGGGGCCGGCGATATTGCCATCCTTGGTGACATGGCCGACCAGCACCAGAGCCACACCGTTTTCCTTGGCGTATCGGATGAGCTCAAAGGCAGAGGCGCGCACCTGGCTCACCGTCCCCGGAGCCCCTTCTATCATGTCCGAATGCATGGTCTGGATCGAATCGATCACCAGCAGCGCTGGCGGCGCGCCCTGTGCAAGAGTGGTCAGAATGTCGCGAACCGATGTGGCAGCGGCAAGGCGGATCGGCGCATCGGCAAGGCCCAGGCGCCCGGCCCTCAACCGCACCTGACCGGTCGCTTCCTCCCCGCTGACATAGACAGCATCGTTCCCCGATCGCGCAATTGCGGCAGCTGCCTGCAACAGCAGGGTCGACTTGCCGATACCGGGTTCGCCGCCCATCAGGATCGCACTGCCCGGAACGATCCCGCCTCCCAGCGCGCGGTCGAATTCTTCCAGCCCGGTCTTGCGGCGGGTCAGCGGCTGCGTGGGTGCATCCAGCGATTCAAAGGCGATAGCCCGCCCTCCGCCAGACAGGTCATGTTTTGCGGTAAACCTGGTCTCCGGCGCATCTTCCACCAGCGTGTTCCATTGGGAACAATCGGGGCATTGCCCCTGCCATCGAGAGGCAACACTGCCACAATCGGCACAAACATAACGCTTTTTCGGTTTTGCCATGCGAATCGTCTATATAGAACATAGCAAGAACGCAATTGCTATTCTGCTGCAAGCCCGCCACAACCCGCAAATGCGCCAGAAAGAACTCCGCATTGCCCTTGTCTGTTATGGCGGCGTGAGCCTGGCGGTCTACATGCATGGCGTCACCAAGGAAATCTGGAAGCTCGCCCGTGCAAGCCGGGCCTTCCACGCAGACGAACCAAGCGCAAGCGGTAGCGAGGCCCTCTATCGGGAATTGCTCGAACAGATCGCGCAGGAGCAGGGCCAGAAGCTGCGAGTCCTGCCCGATATCCTGACCGGAGCAAGCGCGGGCGGGATCAATGCGGTCTTCCTTGCGCAGGCTGTGCATTCCGGCCAGTCACTCGAACCGCTGACGGATCTCTGGCTGGAAACCGCAGATGTCGACAAATTGCTCGATCCTGAAGCTCACCTCTGGACACGGGTTGCCAAGTTCTGGGCTCCCCCGATTGTCGAATTCCTTCTTTCCCGCAAAGGCAGCGTCGTATCGGAAAGCGTTGCACCGGAAATGCGCCGTCAGGTCCGTGCCAAGCTCGCGCGCTTCGTGCGCAGCCGCTGGTTCCAGCCCCCGTTCTCGGGCATCGGTTTCTCCACTCTGCTGGCCAATGCTTTCAAGGCGATGGAAGACAGCGCAACGGGCGATCCCCTTCTACCGGAAGGCCATCCGCTGGACCTGTTTGTAACTGCCACGGATTTCCACGGGCACTTGCAGACATTGCGACTAAACAGTCCGCCGCAGGTCGAGGAGAGCGAACATCGCCTGCCGATCGGCATCCGCTCTCGCGTACCGGCGAAAGGAGGGGAGAACCTGGCCCATTTGCTGGAATTGACGCTGGCTGCACGATCCACGGCGAGCTTTCCTGGCGCCTTCCCCCCGCTCAAGCTGGGGGAAATCGACAGTCTGGCGAAGTCGCGTGGCCTGGACTGGCCCTCTCGCAACGATTTCGTCGCGCGGATCATGCCGGATCACATGCGCGAACACGACGTCGAGCATGTTTCGCTGGTTGATGGATCGGTACTTGTGAACGCGCCCTTTTCCGAAGCGATGGAAGCGCTGAAAGGCCGCCCTGCGCAGCGCGAAGTGGACAGGCGCTTTGTCTATATCGACCCCACGCCCGACCGTCGTATGCGGTCCGAAGTGGCCAGACGGGAGGTGGGCTTCTTCAAGGCGATTTTCGGTTCAGTATCCTCGATCCCTCGCGAACAGCCGATCCGCGACAATCTCGAACTGATCCAGTCCATGTCTCGCGAAGCGGACAGCATGCGGCGAATACTCGATGCGCTTCGACCTGATGTCGAAGCCGCAGTCGATCGTATCTTCGGGCGAACCTTCTTCCTCGACAATCCGACACCCAAGCGCCTTGCCGCATGGCGCGCAAAGGCGCAGCAGGCCGCCGCGGAACAGGCCGGATATGCATTCCATTCCTATGCCCAGGCAAAATTTGCAGGCATTATCGATCGATCGGCACGCCTTGTCTTCAAGCATCTTCCTGACCGGCACTTGCCGGATCATTTTCCTGTTGCAGAGCGCTTGCGCGGCCACCTTGAAGACATGGGGCTGGCAAGTCTTTCCAGCGCCAAGGGCGGCGCGAGCGAGGAGGCCATCGCCTTCTTCCGCAGGCACGATATCGGCTTTCGCATAAGGCGCCTGCGCCTGCTGGCACGGCGTCTCTCCCGCGAATGGGTGGCCGATCCTGAAATCGAGGATGCAGACTGCCAGGCCGGACGCGATATGGTCTACCGCGCGCTGGCGCTCTATTTCGACAAGGAGGCGGGATCGTCTCTGGACACGCATTTCGCCGAAGGCATCTCCGAAGTGATGTCCGACCCCGGAAGGGCGATGGATGCCTTGGAACGTCAACGCGACCTGCTGGCCATGGACAGGCAGGTGGAAGAGATGCTGGCCGAAGCGTTGGCTACCATGCCCAAGCTACTGCGACGCAGAATCCTGTTCGCCTATCTCGGCTTCCCCTTCTACGATGTTGCGACTCTTCCGCTGCTGCGCAACGAGGGGCTGACCGAATTCGACCCTATCAAGGTGGACCGCATTTCGCCCGACGATGCGACATCGATCCGCGATGGCGGCACGGCTGCAACCTTGCGCGGGATCGAATTCTACAATTTCGGGGCCTTCTTCAGCCGCGCCTATCGCGAGAACGACTATCTTTGGGGCCGTTTGCACGGGGCAGAGCGGATGGTGGACCTGATCTGCTCCACACTGCCACAGGAGATCCCGGAAGATCGCTGCCGGAGCATCAAGCGCCGCCTGTTCCTCGCCATTCTGGACGAGGAAAACGAGCGTCTTACCGCCGATCCCGATCTGGTGCAGGCGATCAGGCGAGAAGTGGAAGCGATGCCTGGGGGCGTGGACTAGATTCTAGCTGCCGGAAGCCTCCAGGCTCGCCCAGACCAATTCAAGAAACATTTCGTCGCTGACAAATGCCCCGCTGGTGTCCACCATACCGGTTACCGGCTTCGCGGCAATTGCTTCCTGCAAACTTGCTCCGCTTGCCTTCAGCGCCCTGATGCGATCGGTTGCGGCCTTCACCACGTCGTGAAACGCGATGACATCGGCCCGACCTGCCAATTGCCCGTGACCGGGGATGACGATGGTCTCCGCATCCATCATGGCGATGGCCTGTTCCAGCGAAGCCAGGAGATTGTCGATATTGCCGCCCGATTCCACATCGGGGAACGGCCAGCCCAGATCGTGCATGAACATGTCGCCCATGTGGATCACATTGGCATTGCGCCAACGCACGATGGCATCGCCATCGGTATGCCCTCCGCCAGTGTAGATCACGTCAAGCACATCGCCGTTGAGATGGAAGGTCAGCCTGTCGGAGAAGCCGATGACGGGGAGCGCTTCGGCTGCGGCTGGTGCGGTATCGATCCCCATGACCGTGCCGCCGACGACCAGCCTTGGCCGGACATTTTCATGCGCGACAATCGTCGCCCCGTCCTTGCCGAAGTCGGCATTCGCCAGAGCGTGATCCCAGTGCCAGTGCGTATCGACAACAAAACGTGCGGGCCCGGCACCAAGATCGGCAATGTTCTGCTGCACCTGCGCAAAGACCTGCGGGACCTGGTCATCCACCAGCAGCGTACCATCCTCGCCATAGCTGACGCCGATATTCCCGCCGAGCCCGAAAATGACGGCAATGCCGGGTGCCACTTCCACGGTTGAAACCTGTGGTGCGGAAGGCCCTGCCTGCGCCCAGGCGACCGTCCCGGCCAGACAGGCGGTAGTCAACAATCCAGCCCTTGCCCATGCGCGCATAATCACTCCCTCCCCATCATTCGGGAAAGAAGCTAGCCCCGCATTGGCTTGCTGTCGATGTGCTTGAACCTAGCCGGAAAAGGCATCCTTAAGCTTGTCGAAGAAACCGCGGCTTTCGGGGCATTCCTCACCCGTTTCGGTCTCGCGGAATTCGCACAGCAATTCCTTTTGCCGTGCAGACAGCTTGGTGGGAGTTTCCACGATCACTTCCACGACCAGGTCACCGCGACCGCGCCCCTGCAAAACAGGCATGCCGGCACCACGCTTGCGCAACTGCCTGCCCGACTGGATGCCGGCCGGAATCTCGATCGTGTGGGTCTCCCCGTCGAGGCCCGGGATATCCACCGTGCCGCCCAGGGCAGCCGTGGTGAAGCTGATCGGCATGCGCGTGAACAGTGCCGTTCCCTCGCGCTCGAACACGGGATGCTTGGCGATATGGATGAAGATGTAGAGATCGCCTGCGGGCGCGCCCAGCGGGCCTGCCTCGCCCTTTCCGGTAAGGCGGATACGGGTTCCGTTGTCGACGCCCGGGGGAACTTCCACTTCGAGGCGCTGGACCTTGTCCACCCTGCCCTCGCCGCGGCAATCGCTGCAGGCCTCCTCCAGCACTTCACCGCGCCCGTGACAGACGGGACAGGGGCGTTCGATCACGAACAGCCCCTGCTGCGCACGCACCTTGCCGTGACCGTGGCAGGTGTTGCAGCGACGCCTTGACGTACCCGGCGCTGCACCGCTGCCGCTGCAAGTTTCGCAAGCGGCGGCGACTTCGATCTCTATCTCGGACTTCTTGCCGTGGAAGGCTTCTTCCAGACCCACTTCCATGTCGTAGCGCAGATCCGCACCCCGGCGCGGTTTGGAACGGCTGCTCCCGCCGCCAAAGGCGCTTCCGAAGATCGTCTCGAAGATGTCGCCCAGATCACCAAAGTCGGCTTGCGGCCCGCGTCCACCTGACATTCCGCTGGTGAAGGCCTCGTGGCCGTAACGGTCGTATGCGGCGCGCTTCTGCGGGTCCTTCAGGCAATCATAGGCGACACTGATCGCCTTGAACTGCGCCTCTGCCTGGGCATCATCCGGATTACGGTCCGGGTGATATTTCATCGCCAATTTGCGATAGGCGCGCTTGATCGTATCGCCATCCGCATCACGGCTGACTTCGAGCAGGGAATAGAAATCGATTTCGGCTGTGGACATCGTGGCCTCTTAAAAACTCACCGCCACCGATGCTGTTGCAACGGTGGCAGTGTCGTTTCGCATCAGGACAATCAGCCCTTGTTGTCTTCGTCGACTTCCGAGAACTCGGCGTCGACCACTTCCTCATCGGCGGATGAGCCTTCGGAGCCGGCGTCGGCAGCGCCTGCCTGGGCGGAAGCTTGATCCTTCTCGTAGATCTGCTGGCCCATCTTCATGGCTGCTTCGGTCAGCGCCTGGGACTTGGCGTTGATTTCCTCAACGTCATCACCTTCCAGTGCAGTCTTAGCCTCGGCAAGCGCAGCCTCGACGGCAGCCTTGGTGTCGGCATCGACCTTGTCGCCATTCTCTTCCAGCTGCTTTTCGGTCGCATGCACCAGACTGTCCGCCTGATTGCGAGCCTCGGCAGAGGCACGGCGCTTCTTGTCTTCCTCGGCGAACTTTTCGGCATCCTGCACCATCTGGTCGATGTCGCTGTCCGACAGACCGCCCGATGCCTGGATCTTGATCTGCTGTTCCTTGCCCGTGCCCTTGTCCTTCGCGGACACGTTCACGATGCCGTTGGCGTCGATATCGAACGTCACCTCGATCTGCGGAACACCGCGCGGCGCGGCCGGAATGCCGACAAGGTCGAACTGGCCGAGAAGCTTGTTGTCAGCTGCCATTTCGCGCTCGCCCTGGAACACGCGGATGGTCACCGCGTTCTGGTTATCCTCGGCGGTGGAATAGGTCTGCGTCTTCTTGGTCGGGATCGTGGTGTTGCGGTCGATCATACGGGTGAACACGCCGCCCAGTGTCTCGATACCCAGCGAAAGCGGGGTCACGTCAAGCAGCAGCACGTCCTTCACATCGCCCTGCAGCACGCCGGCCTGGATGGCGGCGCCCATCGCGACGACTTCATCGGGGTTCACGCCAGTGTGGGGCTTGGCACCGAAGAATTCTTCCACGATTTCGCGCACCTTGGGCATGCGCGTCATACCGCCGACCAGGATCACTTCATCGATCTGGTCCTTGGAGACGCCGGCATCTTGCAGCGCCTTCTTGCACGGATCGAGCGTGCGCTTGATCAGATTGCCGACCAGCTGCTCCAACTTGGAGCGGGTCAGTGTTTCGACCAGGTGCAGCGGGGTGGAGGAACCACCTTCCATGCGGGCGGTGATGAAGGGCAGGTTCACTTCGGTCTGGGCCGAGCTCGACAGTTCGATCTTGGCCTTCTCGGCAGCTTCCTTCAGGCGCTGAAGGGCGAGCTTGTCGCTCTTCAGGTCCATGTTTTCCTTCTTCTTGAACTCGGCCGCGAGATATTCGACGATCACGCCGTCAAAGTCTTCGCCGCCCAGGAAAGTGTCGCCATTGGTCGACTTCACCTCGAACACGCCGTCACCGATTTCGAGCACGGAGATATCGAAAGTACCGCCGCCAAGGTCATAGACGGCGATGGTCTTGCCGTCGTTCTTGTCCATGCCATAGGCGAGTGCGGCCGCAGTCGGCTCGTTGATGATGCGCAGCACTTCAAGGCCCGCGATCTGGCCGGCATCCTTGGTCGCCTGGCGCTGCGCGTCGTTGAAGTAGGCGGGAACGGTGATGACGGCCTGCGTCACGGTTTCACCCAGATAGCTCTCGGCGGTTTCCTTCATCTTCTGCAGGATGAAGGCGGAAATCTGGCTGGGCGAATAATCCTCGCCACCAGCCTTGACCCAGGCATCGCCGTTCTTGCCCTTGACGATGTCATAGGGGACCAGTTCCATGTCCTTCTTGGTCATGGGATCGTCGAAACGGCGCCCGATCAGGCGCTTGATGGCAAACAGCGTGTTGTCCGGGTTGGTCACTGCCTGGCGCTTTGCAGGCTGGCCGATCAGGCGCTCGCCATCCTTGGTGAAGGCGACGATCGAGGGCGTGGTCCGTGCCCCTTCCGAATTTTCGATGACCTTGGGCTTGCCGCCGTCCATCACGGCGACACAGGAATTGGTCGTACCAAGATCGATACCGATAACTTTGCTCATGGATTCCCCACTCTTTCCTTACATTGGACGCCGCGCATCCGGTTCCCCATGTTCCACGGCGGAACCATTCGGCGGCTCAAAAAAGAACTGTACTCGACCGGCGATATAGGATTGGTTTTTGGCCGAACAAGGGATTGGATGAGCTTCGCATTGCAGATATGTGCGGATCGCGCGTGCAAGAGACCAAGGACTAAACCTGAAATGACAAGACTGATCGGTGTCGTGGTTTGTGTGGCCCTTATGTCCGGTCTTGCCGCCTGCGGCAGCGAGCCGGCGGCCCCGGTCGACGCCTCGCCCGAAGCACCGCAAGGCATCTCGGTCACTGATGGACGGATGAATCTTCCGGCCGTGACAGGCAATCCAGGTGCGGTCTATTTCACCCTCCACAACGGCAGCGCCAAGGAACTGGCAATCGCCGGGGCATGGGTGGATGGGGCGAGCAGTGCAGAAATTCACGGCCCCATGACTGAGCATCACGCAATGACGGCTGTCGAGAACCTGCAAATCGGAGCCGAGAGCGAGTTTGCTTTCCAGCCCGGCAAATATCACGTCATGGCCTTCGACCTTGATCCCTCGGTGCAAGTCGGAGGAGAGACGGAAGTGACCTTGACCTTTGAGACCGGCGACAAGGTGAGTTTCCCCGCGCGCATTCTGGCCACGGGCGATGACGGCTCAGGCATGGAGACGGGCGAATAGCCGCGGAGCTGGATCAGACGACTTGCCCGGCAGGCGGCGAACGATCGCTGACACCGGGCGAAGTGGCGTTGGCATCGAGTGTGTTCGGCACGGTGATCGAGTACGCACGGGTGACAATAAAACGTCGCAAGTGGTTTCCCTTCCAGCGCCGCAACATCACGATGGCGCCGCGAGGACATCTGCATTTCCATCCACTTGCAGAGGGTTATTGCGATGATTTCTCCACATCATCGCTGGTCCGGCAGGCACATTTCATCCACGAAATGACGCATGTTTGGCAGACCCAGACACGCGGTGACTGGTATCTGGTCCTGCGCCGCCATCCCTGGTGCCGCTATGATTACAACTTCGTTCCCGGATGGACGTTTGCCCAATACGGGATCGAACAACAGGCGGAAATCGTGAGCCACGCCTTTCTCTTGCAAAACGGGGTTAGCGTTTCCGGCGCGCCACCGCTTGCGACATACGAGGAATTGATTCCTTTCCTTCCGGTCCGGTAAGCTCCCGGTAAGCTCAGGCTAACCCCGATTATTGGTGTAACCGTCAGGACTTGAAGTTATAGCGGCCTTGTGATGCTGCGAAAACCGGGGCCGACGCATCGCAAGGCTGCAATTCCCGGAGATTTTGGAGACTGTCCTGTCATGTTGATCGAAAAGAACGCGCTCACATCCACCTCGATTTGGAGCTTGGCAGCAGTTGCATTGATTGCGTCCCCAGTAGCAGCGCAGGACATGTCCGCCGAACCGACCTATGAAACGGTAAGGTTGAGTGCCGGATTTACCCCCGATCCCTACACGGTGGAGCTCAGTTCTGGCGGCAGCATCGATGCCGAAACGCTCAGCAGCCAGTGCCGCGGATTTATTGCCAATGCCCCCGATGTCCGGCTCCATTATGAGAGCGGCAGCGGTGTGCTTCCCCTGATCATCAAGGTGGAATCGGATGCGGACACCACGCTGGTGGTCAATGCCCCCAATGGCAGCTGGTATTGCGACGATGATACGGGCGGCGGTCTCAACCCGCTCATGCGTTTCGAAGACCCCGATGGCGGACGCTACGAGATCTGGGTAGGCACCTATTCGGACAGCACGTTGCAGGACGCGACGCTGAGCTTTTCCGAACTCGATAGCTCAACCACCAGCACTCCCGATACGACGCTCGAACCGACCTACGGCACGGCAAACCTGTCTTCGGGTTTCACGCCTGATCCGCACACCGTGAAACTTAGTTCGGGGGGCAGTATCGATGCCAGCAACCTGGGTGAAAGCTGCCGCGGCTACATCGCCAACGCGCCGGATTACCGGATAAATTACGACAGCGGCAGCCTACCGCTCATAATCTCCGCCAATGCCGATGCCGATGTGACGCTGGTGGTCAACGATCCCGGCGGCAACTGGGTCTGCGACGATGATTCCGGCGAAGACCTCAACCCATCACTGCGCTTCGAGAAGCCGCGCAGCGGACAATACGACGTCTGGGTTGGCACTTACTCGGATAGCAGCAACGAGAATGCCACGCTGAGCGTGTCGGAACTCTACAGCGAATGAGAAATGGGGGGCGCTTTGCGGCGCCCCCTCTTGCTTTTGTCGTTCAGTCGGGCTTTTTCGCCACGGCGACCATTGCAGGGCGCAGCAGCCGATCCTTGATCATGTAGCCGCTCTGCATTTCCTGCACGATCGTGCCCGGCTCTGCCTCGGCGTGCGGGATTTCGATCATCGCCTGGTGCTGGTTGGGATCGAGCGGCAGGCCCATCGAGGCGATCCGGCTGATGCCGTGCTGCGCGAAGACCTTCTCCAGCTCGCGCTGGGTCGCCTCGATACCGGCAACAAGCCCTTCCAGCTTGGAATGCTCGCGCATTTCCTCCGGCACAGCGTCCAGAGCACGGGCGAGGTTGTCGGAGACAGACAGAATATCGCGGGCAAAGCCCGTTGCAGCATAGGCGCGCGCATCGGCGACGTCCTTTTCAAGGCGCCGGCGTACGTTCTGCGTATCGGCCTTGGCGTACAGGACCTGCTGTTTCGCCTCCTCCAGCTCGGCCTTCAGAAGCGCCAGAGCATCTTCACCTTCCTCGTCCTCGTCATCACCCTGGTCGAGGAACTGCTCGGGAACGCCTTCCAGCTCCTTTTCCATTTCGGGATCGCGGCCCTTGCCGTGTTCGTTTCCTGTTTCGGTCTCGCTCATGAACTTTGTTTCTATCCAATTCTCTTGCCCAGCGAACGGGCGGTAAAATCAACCATGGGCACCACGCGTGCATAGTTCAGCCGCGTCGGTCCGATAACCCCCAGCACGCCGACCACCCTGCCCTCGCGATCGCGATAGGGCGCGGCAATGACAGAGGAACCCGAATGCGCAAATAGGCGATTTTCCGCGCCGATAAAGATACGCGTCGATTCCGCCTCCCTTGCACTGTCGAGCAGATCGGCAATTGTCTGCTTGTTTTCAAGGTCATCGATCAGGGAGCGGATGCGCTCGATATCCCCTAATGCGCTCTCGTCAAGCAGATTGGCCTGCCCGCGCACGATCAGAACCCTGCGTCTTGCCGCATCTTCGCTCCAGGTAACGATTCCGCGCTCGACAAGATCGCGGCTGACATCGTCGAGCGCGCTCCTTCCGCTGCGAATCTCGCGTTCGATATCGCCAATGGCTTCCGCCAAAGTGCGCCCGGCCAGCCGCGCGGTGACATAATTGCTCGCCTGTTGAAGTGCTGACATGTCGATGTTCGGGGGCATGTCGAGCACACGATTCTCGACATGCCCGTCCTCGCCGACCAGGACGACCAAGGCTCGACTACCGTCAAGCGGGACCATGTTCATCTGTTTGAGCCGCCGCTCTGACCGCGGCACCATGACCATGCCCGCCGCGCCGGAAATGTGCGACAGGATCGTGCTGGTCGTCTCCAGAGCCTGTTCGATGGGTCCGGGCTGTGAAAGCTGTGCCTCGATCGCTGCCCGCTCCTGTGCGGTAGGTTCCGCCACCTGCATCATCCCGTCGACGAAGAGCCGCAAGCCGCCTTCTGTCGGCATGCGCCCCGCGCTGGTATGCGGGGCGGCCAACAGACCGAGATGTTCCAGTTCACTCAGCACAGAACGGATCGAGGCGGGCGACAGATTGATCTCGCGATGCTGCGCCAGCGTCTTCGACCCCACCGGCACACCGCTCGCCAGGTAATCCTCCACCACAAGGCGAAAGATATCCCGTGCGCGCTCTGTCAGTTCGGTAATCGAAGGTGAGACCATGACAGCGACATATCTAGGCGCTAGGGCGACGCAAGCAATACACCCTTTTGAATCACGATTTCGGAGAAATTCATGCGACCATCCGGCCGCGCCGCAGATGAAATGCGCGCCATCACTATCGAAACCGGTTTTACCAAGCACGCCGAGGGCAGCTGCCTGATCAGCTTTGGTGACACGCGCGTGCTGTGCACAGCCAGCGTGGAGGAGCGGGTTCCGCCGTGGCTGCGCAACAAGGGTTCCGGCTGGGTGACGGGCGAATATTCCATGCTGCCCCGCGCCACGCACACCCGCGGCTCTCGCGAGGCGGCGAAGGGCAAGCAGAGCGGCCGGACGCAGGAAATCCAGCGGCTTATCGGCCGGTCCTTGCGCGCCGTTTGCGACCTCGAAAAGCTCGGTGAGCGCCAGATCACGCTCGACTGCGACGTGATCCAGGCCGATGGCGGCACGCGCACGGCGTCGATCTCCGGCGCATGGGTGGCGCTGCGGCTTGCGGTCAACAAACTGATGGAGGCCGGCGCGATCAAGGACGATCCGATCACCGCCAGGATCGCCGCCATTTCCTGCGGCATCTATCAGGGCACACCGGTGCTCGACCTCGACTATGTCGAAGACAGCTCAGCCGATGCGGATGCCAATTTTGTGCTCATCGAAGGCGGCCAGATCGCCGAGGTGCAAGCCACGGCCGAGGGCGCAACCTATGACGAGGAAGGCCTGCTGCGCCTGCTCCGCCTCGCCAATATCGGTTGCGGACAGATCTTCTCCGCGCAGGGCAAGGCCGTGAAATGACCCGCAAACTCGGTTCGGGGAAGCTGGTCATCGCCACGCATAATGCGGGCAAGCTGAAGGAAATTGGCGCGCTACTGGATCCCTATGGGCTGGAGTGCATTTCCGCAGGCGCACTGGGCCTTCCCGAACCGGCCGAGACGGGCACCACCTTTGCCGAAAACGCGCTCATCAAGGCGCGGGCAGCGGCGGAGGCTTGCGGCCTTCCTGCCCTCGCAGACGACAGCGGATTGTCCGTTGCCGCTATCGACGGCCGCCCCGGCGTGTACACTGCCGACTGGGCCGAACGGCAAAGGTTTGAAGGCGAACCCGGTCGCGACTGGTTCATGGCCATGGGCAAGGTCGAAGGCATGCTGCAGGCCAAGGGAGCCGATGCACCGCGCAACGCATGGTTCTCCTGCGTCCTCGCGATCGCCTGGCCCGACGGTGAATATGCCGTTTACGAAGGCCGCGTGGACGGGACGATCACCTGGCCTCCGCGCGGTGACAAGGGCTTTGGCTATGATCCGATCTTCGTGGCGCAAGGCGACGAACTGACCTTTGCCGAGATCGAACCTGCTGAAAAACACGCCAGGAGCCACCGAGCCAATGCATTCGCCAAGCTGGTGAAGGATCAGTTCGGCAATTCGTGAATCCCCGCGAAGGCGGGGTTCTGCATTCTGAGACCCCCGCCTTCGCGGGGGTTCACCTACGTGCTAGAGTTTCGCTATGGCCCGCGCGCTTTACATCCATTGGCCCTTCTGCCTGCAGAAATGCCCCTATTGCGACTTCAACTCGCATGTGCGGGAGGAGGTGGACATCGATCGCTGGCAGCAGGCCCTCCTTGCCGATATGCGCGCCGAGGCCGAACTGGCGGGCGGCGAGGCGCTGGAATCGATCTTTTTCGGAGGCGGCACACCATCGCTGATGCCGCCAAGGCTGGTGGAGGCGCTACTGCGTGAAGCGGAGCGGTTGTGGGGATTTGCCGACACCATCGAGGTAACGCTGGAAGGCAACCCCTCTTCCATCGAGGCGAGCCGCTATGCCGATCTGGCAGCAACCGGGGTCAATCGGGCCTCATTGGGCCTGCAATCGCTCGACGATGCGGCGCTTCGTTTCCTTGGTCGCTTGCACGACGCACAGGAAGGGCTGAAAGCGCTGGAAGTGGCGCAGAAGCACTTTCAGCGCGTTTCAGCCGATCTGATCTATGCCCTGCCAGGCCAAACACTCGACCATTGGCAGGACCAACTCGCGCGAGCGCTGCAATTGGGCACAACGCACCTCTCGCTCTACCAGCTGACCATCGAACCCGGCACCCGTTTCGAAAGCATGGTGCGCCGCGGCGAATTCACGCCGCTTGATGATGATGCTGCGGCCGATCTGTTCGAGCTGACGCAGGAGCTGACCTCTGCGGCAGGCATCCCGGCCTACGAGATCAGCAATCACGCCAGGCCAGGCGAGGAAAGCCGTCACAATCTTACCTATTGGCGTTACCAGGATTATGTCGGGATCGGCCCTGGCGCGCATGGGCGTCGTGGCGGAATGGCGACGCAGCGCCACCGGAAGCCAGAGAACTGGCTTGCCGCGGTCGAACAGCGCGCTTCGGGTTGCCAGTCAGAAATATCCATCTCGCGCGAGGAACAGGCGTCAGAAGCGCTGCTGATGGGTTTGCGCCTTCGTGAAGGAATAGAATCGGCGGAAATGGCCAGACGCTTTGGCATCGCCGCGCAAGCCATGCTTGATCACGCCAGATTGGCCGAATTGATCGGTTTGGGACTCGCTTGGCAGGATGGAAACCGGCTTGGCATCACCGCCAAGGGCATGCCGCTGCTGGACGCTATCTTGCCGCAACTGGTGCATGACAATCTGGTGGCGGTATGAACAAGGCTGACCTGCTGGAAGCCTGGGGCGCCCACCTCACCCATGCACGGCGCCGTTCCGCACATACTGTGCGGGCCTATCTCGCCGCCGCAAACCGCTTGCTTGAGCAGACAGGCGCGGAAAGCTGGGGAGACTTGGCGCGCATGGAGGCAGGGGCGCTCCGCCTTCAGCTGGCGAAAAGGCGCGGTGAGGGGCTAGGCAATGTCTCCGCCGCGCGCGAACTTTCTGCTCTCAAGGGCTTCCTCGCCTTCGCCCGCGAGCAAGTGGGTGACGATGAGGCTACCGCCCCTCGCTTGCGCGGGCCGCGGGTCAAGAAGGGCCTGCCCCGACCCGTCTCGCCCGACGATGTCACCAATCTGGCCGACGTTGTGAACTCCAACGCCAGCGAGGCCTGGATCGGCGCCCGCGATCGGGCGGTATTGCTGCTGATGTACGGCGCTGGCCTGCGTATCGCGGAAGCACTTTCACTGAAGGGCAGCGACCTGCCGCTGGGCGAGGTGCTGACGGTCACCGGCAAAGGCGGCAAGCAGCGCGTGGTTCCCGTCATCCCCCTCGTGCGCGAAGCTGTCGCGGTATATGCGAAGCAGAACCCCTGGCCGCTCGGCCCCCAAGATCCGCTGTTTCGCGGCGCCAAGGGCGGAACCTTGAGCCAGGGCATGGTACAGAAGGCGATGGCCAATGCCCGCCGCGCTTTGGGCCTGCCGAACACCGCCACACCGCATGCGCTGCGCCATTCCTTTGCCACGCACCTTCTCGGCGCCGGCGCGGATTTGCGGAGCCTGCAGGAACTGCTCGGGCATGCAAGCCTGGGTTCGACGCAGATTTACACCAAGGTCGATGCCGCCACGCTGCTCGACAGCTATCGCAATGCCCATCCGCGCGAGAAGGATTAGTCGCTGCCCCGCTCGCGCGGCTTCCAGGTGAAGATGCGATAAAGGTAGAACAGCGCGCCCAATCCCAGAAAACCGGCCAGCAGCAACCCGATGATGGCTTGCGATTCCTCCAGCAGGCTCCCCACCAGCTGACCACCTGCAATCAGGGCCGCATTCCACAATATCGTGCCGCAGAAAGTGTAGGCCAGGAAACGCCCCTTGGGCATGTGCGAAAGGCCGGCCGGAAGCGAGATGATAGTGCGCAGGAAAGGTGAAAAGCGCAGCAGGAACACAACCCATTGTCCATGCTTCTGGAACACGCGCACGGCTTGTTCGATATGGTCCCAATCAAGCGTCAACCAGCGGCCCCAGCGCGCGATGAAGGGCTCAAGCCGCTGGTAGCCCCATTTATCCCCGATCCAGTACCAGAAATAGTTACCCAGCGTGGCGCCTGCCGTCCCGGTCAGCAGGAGCGGCCAGAAAGACATGCTGTCCCGTGCCACCAACAAGCCGCCGACACCCATGATCACCTCGCTGGGAACAGGCGGGATCACGTTTTCCAGCACCATCAGCAGGAAGATACCCAAGTATCCGCCTCGCTCGATCGCTTCGATGATAAGTTGATCCATGCTGTGAGGAAAGAGTTTGCGCCAGCGCCTAGGCCGCGCCCTTCACCATCTCCGCATGACGGCGTTCAAGCGCGTCCATGATGCGTCCTGGCGTGTCGGTGCCGTTGAAGTGGTCGATGGCAAGGATGCCCGTGGGGGAGGTCACGTTGATCTCGGTAAGCCACTTGCCCCCGATCACATCGATGCCGACAAACACCAGCCCTCGCCGCTTCAGGTCCGGCCCCATGACCGCACAAATCTCTTCCTCTGTGGGAGAAAGAACTGCGGCTTCGGCATAACCACCCTGCGCAAGGTTGGAACGGAACTCGCCCTCACCCGGCTTGCGGTTGATCGCTCCGGCGTACTCGCCATCCACCAGCACGATGCGCTTGTCGCCCTTCGCCACCTCCGGAAGGAAGGGCTGCACCATATGCGGCTCAGGCCATGTCTGGTTGAACACTTCCAATAGTGCAGAGGTGTTGGTGCCATCCGCATCAATGCGGAAGATCGCCTTGCCGCCATTGCCGTGCAGCGGCTTTACCACCACCGACCCGTGGCGACTCTGGAATTCGCGCACATCCTCTATCTTTCGCGCCACCAGCGTGGGCGGCATGAAGCGCGCATAATCGAGCACGTACATCTTTTCCGGCGCGTTCACGACCTCGCGCGGATCGTTACTGACAAGCGTCGTGCCCTTGAGCCGGTCGAGCAGAAGCGCGGTGCTGATATAGCCAAGGTGAAAGGGCGGATCCTGCCGCATCAGGACGATGTCGATGTCATTTGCCAGGTCGATCTTGCGTAATTCGCCCTTGGTGAAATGGTCGCCCACCACGCGCTGCACCGTAACCGGCGATGCCCAGGCGGTAATTCTCCCGCTGTCATAGGCGATGGTCGAGACGTCATAATGCCAGACCTGGTACCCGCGCGCCTGCGCGGTGAGCATCAAGGCAAAGCTGGAATCCCCCGCGATATTGATGGTCTCGATCGGGTCCATCTGGACGGCTATGCGTAAGCTCATGTCACTTCCCTGTGGTTGCCCTAAGGCTGCCAGACGTTGGTGATGTGGCGAGGGAAAGTCTTTGGCGCAAGGAGGATCACGTCGATCCGCAAATCCTCGCCGTTCCTGGCATAGAGATGCGCCACACTTTCCGCCGCTGCTGCGACGCGCCGCAAGCGGTATTCATCGATTGCGAAATCGAGGTCTTCCTTCCTCGCCCGCCATTTTACCTCGACAAAGGCGACCAGCCTTCCGCGCCTGGCAACGATATCTACTTCTCCAACCGGGGTCTTGACCCTTTTATCGAGAATGGACCAGCCCTTGAGCCTGAGCCAGGCAGCAGCCCGCGCCTCGCCCTGCCTGCCGCGCTGTTCGGCAAGCTGGCGCTTCATTTGCCGCGCAACTCCATCGCGCGGGCATAAAGTTGCTTGCGATCGAGTCCGGTCGCCTTGGCAACTTGCGCGGCCGCTTGCGACGCCTTCTCGCTCTCCAACGCGTCGAGCAGCATGCTGTCGACGTCGAAAGCCCTGGTTTCACCCTCCCCCGGCGGGCCGACCAAAAGCACGATTTCGCCCTTGGGAGGATGCGCTTGGTAATGGGCGATCAGTTCTGCTGAAGTACCCGTCCGGCATTCCTCGTGAAATTTGGTCAGTTCGCGCGCGACCGAAACTTCGCGACCGGGCAAAACCTCTGCAACGGCCGCAAGCGACTTGAGCAGGCGCGGTGCGGTTTCGAAGAAGATCAAGGTGGAGCGCAGCCCGGCCAGCTCCTCAAGCATATCGCGCCGCGCCTTGTCCTTGGGAGGCAGGAAACCGGCAAACAGGAACCGGTCATTGGGCAGTCCCGACATAGCCAGCGCCAACAAGGGCGCGCTTGCGCCAGGCAGGGCGGTGATAGCTATTCCGGCCGCCCTCGCCTCCCGCACAAGGCGGTAGCCAGGATCGGACACCAGCGGCATGCCTGCATCGCTGACAAGGGCGATCGCCTGACCCTGCATGGATGCAACCAGTTTCTGCCTGTCCGCTTCGGATGCATGATCGTCATACCGCCATAACCTATTGGAAATTCCCAGGAGTTTGAGCAGCTTGCCCGTAACTCTCGTATCCTCGCAGGCGATGGCGTCGCACCGCGCGAGAACATCCTTTGCCCGCAAAGTCACGTCGCCAAGATTGCCAATCGGGGTGGCAACTATATAGAGACCGGGTTCAAGTTTTTCGGGTTCGGATAGGTGGGTCACGCTATCTCCATGAACCAGATAGTGCGGAGGCAGCAAGCATGTTCGGTATTTTGAAGCGCGGTTTGGCAATCGCGCTCCTCAGCGCAACGCTGGCTGCGTGCCAGGTGGTTCCGGATGCTGGGCGCCCCACGACGACTGCCCCTGTCGATGTGCCGACCGAAGTTCCCACCGATACGGTACTGCCGCAGGACGATGGCCGCCACCGCGTGGCCCTGCTCGTTCCGCTGAGCGGCTCCAATGGCGAGGTCGGCCAATCCATCGCCAATGCCACCACCATGGCTCTGCTGGATACCAATGCAGAGAACCTGCGCATCACCACCTATGACACTTCTGCCGACGCCGGGGCTGCCGCTGCGCGCGCCATCAGCGATGGCAATGCGCTGATCCTGGGCCCGCTGGTGCGGGAAAACGTGACGGATGTGCTTGCCCGTGCGCGGCCTGCCGGCATTCCGCTCATTACCTTCTCCAACGACACCGGAGTCGCGGCGGCTGACGTGTTTGTGATGGGCCACGTGCCCGAACAGTCGATTGCCCGTACGGTTCAATTCGCTGTCAGCCAGGGAGCGCGCCGTTTCGCCGCGCTCGTGCCCAATGGCGAATATGGCCAGCGCGCTGCCGCTGCCCTGCAACGTGCAGTTACCGCCGCAGGAGCGCAGTTTGTCGCTTCAGAGACCTATGACCGCGGCAATACCTCCATCGTCAGTGCCGCCAATCGCCTCAGCGAAAAGGGCGGTTTCGATACCGTCCTGGTCGGTGAAGGCGCACGGCTGGCCGCAATGGCGGCGGGCGAACTGAAGGAGGCTGGTGCAGCCTTGCCGTCCATCATCGGGCCTGAATTGTGGAGCGGCGAAACGGCGCTGACCCGCAATGCTTCCATGCAAGGTGCCTGGTTCTCCGCCGTTTCGGACGCCCGATATCGTCAATTCGTCAGCTCATACGAAGCGCGTTTCGGCAACCAGCCCTATCGCATCGCCACGCTGGGGTATGATGCGGTGTTGCTAACCTTGCGGATCGCCCGCGAATGGCAGCCCGGACAGCGTTTCCCGACTGGCCAGCTGAGCGATGAAGGTGGATTTCTGGGCCTTGATGGAGCTTTCCGTTTCTCCCGCGATGGTGTGGGCGAACGCGCTTTCGAGGTGCGTGAAGTGGGCGATGGCACGATTTCCATCGTCGATCCGGCTCCGCGACAGTTCTGACAGTCGATAAGTTTTCGCCGCACGCTTGAATCCGCGGATTCCCGCAGCCTATAGCTGGCAGGATGAGCGATGATCTTTTCGAGCAATTGCCCGCGGCAGGCGGCGACTATGATTCCTCCTCCATCGAAGTGCTGGAAGGGCTGGAGCCGGTTCGCCGCCGGCCAGGCATGTATATCGGCGGCACCGATGATCGCGCACTGCACCACCTTGCCGCCGAAGTGCTCGACAACTCGATGGACGAGGCCGTGGCGGGCCATGCCAGCCGGATCGAAGTGATCCTGGAAGACGGCAACCGCCTGACCATTATCGACAACGGCCGCGGCATGCCGATTGACGAACATCCCAAGTTCCCCGGCAAGTCCGCGCTCGAAGTCATCATGACCACGCTCCATTCGGGCGGCAAGTTCTCGGGCAAGTCCTATGCAACCTCGGGTGGTCTGCACGGTGTGGGTGTATCGGTGGTCAACGCGCTGTCCTCAGAAACGCGGGTGGAGGTTGCGCGCAACAAGGAAGTTTACGCGCAAAGCTTCTCGCGCGGGTTGCCGACGGGAAAGATCGAAAAGATCGGCAGTACGCCCAACCGGCGCGGCACCAGTGTCACTTTCGTCCCCGACACGGAGATTTTCGGCGATCGGCCGTTCAAGCCCGCCCGCCTGTTCAAATTGGCGCGGTCCAAGGCCTATCTCTATGCGGGCGTTGAAATCCGCTGGAAATGCGCGCCCTCGCTGGCATCGGAAGATGTTCCGCAGGAAGCCGTATTCCAGTTCCCTGGCGGCTTGGCCGATCACCTGAAGGAACAGGTCGGTGACCGCGAATGCGTGACCACCGATTTCTTCACCGGAAGGCAGGATTTTCCCGAGGAGCATGGCCGCGTCGAATGGGCGGTGGCCTGGCCGCTATGGTCAGACGGATCGACAAGCTGGTATTGCAACACCGTGCCCACTCCCGATGGCGGCACGCATGAACAGGGCCTGCGCTCGGCTTTGACCAAGGGCCTGCGCGCATTCGGTGAACTGACCGGCCAGAAAAAGGCCAAGGATATCACCGCCGACGACGTGATGACGGGCGCGGAAATCATGCTCAGCGTCTTTATTCGCGATCCGCAATTCCAGAGCCAGACCAAGGACAGGCTCACCTCGCCCGAGGCTGCGCGCCTGGTCGAGAACGCGGTGCGCGACCATTTCGACCACTTCCTGGCCGACAATATGGAGCGCGGCCGCGCGCTGCTTGGCTCGGTCATGGAACGGATGGATGAGCGGCTCAAGCGCAAGCAGGAACGCGAGATCAAGCGCAAGACCGCCACCAATGCCAAGAAGCTGCGCCTGCCAGGCAAGCTCACCGATTGTTCGGGCGAGACCGAAGCAGATACCGAACTTTTCATCGTCGAAGGCGATTCCGCAGGCGGCAGCGCCAAGCAGGCACGCAACCGCAAGACGCAGGCGATCCTGCCGATCCGTGGCAAGATTTTGAACGTCGCCAGTGCCACGGCGGACAAGATCCGCGCCAATAGCGAAATCGCCGATCTCGGTCTCGCGCTGGGTTGCGGCATGCGCAAGGACTGTGACACAGAAAACCTGCGCTATGACCGCGTCATCATCATGACCGATGCCGATGTCGACGGCGCGCATATCGCCACGCTGCTGATGACGTTCTTCTTCCAGGAAATGCCTGAAATGGTGCGCGGCGGGCACCTCTACCTTGCCCAGCCGCCGCTCTATCGCCTGACCGCAGGCAAGGAGAGCCGCTACGCGCGGGACGATGCCCACCGCGCGGAACTGGAGGAGACGGTGTTCAAGGGCAAGAAGGTGGAGGTCTCACGATTCAAGGGCCTGGGCGAAATGAACCCCCAGCAATTGCGCGAGACGACGATGTGCCCCGAGACGCGCAGCCTGATCCGCATCACCCTGCCCACTGAACACGAACAGCGCTATGCCGTGAAGGAACTGGTCGACCAGCTGATGGGCCGCAACCCGGAACACCGGTTCAATTTCATCCAGAACCGCGCCGGTGAGCTCGATCGCGAAATGATCGACGCGTAAGGTGGCGGGGACCGGGAAGACACCGGCCCACACTCGCTTCGCGGCCATTCGTTCAAAGCTTGAGGCGTTCGAGCCTGCGCCCGGTCCCAATGCCTGGGCATATGAGTTTGCGCTGTTTGTCTTCAAGCAAGGCTGGGCGTGCCTGTTCGGTGGGTTGATGCTCGCGCTGCTGCTTGCGACACATCTGTTTTATCCCGAAGGCGCCGCGCTCCACCGATATGATTTCCTCACCCTTGCCGCGCTGGGCATCCAGATCGCCATGCTCGCCTTCCGGCTCGAGACTTGGGACGAAGCCAAGGTCATCCTCGCCTTCCACCTCGTCGGCACTGTGATGGAAATCTTCAAGACCGCGGTCGGATCGTGGGTCTATCCGGAAGACGCCTTGCTGCGCATTGCGGGCGTGCCGCTTTTTTCCGGTTTCATGTATGCATCGGTCGGCAGCTATATCGCCCGCGTCTGGCGGATTTTCGATTTCCGCTTCGAGCCATACCCACCGCGTTGGACCACGTGGCTGCTGGCAGTGCTGATCTATCTGAACTTCTTCAGCCACCATTACCTGCCCGATATCCGCTATGCGCTGTTTGCGGGCATCGCCCAGCTGTTCTGGCGCACGCGCATCTACTTTACCAACTGGCGCGAAGCGCGCTGGATGCCGCTGCTCGTCGGCTGGCTGCTGGTGGCCCTGTTCATCTGGTTTGCCGAAAACATTGCAACCTTCGCCAATGCCTGGGTCTACCCCAGCCAGGAAGAAGGCTGGCACATGGTCCCGCTGCCCAAGTTCGGGTCCTGGGCGTTGCTGATGTATATCAGCTTCGTGCTGGTGACGCTGGTTTCGCAGCCCCGTCCGCCAGACAGGAACACTCCAGCGCAGAACTATTAGAGCACTTTCCGATCCAATGATGGGCCGCGACCCAGCACTCCGGTACGGTTTCATGCAAACCCTTCCGGTGTACTGGATCGCGACCTCATCGACGCATAGCCCCCCAATGGTGCGACCCGGGACTTGCGCTACACGACATAGGATATCTCGTAATCTCCCCAGCGGCGCCCCCTGATCATCAGGGGAACGCTCGCCAGGCGAACAATCTTGTAATGCTTGCCGTCACCTTCGTAACGATAGACGGCCATCGAATAGGGTTCGTTGTTCTTCTTTATGCGCCTGTCGATGGCGTTGTAGATGATGCGCCCGTTGCGACAGTGCTGCAGGTCATGCTGGTAATTGCCGGTCGGCTTTTGCGAACGGTCGGCATGATGGGTGACGATAAGCCCGTTCCTGTCATCGCAGACCGAGGCGATGATGCACGGATCGGATTGCCTGACCTTCTCCATGATCGGCCGCCAGTTTGCGTCGGCCCAGTCGCTCAAACGGGTCCGGTACAACTTGGGGTTGGTGCCCGGCACTTCCACATAATTGTCATCGAAAAAGGCTTCTTCGGTCATCCGGCCTTCGGCAAGCGCGGCTTCGGCAGCAGCAGCCGCTTCCTTGGCGGCTTCCATCGCATGTTCGACCATGGCGCTGTCCTTGGGCGCAAGGCCAGCGTGGACGACCCTGTCGAACATCACGCTGCCCAATTCTTCCACATCGCCCATCCGCCGCACTGCTTCTGCCAGCTTGCCTTCGTTTTCGCCGCTTGCTTCCTCGAAATTGCGCAACACGTGCCGGACGCGGCCAACATGGCCGCTGATCGTTTCGGTTGACCTTGCGATCTGCTCGTTCTGGCAATCGACTTCGTGGACGATGTGGGCAACGTCGGAAATCGTGCTTTCAATGCGGGCGATAGAGTCCTTGGCGCGATCGCTCTTTTCGTTACCTGCGAAGATCTCCTTGATCACATTGCCGGCATTCTTCTCGAGCACATCCATGGTGCGGGTGATTTCATCCGTAGCCTTCTGGGCTTGTGTCGCCAGTTCCTTCACTTCGCGGGCGACCACCGCAAAGGGCTTGCCGGCATCACCGGCGCGCATGGCTTCGATATTGGCATTGAGCGCCAGAATATTGGTGGTCTCGGCAATGGTCTCGATGTCCATCGAGGAACGCTTCACCTGCTCGATAGCGGCGGCAAAGTCGGTCACCTGCTGACCCAGCGATTCGACCAGTTTGACCAGGCTGGCGATTTCACCCAGCGATTCGTTGATCATCGACGTACTCTGGTTGAGCCGTTCGATGGCCTGGCTCGACAGGATCCTTGCCTCGTCACAGGCATCGCCGACCTTTGTCTGGTCGGCCTCCATCTCGGTGATGCTACCCTGCAGTGCCTTATGCTCTGCACGGAGCCGTTCGGACGTCTGGATAACCTGCTCGAGGATGCCGGAGACGTCCGAACATCCAACGCTCACCTCGCCGCACGTCTCCGGTATGGAGTCAAGCGCGTGGCTCCCTGTCAGGCTTATCCTTTCCAACTGCATTGACCGCTACCCGAATTGTTCTTTTCTCTGGTGATATCGCTACCAATGCAGGGTTAACGGACCTTAAAGGATAGCAGCGATTTGGAAGCCGGCTTTCAGAACTCTTTGGGAACGTTGGCGAATATTTTTTTCACCGCAGGCCGCTCGTTGATCTGTTCGATCCAGCGCAGCAAATGCGGCGTATCCTGGGCGTTCACGAGCTCCGCGAATCCGAACTGCATGCCGTTGGCGATGGAGAAGTTGCAGATGTCCGCAAGCGAATAGACGCCGCCTGCCAACCACTCATGATCGGCCAGGTGATCGTCCAGCTTGCGCACCGAAACGCCGATCTTGCGCATTTCCTCGTCCAGCAGATCCTGCGGGAAGCCTTCGCGGGCGCAGCGCCATTTGACCTGCTGTTCGGGCACGGGAATGCGGGCGACCATTTCCTCGAACTCGTCATCGCTAAGGTTTGCGACCATCTTGGAGACGTGGCGGTGCCACCCGATGGTGGAGACGCACCAGCAGAAATACTCGTCCACCCATTTGGTCCAGATGCGCATCTGCGCGACATCGAAATGATCGGCGGGGCGAAGCTTCACCGCGGTTGGATGCGCATCCTCCAGATATTCGCAGATGACGGTGCTTTCGGTCACGATGCGGCCATCATCGTCCAGCGCCGGAACCTGCCCTCGTGGATTGATCGCCTTGAACCAGTCGGAATGATGCTCGAACTTCGCCGGGTTGAGCAGTTTGTGCTCGAACTCCAACTCCTTCTCGTAAAGCGCCATCATCGGCTTGAGCGAATTGGCACCTGGTCCAAAGCTGTAGTATTTGAGCATTGTCTTTCCTCTCGCGCCTGTATCGGCGGCTGATCTCAGTAGAGCAGTAAGTCCGCCACATCCCTGCGCCATTGCGCTTCGTCAATCGATGCCAGCTTGTCGAGATCGTCCGGTTTCGATGCGGGATCATCCACCCATTCCCTTAAAGCGGGGCCGCCATTGATGACATCGATAGCCAGACGATCGAACTCGTATTCGTAAGGGAAATCGCGCCAGATTGCGTAGTCCGGATGGAGGTCGCGGATCGCCTTGAAGGCGAGCGCCTGCAATCTCCACGGACGGAAGAAGTCGTGCTTGTAGAAGCCACCCTCGGCGTGGACCATCAGACCGCTGCACAGCTCGCCCGCATGTTTGTGGAATGTGGGCGTGAACCAGCATTCGCGGATGGCACAGCCGGCCAGCCATTCGGGTGCAAGGCGCTCCATCTCTGTCAATACGGTTTTGGCATCGAGATCGGGCGCGCCAAACAGGACTTCGAGCGGGCGGGTCGTCCCCCTGCCCTCGCTCAGAGTAGTGCCCTCCAGCATGACCGTGCCCGCATAGGCGCGCGCCATGTTGAGGTTTGCCGCATTGGGGCTTGGATTGATCCAGATGCGGCTTTCCGGCCAACCAAATCCCGGGCCCGCTTCGGGCAACCAGTCATGCATGGTGATCACGCGGTATTCCACATCCAGACCGAAATGGCGGATAAACCACTGCCCCATCTCGCCCATGGTCAACCCGTGCCGCATGGGCATGGGTCCCGCCCCCACGAAGCTTTCCTGTCCGGGGAGCAATATGGTGCCCTCCACAGGACGTCCGGCGGGATTGGGGCGATCGAGCACCCACACCTGCTTGCCGTGCTTCGCTGCCTCCTCAAGCAGGTAGAGCAGCGTGGTGACAAAGGTGTAGATGCGGCAGCCGAGGTCCTGCAAGTCGAACAGGAATACGTCAGCGCTGTCCATCATCGCATCGGTCGGGCGGCGCACCTCGCCATAGAGCGAGAAGATCGGGATGCCGTAGGCGGCGTCCACCTCGTCCTCGGTCTCGACCATATTGTCCTGCTTGTCGCCCTTCAGCCCGTGCTGCGGGCCAAAGGCAGAGGTGATGTTGATACCAGCAGCTATTAAAGCGTCGAGCGAATGGGTCAGGTCGGCTGTGACAGACGCCGGATGCGCCACCAGCGCTACGCGCCTTCCCGTGAGCGCGTGTTGCAGATCCTGCTCTGCCAGCAGGCGATCGATCCCGAACTTCATGATGCTTCGGGTGCAGGAAGTGTCGCGACGAAGCAAGCGGGATCGTGGAAATCTGGTTTTGCCGGATCGGGGTGATGCAGCGCCCAATAGGATTTCGCGCCAGACTTCTCCTCGATCACAGCACTGATCCCGTAACGCCAGGGATAGGCGAGCAAACAATGCGCCGGGACTGCAACATCAAAGATGGCAATCTCGCTCCTTCCGCCCCGCCACGCGCAAACCGGTCCTGGCCCGAGGTCAAGTTCCTTCATGCCATCCCTGTATGAGCTGAAGCCGTAGGCAGCCCAGGCTTCGGAGGGCGAGAAGTTGAGCTCCTCATATCCACCGCCACCGACTTCACGTGACGCAACGAACAGCTCGAAACAGGTCGTCCGCCACAGGCCGTCCGCGCGTTTCCGCCCAGCAAATGGCGGAACCAAAATGCTTCTGCCGCCGTGGATGGTCCAGCGGATGGACAGCCAATCGGGATCGCGGTCAACCACGCGAACCTCTATCTGCGTGATTTGTTCCGGCTGATGGGCAGGATGGGCAATCAGTTGATGCGTTTGCAAGCGGCCAACTCCGTGCTAGGCGCGCGCCTCTATTTCAGAGGGCAAAATGAGCGAATTCCAGTCCGACCTTCTCAACCTGCTCAGCGAGCGGGGGTACATCCACCAGATTACCGATGCCGGTGCGCTGGACGCGCTGGCAGCGAAACAGGTGGTGCCGGGCTATATCGGTTTCGATGCTACCGCGCCAAGCCTGCATGTCGGGAGTCTTGTGCAGATCATGATGCTGCGCCGCCTGCAGCAATCAGGCCACAAGCCGATTGTCGTAATGGGCGGCGGAACCACCAAGGTGGGCGATCCTTCGGGCAAGGACGAGAGCCGCAAGATGCTCACGTCCGAAATGATCGACGAGAACATTGCTTCGATCCGCACGGTATTCGAAAAGCTGCTGACATTTGGCGACGGTCCAACTGACGCGATCATGGTCAATAATGACGAATGGCTCTCGCAGCTCGGCTATATCGAATTGCTGCGCGACGTCGGACCGCATTTCACCATCAACCGCATGCTGACCTTCGATTCGGTGAAGCTGCGGCTCGAACGCGAACAGCCGCTGACTTTTCTCGAATTCAACTACATGATCCTGCAGGCCTATGACTTCCGCGAGTTGTCGCAGCGCTATGCCTGCCGCCTTCAGATGGGCGGATCGGACCAGTGGGGCAATATCGTCAACGGGATCGAGCTTACCCGCCGCATGGACGGTCAGGAGGTGTTCGGCCTCACGACCCCGCTGCTGACCACCGCGGACGGATCGAAGATGGGCAAGACCGCCGCCGGTGCCGTGTGGCTCAATGAGGAACAGCTGCCCGCCTATGATTTCTGGCAGTACTGGCGCAATACCGATGATCGTGACGCAGGCCGTTTCCTGCGCCTGTTCACCGACCTACCGCTGGACGAAATTGCCCGCCTGGAAGCGCTGGAAGGCAGTGAAATCAACGCGGCAAAGGTCATTCTCGCCAATGAAGTGACAAAGCTGGTGCGCGGCGAAGATGCAGCCCGGACCGCTGAAGCCACCGCAGCCCAGACCTTTGCCGGTGGCGGCATGGGCGAAGACCTGCCCGTGCTTGAAGTTTCTGCGGAAGGCGTCCGCGCCGGAGCGGCCTGCACCGCAATCGGTTTCACGGCTTCGAATGGTGAGGCAAAGCGGAAAATCGCCGAAGGGGCGGTCAAGATCGATGACCATACGGTTGACGATCCCGGCATGCTCATCACCCTCGTCCCCGGTGAAGAACGCAAGCTCAGCCTGGGCAAGAAGAAACACGCCATCCTCAGAGGTGTTTGAGGCCTTTACAATTTATCCAGTATTTACTGTCATACCCAAGCTCCAGTAAGGTATATGGAGATTTGAGAGCCATGGCAGGTGCACAGCTTTCCGTCACCGATTTGCGGCGCGCAACGCGTCATCCGGTAGACTTCCCTGTGATCGCAGAGCATCGCCTCAAGGGCGATATGAAGCTGCATATCACCAACATTTCTGCCCACGGCTTCATGGCTGATGGCGAGCCCGTGCTCGGTCGCGGAGACCGTTTGATCATCCGGCTTCCGGTCGTTGGCCGGATCGAGGCCTATTGCATCTGGACCACGGAAGATCGCGCCGGTTTCCAGTTCGAACGAATCATCCGTCTTGACGACTTCATGGCGATGATCCGCGACCTGCAGCCCAACCCGGCACTGCGCCGCAGAAGCTAAGCCCAAAAGCCAAACTTTGCAGTCCCGAAGAGGCAGCGCCTTGGCAAACGCCGAGCGCGCTGCCAAAGCGCGCGGGTGAGCGACGTCAAATCACCCTTCCAAATCGCCAATTTCCGTGCCTTCTGGCTGGCGCGACTGACGATGACGCTGGCGCAATACGCCATGCTGCTGATCATCGGCTGGCAAACCTACAATATCGCGCGCGAAAGCGGCATGAGCGTTGGCGGCGCATCGGGCCAGCTGGCCCTGATCGGCCTGCTGCAATTTGCCCCCCTCTTCGTCCTGACCCCTTTTTCGGGCCTCGCTGCCGACAGGCTGAACCGCCGCAATGTGGCACGCATGACCACGCTGCTGCAGCTGGCATGCGCTGCCGTTCTGGGCTGGCTGACCTTTACTGAAAGCATCACCATTCCGGCCCTGTTCGGCGTTGCCGTTGCGCTCGGCATTGCCCGCGCTTTCGCCGGTCCGGCACTGGGCGCGCTTGCGCCCAATTTGGTCCCTGCGGCGATACTGCCCAACGCCATCGCATTGTCGTCGATCTCCTGGCAGGTGGGCATGATCGTGGGGCCCGCTGTTGGCGGATACTTTTACGAGATTGCACCGCATCTGCCCTATGCCGTGGCGACTGGCCTGTTTCTTGTGTCGATCATCGCGCTCGGCTTCATCGGACAGGTGCCCCGCTCGGTGATCAACGGCGGGCAGAACCCGCTTGGACAGATGAAGGAAGGCCTCGCTTATGTCCTCAAGAACAAGATGGTGCTGGGCTCGATCACGCTCGATCTTTTCGCCGTGTTTCTTGCGGGGGCGACTGCACTGTTCCCCGTATATGCCCGTGACATATTGCAGGTAGGCGCTCCCGGACTGTCCCACCTAGCGCAGGCACCGGCGATCGGTGCAGCGGTGACAGCGCTCTATTTTTCCTTCCGCCCGCTCAAGTCCAATGTCGGCCCCAAGATGCTGTGGGCGGTGGCCGTCTTCGGCGTGGCGACCATCATTTTCGGCCTGTCCACCTGGATGCCGCTGAGCCTCGCCATGCTTTTCATCATCGGCTGCGCGGACATGTTCTCGGTCTACATCCGCCAATCCTTGATCCAGTTGCATACGCCCGATGACAAGCGCGGGCGGGTGTCATCCGTCTCGCAAATGACCATTTCAGCATCCAACGAATTCGGCGATTTCTTTTCCGGCAGCCTCGCCTACCTGTTCGGCCCGGTGATCGCCGTGGTGGCCGGCGGCATCGGTGCGGTAATCACCGTCGCGGCATGGTCGCAAATCTTTCCTGTCCTGAGAACCACCAAGACCTTCGATCCGCCGGATCATCTGCTAGAAGGTAAACAGAAGAGCGAATCCGAGGGAGCCTGACATGAAGTTTGACAACGTCCTCCAATCGATCGGCAACACGCCGCACATCCGCCTTGCGAAACTGTTCCCCAACCATGAGGTCTGGATAAAGAGCGAGCGGAGCAATCCCGGCGGTTCGATCAAGGATCGCATTGCGCTGGCGATGGTGGAAGCCGCGGAAGTTTCCGGCGCGCTCCAGCCTGCCGGCACGATTGTAGAGCCGACAAGCGGCAATACCGGGATCGGGCTGGCGATGGTCGCTGCGGTAAAGGGCTACAAGCTGGTGCTCGTCATGCCCGAAAGCATGAGCCTGGAACGCCGCCGCCTGATGCTCGCCTATGGAGCCCGTTTCGATCTGACGCCGAAGGAACTGGGCATGAAGGGCGCCCTCGCCCGCGCCGAGGAATTGCTGGCCGAGATCGAAGGCTCATGGATGCCCCAGCAGTTCGAGAATCCGGCCAATATCGCCGTGCATGCGCGTACCACCGCGCAGGAAATCATCGGCGACTTCAAGGATAGTCCTCCCGCAGTGCTGATTACCGGTGTCGGTACCGGCGGCCATATGACTGGCTGCGCGGAAGAATTGAAGAAGGTCTGGCCCGCCATGAAGGCCTATGCGGTGGAGCCCGAACTCTCGCCAGTAATCTCGGGCGGACAGCCCGGCCCGCACCCGATCCAGGGCATTGGCGCGGGTTTCATCCCGGAGAACCTGCACACGCAATCCATCGACGGAGCCATTGCCGTGGATGCAGAAGCTGCCAAGGAAATGGCCCGCCGCTGCGCCCAGGAAGAAGGCTTGCTTGTCGGTATCAGCTCGGGCGCCACTCTTGCCGCTATCGACAAGAAGCTGGCAGAGCTTGATCCGGGTACGCGCGTGATCGGCTTCAACTATGACACTGGCGAGCGCTATCTCTCCGTGCCGGACTTCCTGCCGACAGAATAGGATTTCAAACCCCAGCTCACCCTTGGCTTGTCGAAGGGTGAGCCGCGTAATGCAATCGTGCTTCGACAGGCTCAGCACGAGCGGCCAAAGGAGTGGCTAGGTGGAACAGCTCATTTATTCAGATGATGAGACGTCATTGACGGGACTTGTCGCGAAACCTGTTGGCTCTCCGCGTGCGGCGGTACTCGTCTTCCCGACAATCATGAACCCCACTCAATCGGTGCTGGACAAGGCGCGGGATCTTGCCGCCCAAGGTTATCTCGCCATGGTCGCCGATTTCTATGGCAAGGCACCGGCAAACTTCGACCAGTCGCGCGAATTTGCAATGGAGATCAGGCAGACGCCGGAGCTGTATCGTCAACGCCTGCGCGCTTCGCTGAGAGCGCTTGCCTCTCTTGATGGCGCTGCCGGCCTGCCAATCGGCGCGATCGGTTTCTGCATGGGCGGCCAGGCCGTGCTGGAGCTGGCCCGTGAAGGCGCACCATTATTTGCCGCAGTCAGCTTTCACGGTTTGCTCAATACCGAGCTGCCCGCACAGCCTGGCGCTGTGCGCAGCCGCATCCTTGTCTGCCACGGCGATGCCGATCCCATGGTTCCCCGCGCGCAGGTGCTGAAATTCTGGGAAGAAATGGACCATGCCGGTGCCAATTGGCATTTCCATTCCTATGCGGGGGTCAGGCACGGTTTCACCAATCCGGCACCGACGCAGAATCCGGCCACGGGCTACGATGCCAGCGCCGACCGGCAGAGCTGGGCCGCGATGTATTCTCTCCTTGACGAGGTGCTGGCCTAGCTCCGCGGGAACTGCTCGGGCGTGAGCGCCATCATTGCACCTGCCCCGGCCTTCACGCGGTGACGTAGCGCCGTGCAAATCGGCAATTGCTGCTCAGCATAGAAACGCGCCGTGGCCAGCTTGGCTTCCATGAAGCTGGCATCACCCTCGCCCGCATCCAGCTTTGCCCGCGCAACCTTTGCCAGGCGCAGCCACATCCAGCCCACTGCAAGCGTGCCGACCAGCTGCATGAAGGCATAGGCGCCGCCCGCCATATCCTGCGGATCGCTGGCGGCCTGCTCGACCAGCATTCTTGCAGCAGCCTCCCCGTGATGCACCGCCTTGCCAAGCGGATCGGCGATGAAGGAGATCTCCTCTCCCGCCGCATCGCATTCCGTGGCGATCATCGCGAAGAAGGCCTGCGCCACCGCACCGCCATCCTTTGCCGTCTTGCGACCTGCCAGATCGAGGGCCTGCACGCCGTTCGCACCTTCGTAGATCATGGCGATGCGGGCATCGCGCACGATCTGTTCCATGCCCCATTCGGTGACATAACCATGCCCGCCGAAGATCTGCTGCATGTTCACGGCCGTTTCGAAACCGCGGTCGCTGCCGAAAGCCTTGATCACCGGGGTAAGGAAGGACACCAGCGCATCGGCCTCTCTTCGGGCCTGCGCATCGGGTGCCCCATGCGAAACGTCGATCTGAACAGAAGTCCACAGTACCAGTGCGCGGAAGCCTTCGGCAAAGGCGCGCGCATCCATCAGCAAGCGGCGGACGTCAGGATGTACGATCAGCGGATCGGCGGCTTGCGATGGATCGCTACGTTCACCCATCGCCCGCCCCTGTTTGCGCTCCAGCGCATAGGCCGCCGCCTTCTGGTAGGAGTGTTCGGCATGGGCCAGGCCCTGCACGCCCACCGCCAGGCGCGCTGCGTTCATCATGATGAACATCGCCGCCAGCCCGCCGTTTTCCTCACCCAGAAGGAAGCCGGTCGCCTCATCGAAGTTGAGCACACAGGTGGCGCTGCCATGCAGGCCCATCTTGTGCTCGATCGATCCGACCGAGACGCCGTTTCTCTCGCCGCTATCCGGGATGATCTTGGGAACAAGGAAGAGCGAGATACCCCGCGAGCCCGCAGGTGCATCGGGCAGGCGGGCAAGCACAAGGTGGACGATATTTTCCGTCAGGTCATGGTCTCCGCCGGAGATGAAGATCTTCTCGCCGCTGATGGAATAGGCGCCGTTTCCGCGCCTTGTGGCGGTAGTCTTCATCAGGCCCAGGTCGGTACCGGCATGGCCTTCGGTCAGCGCCATGGTCGCGAGCCATTCGCCCGATACCATCTTCGGCAGGTAAGCCTGTTTCAATTCATCCGAAGCGGAAGAAAGGACAGTCGCCACCGCGCCCGGCATGATGCCCGGATACATGGTGAAGCCGGCACAGGAGGAATTGAGATATTCCTCGATCACCGTGAACAGCGCGTGCGGCATGCCCTGGCCGCCAAACTCCTCCGGCTGCGGCAGCGTACCCCAACCCGATTCCACCCATGCCTGATACGCGTCCTTGAACCCGTCCGGCGTCGTCACCGTACCATCGGCATGGCGCGTGCATCCTTGCTGATCCGAAACAGAGTTCAGTGGTGCAACGATATCGCGGCAGAAGCGCCCGGCCTCGTGCGCTACCGCATCGATGATTTCCTCATCGACCATCTGGTAGTTCGACGGCTCGCTGCGTTCTTGCAGGCGGAGCAGGTCCTTGAGGATGAAGGTGATGTCCTGGGCTGGCGGATTGTATGATGTCATGCGGCCTGCGTCCGGTCTCATTCGTCTGGATGAATTGACCTCAGGTCCTTGCCATCAAGCGCACGGTAAAAGCAACTGCGCTGGCCGGTGTGACAGGCGGGGCCGGCAGGTTCCACCTTCAGCACCAGCGCATCCTGATCGCAATCGACCAGCATCTCGACAACCCGCAACGTGTGCCCGCTGCTCTCCCCCTTCATCCACAGCTTGCCGCGGCTGCGCGACCAGAAATGGGCGATGCCTGTGTCCTGCGTCATTGCCAGGGCCTCGGCATTCATGAAGGCGAACATCAGCACTTCGCCGCTCGCAGAATCCTGCACGATGGCGCCCAGCAAGCCGTTCGAATCGAACTTGGGCATGAATGCCGTGCCCGTTTCCCGCTTTTCGGTGTCACTCATTTTCGTTCCAGCGTTCAGGTTGCTTGCGCCCGGTGTCGGCACATGTGCTGCATAGCGATTTGTTGCAGGATAACCACAGAGAAGGTTCAAAATCATAACGAAAGTGCCGATCCTGTTTGATCCGGAACCTTTCGATGAGATGAATGCGGCGCGGCTTGACGGGCCGCCTGTCATTTCGGTCTACTCGTTAGACGTGGCCAAGGAAGTGGGAGGGACTTGCACTGCCAAAGGCAGGCTGTTCATGAGGGTTTGGAACGCGCCTTGACGAGGGGGGATAGGCGCAGTTCCAGCAGTTATCGTCACGCGAACGCCCGGGGCCGAGTTGCCTCGGGCGTTTTTCGTTGACCCCTCAAACCACTAAAGGGCTTCATCCAGCACCCTGGCGAAGCAGGAGATCCGCACCTTCCGCGCTCCGGCCTTGCGAATAGCGCGGATGCACGCATCGCTCGTGGCACCGCTGGTCATCACATCGTCCACCAGCAGCACTTGCGCTCCCTTGATTCGCTCCGACCGCGCCGGATTGACCGCAATCGCACCTGCAAGCACGCTGGCACGTTCCTTTCGCCCCAATCCGCCAAGCGATGGTGTCGCCCTGGTTCGAATCAAGCCGTCGACCAGCAACGACTTGCCGCGTGAATGCGCAATCTCCCGCGCAAGCAATGCGGACTGGTTGAAGCCGCGCTCCCACAGACGTCGGCGATAAAGCGGAACTGGAACGACCAGCCAATCACCCTTCAGCTCTGGCAGGCGTGCGAGCATCAGTCTGGCAAGCAGTTTGGCCAGCGCGATCTTCCTGCCATGCTTGAAGGCCAGCACCAGCTTGCGCGAGGTGTCATTGTAAAGCGTCGCCGCACTGATCCCGTCATGCCGGGGCGGCTTGGCAAGGCAAGGTGCGCATAAGGAACCTTCCTTGATTTCCTCGCTACCGAAAGGCCGCTGGCAGGATGCGCAGCAGGGTTCCCCGGGGATGACCAGCTTGCTCCAGCAGGACAGGCACAGCCCCCCATGCTCGCCAACCGCATCGCCGCAGGTCGGGCAACGCGGCGGGTAGATCAGGTCCACCAGCGGGGAAAAGGCCTGCTTGAGCAGCATCTTGCCTATGCTGGCGGCAGAACAGCCTGTAGGCAAGCGGGATGGCGAGCGCCCCACCCACCATATTCTCGAACAAGCTCCGCAAGCTCAGGCGGCGCAAGATGCTGGCGAGCGCAAAGTCCGTGGATACGGCCCGCTTTGTGGTCGACGAGATGGTTGAAGACATTGCCGAGCGGCTCGCATTTCTTCGCCACGAACCGAAGACGGCGCTGGTCATCGGAGATTGCAGCTTCCGTCTGGCCGGCCAGATTGATCCGCAAGGAACCACGGAAGCCGACATCGTTGGCTGTTTCGACCGCGTCGAGATCGATCTTGAGCAGCCCTATCCGGATACAAGGTCCAGTAACGACCTTATCGCCTGTCTGGGCCTGCTCGACACGGTGAACGACTTGCCCGGCGCACTGGTGCATATTCGCAATGCCCTGGCACCGGGAGGGCTCGCCATTGCCAGCTTCATCGGTGCGGGCAGCCTGCCCATGCTGAGACAGATCATGCTGGCTGCCGATGGAGATCGGCCTGCAGCGCGCATCCATCCCATGGTCGATGTCCGCGCAGGCGCGCAACTGTTGCAGCGCGCCGGATGGGCCGACCCAGTTGTCGATTCGCAAACCCTCAAGGTCAGCTACTCTTCCCTCCAACGCCTGGTCAAAGACCTGCGCGAACAGGGCCTCACCAGCACGCTGTCATCACGCGCGCCCTATGTAGGCAAGGCCGGATTGGCCCGCGCCGAACAGGCCTTTGCCGAACTTGCCGGAGAAGACGGCCGCGTGACCGAGACCTTCGAAATCGTCACCCTGACCGGGCGGCGGCCCAAAGCCCGCTTCTAATCCGCCAACGCCGCCTGCGCCGCCGCGAGCCTTGCGATGGGCACGCGATAGGGTGAGGCCGAGACGTAATCGAGGCCGACCTGCTCGCAGAAGGCGATACTGGCAGGATCGCCTCCATGCTCGCCGCAAATGCCCAGCTTGATATCGCTGCGCGTCGCCTTGCCGCGTTCTGCAGCCAAGCTCACCAGCTGGCCCACGCCATCGACATCGAGGCTGACGAAGGGATCGCGCGGATAGATGCCCTGTTCGACGTAAGCGGCAAGGAACCTGCCGGCATCGTCACGGCTGACGCCCAGCGTTGTCTGCGTCAGGTCGTTGGTGCCGAAGGAGAAGAAGCGCGCTTCCTTGGCAATTTCACCCGCCATCAGCGCGGCGCGCGGCAGTTCGATCATCGTTCCGACCGTGTAATCGAGCGTCCTGCCCTTTTCGGCAAAGACCTCTGCCGCGACACGGTCCACCAGTTCGCGCAGGATTTGCAGCTCCCTGCGCGTGGCGACGAGCGGGATCATCACTTCGGGCACGATCGGATCCCCGCCCTGCGAGGTCACTTCGCAAGCAGCTTCGAAGATCGCACGCGCCTGCATCTCGTAGATCTCGGGGAAGGTAATGCCGAGGCGGCAGCCACGGTGGCCCAGCATGGGGTTGAACTCGTGCAGCTCGTTCGCGCGGCGCTTCAGGTGGTCGATGCCGACACCCAGGTCATCCGCCAGAGCGGCGAACTCCTCGTCGCGCTGCGGCAGGAATTCGTGCAGCGGCGGATCGAGCAGGCGGATGGTGCACGGCAGGCCCGCCATGCAGTGGAAGATTTCGGTAAAGTCGCTGCGCTGCGCCGGCAGCAGCTTGGCCAGCGCCTTGCGCCGACCAGCCTCGTCATCGGCCAGGATCATCTCGCGCACGGCCATGATGCGCTCGGCATCGAAAAACATGTGTTCGGTCCGGCACAGGCCGATGCCCTCGGCGCCGAACTGGCGCGCCATGCGGCAGTCCTCTGGCGTTTCGGCATTGGTGCGCACGCCCATGCGGCGGTATTTGTCCGCCCATTCCATCAGAATGCCGAAGTCTCCGGCAAGTTCGGGTTCGGTGGTCGGCACCGCGCCGTCCATCACCTGTCCGGTCGCACCGTCGAGCGTGATTACATCGCCTTCCTTCAAATCGCGCGCGCCGATCTTGAGCGTCCGCGAGGCCATATCGATCGAGACTGCAGAGGCGCCTGAAACGCAAGGCCGACCCATGCCCCGCGCAACCACTGCGGCGTGGCTGGTCATCCCGCCGCGCGCTGTGAGGATTCCCTGCGCCGCATGCATGCCGTGGATGTCCTCGGGCGAGGTTTCCACGCGAACAAGGATCACCTTGTCGCCATTGTTGGCCCAGCGTTCGGCAAGGTCTGAATCGAGCGCGATCTTGCCCGATGCGGCACCCGGCGAAGCGGGCAATGCCGTGGCGAGAATATCGCGCTCGGCATCGGGATCGAGCGTAGGGTGCAGCAACTGGTCGAGCGCCATGGGGTCGACGCGCTTGATCGCGGTCACCTCGTCGATCAGCCCCTCACCCACCATGTCCACCGCCATCTTCAGCGCGGCCTTGGCGGTGCGCTTTCCCGATCGGGTCTGCAGCATCCACAACTTGCCGCGTTCGACGGTAAATTCGATGTCCTGCATGTCGCGGTAGTGCTTTTCGAGCAGGTCGAAGACGTTGGCCAGTTCGGCATAGGCTGCGGGCATGGCTTCTTCCATGCTCGGCAATTCGGCGCCGGCAGCCTCACGGCCGCGTTTGGTGAGATATTGCGGCGTGCGGATGCCGGCGACAACATCCTCGCCCTGGGCATTGACCAGCCATTCGCCGTAATAATGGTTCTCGCCCGTCGCCGGATCGCGGGTGAAGGCAACGCCGGTGGCGCTGGTATCACCCATATTGCCGAACACCATCGCCTGCACGTTGACGGCCGTGCCCCAGTCTCCCGGAATATCGTTCAACCGGCGATAGACCTTGGCGCGGTCAGAATCCCAGCTGTCGAACACGGCACGGATGGCGCCCCACAGCTGCTTGGTCACATCCTGCGGGAATGGATGACCCAGCTCACCCTCGGCAATCGTCTTGAATTCGGCGACCAGTTCCTTCCAGTCATCCGCTTCCATCTCGGTATCGGCGAAATAGCCGCGATCTTCCTTGGCAATTTCCAGCGCTTCCTCGAACAATCCATGGTCGAGGCCGAGCACAACGTCCGAATACATCTGGATGAAACGGCGATAGCTGTCCCAGGCAAAACGCTCGTCGCCGCTGGTGTTCGCCAGACCCACAACCGTTTCGTCGTTGAGGCCGAGGTTGAGCACCGTATCCATCATGCCGGGCATGGACACGCGCGCGCCCGAGCGGACCGAGACGAGCAGCGGATCGCCCGCATCACCGAATGCCTTGCCCACGGCGCGCTCGATATGCGCCAGTGCTTCGGTGACTTCGGCCTTCACTTCTCGGGTGAAATCGCCGCCTTCCTGCAGATAGCGCACGCATTCTTCGGTGGTGATCGTAAAGCCCGGCGGGACCGGCAGGCCGATCTCGGCCATCTCGGCCAGGTTCGCACCCTTGCCGCCGGTGATCGTCTTGTCCTTTGCGCGTGGGTCGCTTTCCCCCCGCTCAGCCTGAGCCTGCCGAGGGCCGCCGAAAGTATAGACCATCTTGTTCATCTAAAACGCGCTTTTCCTGACAAAACTTTACACATTTTACAGGGTCCAAAGAAGAAAACCCTCAACCCTCGATCTTCGAGAAATCGGCCACATTGTGCACTGCAACACGAAAGCGTGCAAGCAGGTCGAGCCTGCTGCTGCGCTTTGTCTGATCCTCGTCATTCACCGTCACCTCGTCAAAGAAGGCATCGATCGGCGCGCGCAGGCTGGCGAGCGCGGACATGGCACCTTCGAAGTCTTCGGCTTCGATGGCTGCCGCCGCCTTAGGCTCGGCTGCATCCAGCGCGTCGATCAGCGCCTTCTCTGCCGCTTCGGGCGTGTAGGAAAGTCCATCCTGCGGCTGCCACTCCTCCTTCTTGAGGATATTGGCCGCGCGTTTGTATCCGGCGAGCAGGTTCGTGCCGTTATCGGTGTCAATGAAGGCCTGCAGTGCGTGGACGCGGGCGAGCAGGCGGACGAGATCGTCCTCCCCACCGAGCGCGAACACTGCGTCGATCAAATCGTGGCGAACACCCGCTTCGCGTTGCTGGACCTTGAGGCGGTCGATGAGGAACGGCTCAAGCGAAGGATATCCAGTGGCGGCACCTGTTTCCATGAGAAGCCGCTGGTAGGAAACTCGTAGGCCGTTGTTCAAGATCAACGCAAGAAAGCCCAACGCAGCACGGCGTAATGCGAACGGATCCTTTGAGCCAGTAGGTAGCATATCGGCAGCGAAAAATCGCGCCAGCGTATCCAGCTTATCCGCCAGCGACACCGCCACCGTCACCGGCGCAGTCGGCACTTCATCGCCCTGCCCCACCGGCTTGTAGTGATCGCGGATCGCGTCTGCCACCGCATCAGTCAAGCCCTCGGCGCGGGCGTAATATCCGCCCATCAGGCCCTGCAATTCGGGGAATTCGCCGACCATTTCGGTGACAAGGTCGGCCTTGCACAGGCGCGCGGCCTGTTCGGTGAGGTCGGCTAATGAAGCCCCTCCCTTGAGGGAGGGGTTGGGGTGGGTGTTCGACGATTGCGAGGTGGCACCCCCCACCCCCGGCCCCTCCCCAGCGGGGAGGGGAGTATGGGCGATGATGCCTTCCTCAACCAGCCACCTCGCCAGCTTCGCCACGCGTTCAACCTTGTCGGCGACGGTTCCCAGCTTCTCGTGAAAGGTAATCCGCTCCAGCTTCTTCGCGTGGTCCGCCAGCGGCGTCTTCCGATCCTGCTCCCAGAAGAAGCGCGCATCGGACAGGCGCGCGGCGAGGACCTTGCGGTTGCCGTCCACCACCACTTCGGGGTCTTCCGCAGTGATGTTGGCGGTGCAGACAAAAGCATTGGCCAAACGATCCTCCCCAACTTGGGGAGGATGACACACGAAATACTTCTGGTTCACGCGCGCGGTCAGCTGGATCACCTCGGGCGGCACGTCGAGAAAGCTCTCATCGAAGCGACCGAGCAAAGGCACTGGCCATTCGGTCAGGCCGGCATTCTCGATCACCAGTCCCTCGTCCTCGACCAGCTTGAGGCCCGCTGCCTCGGCAGCCTCGGCAGCCTTGGTGCGGATCGCATCCTGCCTCTCCTCATGATCGACGATCACGTGGCAGGCGCGCAGCTTTTCGGCATAGTCGTCCGCCGATCCGATGGTGATCTCGCCGGGGCAGTGGAAACGATGGCCATGCGTGGCATAGGACGAATGCACGCCGTCCACCTCGCATTCGACCAGTTCTTCGCCCAGAATGGCGACTATGCCGGAGAGCGGACGCACCCAGCGCAGGCTTTCCGTGGTGCGCGAGGCGTCGCCCCAGCGCATCGACTTGGGCCAGCTGAAATCACGGATGATCGCGGGGATGGCCTCGGCCAGCAAGTCCTTCACCGAACGACCGGGCTTGTTGATCACCGCGAACCACGTGTTGCGGCCCTTTACGTCGCGCAGTTCGATCTGGTCGCGCCTTACGCCGTTCTTGCGGCAAAAGCCGTCAATCGCCTGATCGGGTGCACCTTCGGGCGGGCCCTTTTCCTCAAGGCTCACGTCCGCTGTGACATCCGGCAGGTCACGCGCAATCAGCGCCAAACGGCGCGGCGTGGACCATACGGTGAGATCACCCACTGACACACCAGCCGCAGCCATCTCACGGCGGAAGAGCTTTTCCAGCTCCGCACGGGCACCGGCCTGCATGCGGGCGGGAATTTCTTCGCTGCGGAGTTCGAGGAGGAAGTCGCTCATTTCGACCACTCCGGATATTTCTCGGCCCAGCCAGCGGCCTCCTTCGCCATATGGGCTTCACAAGACCCGCGCGCGAGATCGCGAACGCGGGCCATGTAGCTGGCACGTTCCTGCACTGAAATCACACCGCGCGCCTGCAGCAGGTTGAAGATGTGGCTCGCCTCCACCGCCTGTTCATAGGCGGCGATGGGCACTTCGGCGTCCAGCGAGCGCTTGCACTCCGCCTCCGCCTTGTTGAACAGGTCGAACAGCGCATCGGTATCAGCAACCTCGAAGTTCCACTTCGACATCTGCCGCTCGTTCTCGAGGAAGACGTCGCCGTAACTCACGCCCTTGCCGTTGAAATCGAGGTCATACACATTGTCGACGCCCTGGATGTACATGGCGAGGCGTTCGAGCCCGTAGGTCAGTTCACCCGCCACCGGCTTGCAGTCGAAGCCGCCCATCTGCTGGAAATAGGTGAACTGGGTCACTTCCATCCCGTCGCACCAGACCTCCCAGCCCAGCCCCCACGCGCCCAGCGTGGGGCTTTCCCAGTCATCCTCGACAAAGCGGATATCGTGCTTGAGCGGATCGACGCCGATCACCTGCAGGCTGTCGAGATACCATTGCTGGATCTGAGGCGGGCTCGGCTTCAGGATCACCTGGTACTGGTAATAGTGCTGCAGCCGGTTGGGGTTCTCCCCATAGCGGCCATCGGTCGGGCGGCGGCA
>JAHEBH010000013.1 GCA_024642335.1 Erythrobacter sp.
GCACGCTGGGTGAAGCAGATCGACAAGCGCCCCGGTGCCATCCGTGGCCGCCTGGTCAACACGCAGGCGATGAGCGAGCGCCACTCGGCGGCGGATTTCGACAAGGTCGAGGATCGCAGCCTGTTCAATCCTGTGCGGACACGGCCGGATAGTCTTTGAACCGGTAAAGCCCCCTCCTCTTCAGAGGAGGGGGTTTGGGGGTGGTGCACAGTAGCGGCGCGACCTTGCGGTCGCGATACCACCCCTCGGTCCCCTCCTTTGAAAAGGAGGGGAGGCCCATCTAAAACCGCGCCGTTCCTTCGACACCGAATACCCTTGGCCGTGCCTTGAAGACGAAGCCGCCGGGCGAGAATTCGGCGTTGTACTTCTCGTTGAAGAGGTTGGTCGCAAAGCCATAGATGCCGATGTTGTCGAATTCGACACCTGCACGCGCATTCACCAGGTGAATCGGATCGCGCACCGTCGAATTGGGAACATCCCACCAAGTGCGGCCCGTGCGGCGATAATCGACGCGGAACAAGGCGTTGATGCCGTCCACACTGTCGCCGAACAACTGCGGTGTGTACTGCGCGCCGAGATTGAACGTGGTGCGCGAGATCAACGGTGCCTCATTGCCGATCGACCCGGCATCGGGGAAGCTCTTGATCTTGCTGTCGGTCAGGCCCCAGGCCGCGTTGAAGGCGATATCGGGATGCGGCCGCAGCGTTGCTTCCAGCTCCAGGCCGTTGATCCGCGTCTTGGGCACATTGCCCAGGTTCTGGGTCGAGTTGGTAGGCAGATAGACGAAGAAATAGGAGTTCTTCGAGAGCGTCGTATAGGCAGCGCCATTGAACGTGAGCATGTTGCCGGCCAGCTGCGACTTGAAGCCGAGTTCGAAGGTATCGGCCGTTTCGGCCTCGAAGATGTCCCCCACTCCGACGAAGTTGTTGGCCAAGGCCACCGTGCCGACACCGGTCTGGTTGAACCCGCCCGAACGGAAGCCGCGCGAATAGCCACCGTAAAGCGTCATGTCATTGCTGGGCGTGTAGGTCAGCGTGAGTTTGGGCTGCCAGGCGCTGAAATTGCGCGTGCGGACATCGCCCTGCGCACTTTGCGGAGCGCCATAGAGGCTGGCGATATAGTTGATGTAGCCGAGCCATGCGTCAGGCGTCTCGGTGGTATTCTTGCGATGATCGTGATCATAGCGCAGCGAGCCGTCGACCCGGAATTGGTCGGAGAACTGGTAGCCGAGGTTGGCGAAGACCGACCACGCAAAATTGTCCTGCGTATCCGACAGGAAGGAATATTGCGGATTGTTCGGATTGGTCGACGGTACGCGATAGACCGGGAATACGCCCTGATCGAGATCCAGCATGTTGCCGGTCGAGATGAAGCGATCTGTCGAAATCAGGTAACCGCCGAACATCCAGAACAGGTCCTGGTTTGACGGGCTCTCGAAACGCAGTTCCTGGCTGAAGGCCTCGACGTCGAGATACTGGCTCTGGTTGAGGTCGGTACTGCCTGAAAAACAGTAATCTTGCGGGAGCGCGCAAAAGGCTTCGTCGGTCGGCAGGAAGTCGAAGGCATCGCCGGTGATGATCTCGTCCACCGTGTCGTAAGAAGTGATCGAAGTGACCGTGAATCCATCAGCTTGGTAGGTCAGCTTGGCCGACAAATTATAGATGTTGCGGTTGTCGATACCGGCATTGTTGACCCTCACCGGCAGGCTGGTGTCGTTCACGTCACCGACGATGTTGAAATAGAAGCCTTGCGTGCGCAGCTGGTCGAGCGAACCGCGGAGGTCGAGTTCGAAATTGTCGGACAGGTCGAACACCAGCCGACCGCGCAAGGACAGGTTTTCTACCGGGTCGGCGTCCTCGCCCAGATAGGGGTTGCGGATATAGCCATCGGTATCCTGCCACGACCCCGACAGGCGGAAGCCGCCACTGTCGCCGATCGGCCCACTTACTCCACCGCGCAATGTATAGCCAAAGCCATTGTCGATCCCGGCAGTCACGCTGCCTTCAAGATGGTCGCTTGGCCCTTTTGTCGTCACCACGATCGCGCCGCCAATGGCGTTGCGACCATAGAGCGCGCCCTGCGGACCCTTGAGCACTTCGATCTGCTCGATGTCGTACAGCGCCTGGTTGAACTGCGCGGGGTTCACCTGCAGCACGCCATCGACCACCGTTGCCACCGAAGGCTCGCTATTGCGGGCCTGGGTGATGCCGCGAATGATGACGAAGGCATTGCCCGCGTTCTGCGTTTCCACCAGGTTTACGTTGGGCGTCAGGTTGATGAAATCCGAAGGCTTGAGGATGCGGGCATCCTCGATCGCCTGCGCACTGAACGCGGTAATGGCGACAGGGGCGTCCTGCAGCGCGCTGTCACGGCGAAGGCCGGTGACCACGATGGTGTTGCCATCCTGCTGGCTGGCCTGCTCATCCCCGCTGCCGCCGTCCTGCGCAAAGGCCGGAACGGCCATGCAAAGCGCCAAGGCCAGGCCCGATGTCGAGCGCAAGGCAGTACGTGTCATTTTCCTCATAACGATCCTCCCACCTGATTGTTATTTTGGGGGTTTATGCGCCATTTTTCCGCGCTTGACCATTCCTGATACTGATTGCCCCCTTCCTTTCGTGCAAGGCAACGTTATATGGGCGCCTTCGCGCTCGTGCTGGGGCGTCGCCAAGTGGTAAGGCAGCGGCTTTTGATGCCGCCATTCGCAGGTTCGAATCCTGCCGCCCCAGCCAGTTCTTCTTAGGCAACGCGCTCCAGTTTCCTGTTCGCCAGGTAGAGGCCCGCCACTGTCACCACGCTTGCACCGAGCACCGACATCGAGGCGCCGGCGACGCCGTGCAAATCGATCAGCCAGCCCAGCAGGGCCAGGCCAATCAAAGTCGGGACAAGGCGCAGCAGGAAGTTGGTGATCGCCTTTCCGCGGGCAACCAGCAGCGCTTCCAGGCTGGCACCAACCAGCTCAACCGCTGCGGCGGCGGCAAGAAGGATCATGGGTGTATAGGCGGTGATGAAGTCTTCACCGGCGATGATCCCGATAATCCAGCGTCCCGCAATCAGCGCCAGCAAGACCGAAGCGATGCCGGTGACGACAGCGATGCGGGTGATACGTCCGACAATCTCCCGCGCCACTTCGGGCGAGCGCACCAGTTCAGGGTAGGTCGCCTTGAGCAGCGCCTGGGCCAGCTTCAGCAGGCCTTCCCCCACCTGCATGGCCACGCGATAGATGCCTGCAATTGCGGCTCCTCCCAACGCGCCCACCAGCAACACCAGCAATTGCCGCGACGCGATCACCACCATTGCCGAAAATGCAGTTCCCAGGACAAAGTTCCACGCGCCCACTTCGCGCCCGGGAATGCGGGTAAGGCTGATGTGCTTCCAGAAGATCGGCTGTATCTTGCGGGCAAGGCCCCAATACATGGCCGCAGTCGCCACTTCCCCAGCGGCCCAGACCAGCAGGAAGCCGGTGATGGTAGGATCGACCAGCGCCACAATCCCCGCGCCGGTGACACGCACGATCGAAGTGGTCGAATCCGCCGTGGCCGCGCGGGCATAACGATCATGCAGACGCAGGATTCCGGTGGGTGTGGAACGGATCGAAAGCAGCGAGACCACGGTAAAGCCGAAAGCCGCCGTCCGCAGTTCGGGCGGCAGCGGAAGCCAGTCACCCGCAAAGGCAAGGATCAGCGCGGCAGCAATAGTGCCAAGCACGATGGTGACCCCGTCCAGCGCCAGTGCGAATCCTGTGGCGTCGGGCAGTTCCTCCTTGCTCTGGCCCCACCGCACGATTGCCTGCCAGGTCTGGAAGCTGCAAAAGCCGACCAGCGCCTGCGCAAAGGTTACGCACAGGATAAACTGGCCGAAACTTTCCAGGCCCAGTGAACGCGTCGCCAGCGCAAGATAGGCGAGGCTCAGCACGCCGTTCACGCCGCGCGCGCCCATCAGCCATCCGGTGTTTGTCAGCGCGCGGCGTATCATGGCTTGCCCACTGCCCGAGAAAGCCCGCAATTGCAAAAGCGCAATGCCGCTGTAGGTCTAAGGGCGACAGGGAGAATCCAATGGCAGACAATTCGATCCGGCTTGCCTTCATCAAGCTCAACGTCAAACCGATGGAACCGGCGCTGGCATTCTGGCGGCAGGCTTTCGGATTCGAGGTGCGCCAGACTTATGACGAACCTGCATTCCTTGAGCACATCCTGAACCTTCCAGGGCAGGATGGCGGGCTGAGCCTGATGCTGGTCGAACCGAAGGAGGAGGTGGATCTCTCGGTCGGCCACGCCCACGGCCCGATCGGCCTGACCTGCAGCGATATAGTGACCACGCTGGAAAGCGCGCTGGCTGCCGGTGGCGAGAAGACCATGGACATTACCGAAGTCGCACCCGGCATCCGCGTCTGCCTGCTCAAATCACCGCAGGGGCATGAAATCGAGCTGGTGCAGGCAGGCGGCTGAGACAGATGGAAAACCGTCCGAATATCGTCTTTATCATGGCCGACGACCTCGGCTGGGCGGACCTGTCCTGCTACGGGCGCGAAGATTACGAGACACCCGCGATCGATGCCCTGGCGGCACAGGGCATGCGTTTCACCCACGCCTATGCCAACTCTGCAGTCTGCACGGCGACACGGGTGGCACTGATGACCGGGCTATACCAGTACCGCCTGCCAATAGGGCTGGAAGAACCGCTGCAGGGGCGCGATATCGGCCTGTCGCCGGAAAAGCCAACCTTGCCCTCGCTGCTTGGCGAGGCAGGATATCGCACCGCGTTGGTGGGCAAATGGCACCTGGGCGACCTGCCGAAATATTGCCCGCTCAAGAGCGGCTTCGACATCTTCTGGGGCATTCGCGGCGGCGGGGTCGATTATTTCACGCATGAGCTGAACGGCGAGAACGATCTGTGGGACGGCGAGACCAATATCGACCGGGTCGGCTATCTCACCGATCTTCTCGGCGATCGTGCGGTCGAGTTGCTGGAGGAGTTCTCCAAGACTGATGCCCCCTTCTTCCTCAACCTCAACTTCACCGCACCGCACTGGCCGTGGGAGGGGCCCGATGACCGGGCCGAAAGCGACCGCTTGAAGGCCAAGCAGGATGATCCCATGCCGATCCTGCACTGGGATGGCGGAGACCTGGCCACCTATGCGGCGATGGTGCGCAACATGGACGACAATGTCGCCAAGCTGACGAGGGCGCTCGTCCGCCTGGGAATGGCGGACAACACCATCGTGGTCTTCACATCCGACAATGGCGGGGAACGTTTTTCCAAACCCTGGCCATTCGTGGGCAAGAAGACCGAACTGCTCGAAGGAGGCCTGAGGATCCCCTGCATCGTTCGCTGGCCAGGTGTCGCAACGCCCGGCAGCACGAGCGACGCGCAGGTGGCGACGATGGACTGGCTGCCGACCTTTCTTGCTGCTGTGGGAATTCCGGCTGGTTCCGCGATTTCCTCCGATGGAACGGACATCCGGTCCGCCGTCGCCGGTGGCGGCCTGCAGGACCGCACGCTATTCTGGCGCTTTGCCGCCCATGACCAGAAGGCAGCACGTCGCGGCAAGTGGAAATACCTGCAAATGGGCCGCAACGCCTTCCTGTTCGACATTGAAGCCGATCCCATGGAACGCGCAAACCTGAAGGACCGGGAGCCGGAGATCTTCCGTTCACTGAGCGACGACTGGCAGGCCTGGAACCGTACCATGCTGCCTCCCGATCCGCAGGCGGGGAGGCACAGCTTCACGGCAGACAGACTGGCCGAATATTACGGAGTGGACAGCTAGGGCCAGTTGCGGCTGATCGCGGGATAATCAGGATCGTCCAGCACGCTGGCCAGCAGGAAATTCTCGATCGTATCGTACTTCGGATCGGCCCCCAGGTCCTTGCGGTAATAGAGCAGGCGCCAGTTTTCCAGCGCGTAGAGTTGCACAACCTCCTTGCGCATCGAGGCAGGCAGGATCGCATCCGACAATGAAGCCACGCCCAGCCCCCTGTCGAGCATTGCCGCCATCACATCATAATACTGCGTATGCCCGACGATATGGCGCGGATGGACACCGTGCTTCTCATAGTTGCGCAGGACCTCGCGCTCCTGCTTGCTTGTCGCCTTGGGAAGGATGAAAGGGAGGCGGTTCAGTTCATCGGGCGACATCGGCAATTTGTGCCCCCTGGCATACTTCCGATGTCCGTATATCCCCCCACTGACCAGCGCCACCTCTTCAAAACCATCCGGCACCAGATGATCGGCGCGCTGGTTGATCAGCGCAAAATCATACCGCCCGCTCTCGACCGCATTGACAAGCTGCCCGAATGGCAGTTGCGCCTCGAACTCCAGTTCGACCAGCGGGTGCGCGGCAAAAAAGCTGTCGAGCTTCCTGCGGATGTAGGCATCGAACATGCCCTGGCCGACCAGTACCCTGAAGGTTGTGACCTTCTCTACATCCCTTGGGTCATGACGGCGATGGTTTGCCAGCGCTTCGCAGGCGCGCTGGAATTCGCGCAGATCACCGAGAAACGCCAGGCCTTCCGCCCGCAATGTGGGGCGCCTGCCCGGCTTTCGGTCAAACAACACAACGCCAAGCTGCTCCTCCAGCGTCTTGATCTGGTTGCTGACGGAGGCTTGGGAAATTCCCAGGTTCTCTGCCGTGCGGCGGAAACTCCGCGTGGAACTGAGGTTGGCAAAGACATCGAGCTGCCTGAGCGTGAAAGGAAGGTTAGCCATTATAGGTCTTTAGCAAACCCATAACCTTACATCAATCTCTTATCATCACTTTGCCATGCGTTGCTTTCCTCAGCTGCGGGCTGCATCTGCGCGCCAACAAGAAGCCATCGGGTCCAAAGTTTTTACGGGGAGGAATACCTAATATGTCTCTGATGAAGAGCGGAGCGCGTCTATCGGCGCGCAATACGCGTAGCTGGATGGCCTGTGGCGCAAGCGCCCTGGCAATGGTCCTGAGTTCGAATGCCGTCATGGCGCAGGATACCGAAGAAGAGGAAGAGGATACGATCTTCATCACCGGTACCCGTCTGGCAGTCCCGTCGGGCATGGAAACAGCCGTTCCGGTAACCGCGATCAACGAAGAAGAAATCGACAATCTCGATCCCGGCACGCTGATCCAGGCAATGAATGTGCTGCCGATCTTCATCAACAACGACACGCCGAACAGCAATGCCGGCTTCTTCGGACGTTCGGGTACCGGCAACCTCAACCTGCGCGGTCTGGGCACCAACCGTACGCTGACACTGCTTAACGGACGCCGACTGGCCCCGACCACCGCGTTCGGCGGCGCAGACGTCAACCTCATCCCTTCCGCCATGCTGCGCGGCGTGGAGAACGTGACGGGCGGCGCATCGGCCGCTTACGGTACGGACGCCGTCGCAGGTGTGACCAACTTCCTGCTCGACACAGGTTTCACCGGCCTGGAACTTAACATCCAGGGTGGCATCACCGAACGTGGTGATGGCGAAAACTACGAAGCCAGCCTCGCCTACGGCACCCCCTTCGCAGGTGGTCGCGGCCATTTCCTTGTCGCTGGCGAAGTGAACGGCATGGAGCCGATCTGGAATTACAAGGGGCGCAACTGGTACCAGTCATTTGGCCCGATCGACACGGACGGCGACGGACTGTTCGAAGCGGTCCCTGGCGTCAAATCGAGCAGGGTCAGCTTTGACGGCATCATCAGTGCCGGCGGCGGTTTCGCCTTCAATGGCTATGAATTCGACGGCAATGGCGGCCTTTCGCCCTTCGTGCTGGGTGGAGCTGCCAACGGTGCCGTGGGCGGCTTCGACGCCCGCAGTGCAGGCGGCAGCGGCGACGACATCAATTGCGGCGAGATCTGCAACGTCTGGCCCGACACCGATCGCTATTCGATCTTCGCCTATGCTGATTACGAGGTGACCGACAACCTCCTGTTTTTCGCACAATACACCCGCGGCTATAGCCACCTCTACGAGAATGCCACACCGCGTGGTTCGGGCGTCGGCTTTCCGACGACCTTCACCATCTTCCGCGACAACTTCTTCCTTGCGCGCGATTATCCCGCCGTGAACCAGGCGATGATCGACCAGAACATCGCCTCCTTCTCCTTGCGAAAGATGTGCAGCGTCGAGGATTGCGGCAATCTCTATTACGAGGAATGGAGCACGCAGAATGTCGGCACGGTCGGCTTCGAGGCTGAAATCGACAATGACGGCGGCTTCTTCGATCAGTGGCAGGTCGATGGTTACTACCAGTACGGCCATTCGCGGAAGAAGTGGGACCAATTCGGTTTCCGCGTAGACCGCATCCACGCCGCGCTCGACGCCGTCGATGATGGCACGGGCAACCCGGTCTGTCGCGTAACCGCATTCGGCAGCACCGACTTCCCGGGCTGCGAACCGCTCAACCTGTTCGGTGCGGGCGCAGCCAGCGCTGCAGCGGTCGATTATGTCACCGGCTTCGAACCGGGGGTGAACATCACCACACCGCTGTTCTTCGCCGACACCGGCTTCGACCTCGGCATTACAGACAGCTACACCTCGACCGCCGCCAAGCGGGCACTGACCACTTTCAAGCAGCATTTCGCCGAATTGAGCTTTGCCGGTAATGTGTTTGATCTTCCCGCAGGTCCCGTATCGCTGGCCTTTGGCGGTTCCTATCGCAAGGACTCAATCTACCAGATCAACCGCGACCCGGCGAACCAGTCTTCCAATCACGAAACCGGCCATCCGGTGCTGTGTTCGGGTGAATCGCCCGGCCTGCGCGGCGTGCCCGGCGGAGAGTGCGCTAACACTGTGGCCACGCAATACTCGAAGGTCTCGAACATTCAGGGTAGCGCGGACGTGAAGGAACTCTTCGCCGAAACGCTTCTCCCGGTCTTCGAAACCGGCACGGGCCAGCGCATGGGCATCAACCTTGCCGGTCGCTGGGCCGACTATGAAGGTTCAGGCACAATCTGGTCCTACAAGGGCGGCGTCGAACTGCAGCTTGTTGAAGGGCTCCGTCTGCGCGGCACCTATTCGCGGGACGTTCGTGCGGCGAACCTGAACGAGCGGTACAACAAGACCGGTGGCGTCGGCAATTTCGTCGATCCGCGCATTACGGCAGCCGATACCACAGCGTGCCAAGCGACGGCGCCGTCCGGCACCAACTGCACCAATACCTACCAGGTCACGACCTTCTCGGGCGGCAACCCCAACGTGAGCCCTGAAGAAGCCGACACATGGACGGCCGGCGTTGTGTTCCAGCCGGAATTCCTGCCCGGCTTCTCGGCCTCGGTGGACTGGTTCAGCGTCGATATTTCAGGCGCCATCGGCCAGGTCGGCCTCGCCGAAGTTGGCCGTCGTTGCTACGAGGATCAGGATGCCGAATTCTGCGCTCTGATCACGGAGAATCCGTCGGCCACAACCCCGGCCGGCGGTTATCCGCTGGTCGTGCTTGCGGGTGACCAATATGTGAACGTTGCCCGCTCGACCGTTGAAGGCATTGACGCCGAGATTGGCTACAACACCGGCGTCAACATCTTCGGCGGCGATGAAAGCATCTCTGTCCGTGCATTCGGCACCTGGTTGCTTGAACGTGCGAACACCGGTGCGGCAACTGCCGGCAACAACTTCATGCCGGTCACGACCGAGTTCTCGGGCTATGGATCGTTCCCCAAGTTCCGGGGTACGGGTTTCATCACCTACAACAACGGCCCATTCAACGTGAACTTCACCGGTCGTTTGCTTGGCAGCAGCCAGGTCAACAACCTGGATATCACGCCGCTGCCGACCTACCCGCTCGAAGACAACAAGATTCCGTCGGTATTCTATCTTGATGCCCGTCTGAACTACGACTTCGATCTGCAAGGTACGGAAACGCAGGTCTATCTGTCGATCAACAATCTGCTCGACAAGGATCCGCCTGTGATCCCGAACTACAGCTTCTTCACAGCTGCGGCTGGCCAGACAAATACTGCGCTGCATGACGTGCTGGGTCGCCGTTACACGCTTGGTCTGCGGATCAAGATGTAACGCCAGAAGTCCAAACGGGGGAAGAATTGTCCTTCCCCCGGTTGGATTTGAACGTGACAAAAGTGAAAGTTACGCAGCGTCCTCAGCTGTGTAGCCTTGGCAGGACCGGTGACCCACCACCAACTCACCGGTCCTGCCCTCCCATTCAAGGACGGGAACTATTTCTGTGACAGAAAAGACGACATCAGCAGGCTTTACACGCCGTGATGCCATGGCCGGTGCAATTGGTACGGCAGCCCTTGCGGTTGCCATTCCGGGCCTGGCCCATACCCCCGGTCGCAAACCCAACTTCCTGTTCATCATGGCCGACGATCTGGGATATGCCGACCTGTCCTGTTACGGCAGGCAGGAATATCGGACCCCCGTGCTGGACAGCCTTGCCGCACAGGGTATGAAATTCACCCACGGCTATGCCAATTCGGCGGTCTGTTCCTCGACGCGCGTCGGCCTGATCACGGGGCGGTACCAGTACCGCTTGCCCGTCGGCCTGGAAGAGCCGTTGGAGAACCCGGACCTGGGCATGGAGCCCGGCTATCCCACGCTACCCTCGCTGCTCAAGGAACAGGGCTATCACACCGCGCTGGTCGGCAAATGGCACCTTGGCCAACTCCCCAATTTCGGCCCCCTCAAGAGCGGTTATGACGAGTTCTGGGGCAATCGCGGCGGCGGCGTCGATTATTACACACACCGCGTTGCCGGCAATGAAGACCTGTGGGATGGCGAAGTGCAGATCGAGGAGGTCGGCTATTACACCGATCTTCTAGCCGATCGCTCGATCCAGTTCCTCGATGACCGTGCGCGGGATCCCGCCAAGCCCTGGCTGCTGTCGCTCCATTTCACCGCACCGCACTGGCCATGGGAAGCCAATGACGCGCTGGGCCGGAGCGAAAGCGCTCGCCTGGCCGAACTGCCTTCGAGCAGTGACCTCGACATCGTGCATTTCGATGGCGGGACCATGGATACCTATGCCGGCATGGTGACGAGCCTCGATGCGAATATCGGCCGTATCCTCAACCGCCTGGCAGAGCTCGGGATGGAGCAGGACACCGTCGTCGTCTTCACCAGCGACAACGGCGGCGAACGCTTCAGCAATACCTGGCCCTTCACCGGCAAGAAGACAGAGTTGCTGGAAGGCGGCATTCGCGTACCCTTCATCGTCAAATGGCCAGGGCTGACCGCGCCGGGCTCCGAAAGCGATGTCCCGGGCATGTCGATGGACTTCCTGCCCACCTTCCTTGCCGCTGCAGGCGGTTCAGCACCCGCTGCTACACCCTTTGACGGAATAGACCTGCGCCCGGCCTTTGCGGGTCGCCCCATGCCGGAACGCACGATGTACTGGCGTTACTGGTCGAAGGACCAGAAGGCCGTGCGTCGCGGGCGCTACAAATATCTCAAGATCAACGAGAACGAGTTCCTGTTCGACGTGATTGCCGACCCGCTGGAACGCGGCAATCTGAAGGACCGCATGCCTGAAATCTTCGCCGAGCTGAAACAGGCGCATGCCGACTGGAATGCGCAAATGCTCTTCGATCCCAACGCCCGCAGCTATGGCTTCGAGCCGCGCATGCTGGCCGATCATTACGACTGGGAAAGTTAGAACTACGACAGAACTACCGTCGTTTCCTTGGGGAGGGGGGACCAGGCGGGTCGGGAAACCGGCCCGCCTGTTTCTATTCGGCCGGAGCCCTTTGCATGGCCACACCGCCGATCATCCCGCGATTGACCACCCCCAGTACCATGATCAGCGCGGCGATGATCAGCGCCGGTACCGCCGCTGCAAGCATGATCACCTCAAGCTGCAATGACGCCGCCAATGCCATGCCGCCAAGCGCGGGGAACACCACGCCGCCAAAGCGGCCCATCGCCCCTGCCCAGCCGATGCCGCTGCTGCGCATCTCGGGCGGGTACCCCAGCGTGGCGAGGTTGTTGATACCTGTCTGTCCGCCGACCTGGCAGAAGTTCCACACGATCAGCGCCGCGATCAGCGCGACGGAAACCTGCGCATCGACATAGCCGATCAAGACAATCGCCAGGGCATCGACCACGAAATAGACCGCCATCACCCTGTAGGGGTTCATCCGGTCCATCAGCCAGCCCATGCACAGCGTGCCGATCGCACCACCGAAATAGCCGATGATCATGTAATAGGCGAAGTCGGTCAGCGACACGCCGCGCATTTCCAGCATGAATGTCGCCAGCCAGTTCGCCAGCAGCGCAATATTGCCCAGTGAGAAGAAGCAGATCGCAAAGAGCAGGATGGTCTGCACGCGGAAACGCTTGTTGAACATGGCCAGCGGCCCCGCCTTTTCCACCTCGGCCTGGTCGCCCATGTGGAATAGCTCGTTCCCGTGCAGGACAACGCTGTCATCCAGCTTGCGCAGCGCGCGCGGAATACGCGGGTCCTTGGGATCGCGGTTGACGCGGAAGGCCACGCTTTCGGGGATCATCAGAAGCAGGGCCACGGCGACCAGCGGGACTATACCGCCAATGATGAAGAATATCTGCCAGCCGTAATCGTCGAGCAATAGTGTGACCATGAAGCCGCTGCCGAGGTTCCCGCCCGAGAAGCACACCAGCGCAATCGACATGAACAGGGCACGGCGACGCTTGGGCGTGGCCTCGGAAATGATCGCCAGGCCAACTGGCAGCATGGCGGAAAAGAATATCCCGGCAATTCCGCGCAGGATTGCGAGCATGGTAAAACCGTCCGCCCAGGCGGCCCACAATGTCAGCGAACCGAACATCAGCAGGCACAAGCCGAGCACCGGCTTGCGGCCGATGCGATCGGCCAGCGGCGGGATGATGATCGCACCCACCAGCATGCCCCATTGCTGGTAGGTCACAACGGGGCGCATATCGACCGATTCCCCGCCCAGCCCTTCGGCAATGGCGGGCAATATCTTGCCGAGGAAATACATGTCGAATCCGTCCATGAAGAGGACGATCGAACAGATCACCAACGTGAAGATCTCCCGCCAGCCAATCGGGCGGTCATCGATAAAGGCGGCAACGTCGAAACGCGTTCCCGCAGCGGCACTTGCGGCCATGCATCCCCTCCCAGGGCAAATCCTGTCCCGGGAGAGTGGCGATGACCCTCGCCCGCGTCAATGCGCGGTGTGTATCAAACTGTGGCTGAAGCCGGGTTGGAAGGTCAGGCCGCGGCGGCCTGACGCTCCTCGATCTCGCGATTGAGCATTTCTGCCAGCGTAAAGGCCAGCTCCAGCGACTGCGCGGCATTGAGGCGCGGATCGCAATGCGTGTGATAGCGATCGGCCAGGCCGGCATCGGTAATGGCTACCGCACCGCCAGTGCATTCGGTCACGTCCTGTCCGGTCATTTCCACGTGGATACCGCCCGCATGGGTACCTTCTGCACGGTGGACCGCGAAGAAGCCCTTCACCTCCGTCATGATGCGATCGAAGGGACGCGTCTTGTATCCGCTGTCTGCCTTGATGACGTTGCCGTGCATCGGGTCGCAGCTCCACACCACGGGGTGGCCTTCCTTCTGCACAGCGCGGACCAGCGGCGGCAGTCCGGCTTCCACCTTGTCATGCCCGAAACGCGCAATCAGCGTCATCCGGCCCGCCTCACGTGAGGGATTGAGGATATCGAGCATGCGCAACAGCGCGTCGGGCTCCAGGCTGGGGCCGCACTTCATGCCAATGGGATTGTTGATGCCGCGCATGTATTCGACATGGGCCGAATCCTCGAACCGCGTACGATCACCGATCCACAGCATGTGGGCGGAACAGTCATACCATTCGCCGGTCAGCGAATCCTGGCGGGTAAGCGCCTGCTCATAGGGCAGCAACAGCGCTTCATGGCTGGTGTAGAGGCTGGCCATCTTGAGCTGCGGCTGGTCTTCGATGTCGATGCCGCAGGCTTCCATGAAGTCCAGCGCCTCGCCGATGCGGTCGGCAATCGACTTGTACTGGTCGGCCCATCCGCTGCGACCCATGAAATCCAGCGTCCACTGGTGCACCTGCCGCAGGTTGGCATAGCCACCTGTGGTGAAGGCACGCAGCAGGTTCAGCGTGGCCGATGCCTGGCTGTAGGCACGCAGCATGCGCTGCGGATCATTGCGGCGGTTCTCCGCGCCGAATTCGATCCCGTTGATGATGTCGCCGAAATAGCTCGGCAATTCGACACCATCCTGCGTTTCGGTAGGCGCGCTGCGCGGCTTGGCGAACTGGCCGGCCATGCGGGCGACCTTCACCACCGGCATCTTGCTGGCATAGGTCAGCGTAGCGGCCATCTGCAGGATCACACGCAGCGTGTCACGAATGTTGGTGGCGTTGAACTCGGCAAAACTCTCGGCACAATCGCCGCCCTGCAGCAGGAAGGCCTTGCCTGCCGTGACATCGGCCAGCTTGCTCTTCAGCGCACGCGCTTCCCCTGCAAAGACGAGCGGCGGAAGGCCGGCGAGCATGTCTTCTGCCGCCTGCAATTCGCTGGCGTCTTCATAGCGGGGCAGGTGCTTCGCTACGAATTTGTCCTGCTTCCAGCTATCTGGGGTCCAGTTCTGTGCCACTTTATGCAATCCAAATAGGACGTTGTGCCGGACAAATTCCGACTCCTACGCCTCAAGTTCAAGGGAAAGAGGCATCTAACCCCGAGTCGCAGCAGGTGCAAAGGTTACTTTGGTTATAGTTGCGTGCTCAACCAAGCTGCTCAAATCCCTTCTGGTAGCACCACCAGCTTGAATCCGCCGTGGTCCGCCAGATAACGCGCGGCGAGCGCCCTTATCTCTTCGGCGCTCGTATTGACGTAATCGGCCGCGAGGCTGGGCAGGTTGGCGATGCGCAAGGGATCGAAACCGCCGCCTTCCATCTGGTTGAGCCAGAAGGTATGACCAGTTTGCGCCCGGAAGATACTTTGCCGCACCGGTTCGATCACACGGTCCAGCTCGTCCGGGGTCGGGCCGGCATTGGCAAGATCCTGCACGATCATGGCAGCTTCGCCGAAGAAGCTATCGATCTCCTCCGGCGGAAGCTGCACCAAAGCCATCAGGTAACCTCCGCTGTCAATGTCGAGCGGCCAGTTGGAGGTCGCAAAGGGTGAATAGGCCGTACCCGATCTCTCGCGCAATCCGTCCAGCAGGCGGTTGGCGACAATCTGCGCCAACAGCTCCAGCTTGCGCGCCTGCGGAAGGCCAGCCGAACCTCCACCGGTAGGCCAGGCGATCACGGCTGCCGCCTGCTCCGCCTCGCCATGGTGCCTCAGAACTACAGGCTGCGCATTGGCACCCGGAAAGCCGACCGGCTGCTTCCATATCTCCGCCGGAACATCTTCGCGCAGGCGCAAGGCCCCGAAGGTGCGGCTGAGAGCTTCAATGGTCGGCTCGTAATCGATGTCGCCAAAGATCGCGACCTCCACCTGCCCTTGCGACAGGAGGCGCGACCAGACGCGGCGGAAATCACTCGCCGTGGCATTGCGCAACTGTTCGGGCGTGGGAAGTGCATAGCGGCTATCCCGATCGCGCAAGAGGTAGTCCAGCTCGCGCGTGAGCACGCCGTTGGGATCGCCATTGTAGGAATCATAGCTCAACAAGGCGCTGGCCTTGGCACGTTCGACCGGTGCGACATCCCAGCGTGGGAAGGCAAGCTTGGCGGCGAAGAGATAGAGCTGGTCCGCCAGGTCCTCCGCACGGGTAATCCCCTGAAACTCGAAGGCCCCCTCGCCAATGGAGAAATCGAAAGTCATCTTGCGGCCGGCAGCAATGCGATCGAGCTCGTTCTGATCCAATGGACCGATGCCCGAAGTGACCAGCGCCCTGCGGCCCAGATCGGCATAGACGCCCTCGTCCTCGGCAAATCCGCGCCACCCTGCGCCGAAACGCACGCGCACGGTCACCCGGCCCGGTTCATTGTCGCTGTCGCGCAGGATGGCGCGCACCCCGTTGGCAAAGGTGAGCTTTTCGGTGCTGCCCGCCAGGCCGGGGCCGAGCGGTTCGCGGATCACCGGGTAGGTAGGATCGCCGATGGGGGGCAGTTCGTCGAAACTCACACGCTCGCCGTCGTTGCGCCCTTGGCCATTCGCTGAAACCGGGGCGAGCAAGGCAGCGCGCAGGTCTTCGGACGTGGCCTCACCCATCTCCGGCGTCATCATGATTGCGCGGATCACATTGCCGCTGAACAGGCTGCGCGTGTGCTCAAGTATCGTATCCGGCGTGAAGCGTTCGCGCATCCCGCGAAAGACGCTGAGGAAGGTTTCGGGAGCTGCCACCGCCTCGCGAATATCGACGGCATTAACGAGGTTATTCGCCAGTTGCGATCCGGCCTGGATCTGCTCCTGTCCGACCATGTCGACAAAGGCGATGTCGAACTGCGATACCGCCCGTTCGATCTCCTCCTCCGCGGGCGGTTCAGCCAGTGCACCGGCGATGACGGAACGCACATCGGCCAGCGCGGACTCCCAGTCATCGGTAAGCGGAGTGAAGGAGACGTAGGTCCCGTCTGTACTGCGGCTGACCTTTTCCTGCTCGACCAGTGCGAAGAGATAGTTCGCTCCTGCCCTCGCCTGCTCCTCCAGCCGCCGGTTGATGATCGCCTGCGCCACGGCATCGATCAACAGGCCGCGGTTGTATTCCAGATTGTCGACCACCTCTACCCAAGGGCGCAATACGGCATAGGTCAGGTTCCGCGGTTGTCCGGGCTCGACGATCACGCGCGCCTCTCCCACCGGGTTGGAAGGATCGGCCCCTGCGGGCATCTGCGGATCGCCAAAATCGGGTTCGGGCGTTACCTCGCCGGGCACCTGCCAATCGGCAAAGTTGCGTTCGACCAGAGCGGCCAGGACTTCCGGGCTGGCGTCGCCGACCATCACGACCACTGTGTTTTCGGGGCGATACCAGCGCCTGTGGAAAGCGCGCACCGCTTGCGGGGTTGCACCCTGCAAGGTTTCGACCGTGCCGATAGTCGGCCGTTCGGCCAGCCGCTGGCCAGTGTAAAGCAGCTCGCGCGTGGCCATGGCGATGCGCATGTCCGGGCCGGATCTCTCGCGTCGTTCGGCCAGCACGATGGGTACATCCGCCGCCAGGTTCTCCGCCGACAGCGCAGGTTCCTGGATCATGCCGGTAAACAGGCGCATGCTTTCCTCCAGCGTGGCGCGATGGGCATTGGGCAGATCAAGCTGGTAGACGGTCTGCGTATCGCTGGTAATGGCATTGGTATCATTGCCGAAACCTGCACCAAGGCGCTGGAAATGGGCGATCGCCTCTCCCGGTCCGAAATGGCGGGATTCGCGAAAGGAGAGATGTTCGATCAGATGGGCAAAGCCCAGCTCGCTCTCATCCTCATGAAGTGACCCTGCGTCGATGCGCACCCGCAGCGAGACCTGACAGGGCGGCACGCCGTTCTGCCGCACGGCATAGCGCACACCATTGGGCAGCTCGCCGAACAGCCATTGCTCGTCCACCGGTATGTCCGTGCCGCGATAGATCCACGGATCGTCGGGCCTGACGTATTGCGGAATGTCAGCCTCGCTGGCGACATCGACGGTGCAATATTCCTGCGCCAATGCGGGCGCGGGCAACAGGACAAGGGCGGGAAGAAATGCGCGGATTGCGCGCGATAGAAAGGTCATGATGCCTGCCATAAGGCCTCTGAGGGATGAAGGCTTGGTGAATAGCGTGGCGAACGCATTTGTCGCCATGCAAATATTGCTTGCTTGAGATGCGGCGCTGCCAGCCCTACATCGACCATCATGTTCATAGAAACCGAAACCACGCCCAACCCGTCCACCCTCAAATTCCTGCCCGGTAAGAAGGTGATGCCGTCGGGCACACGCGACTTTGCTTCGCCCGAAGACGCAGAAGCCTCTCCGCTGGCGCAGGCCCTGTTCGATACGGGCGAAGTGACCGGCGTTTTCTTCGGCAGCGATTTCGTGTCGGTCACGGCAGCACCGGGCAGCGACTGGTCGGCCCTGAAGGCGCAAGTCGTCTCCGTACTGCTGGACCACTTCGTCAGCGAGGCTCCGTTGTTTGCTGGCGGCAATGCCAGCGGCTTTTCGGTTCCCGCCGAAGATGACGATCTCATTTTCGAGGATGATCCCGCACAATCGGAAATCGTGGAGCAGATCAAGGAACTGCTGGAAACGCGCATCCGCCCTGCCGTGGCGGGCGATGGCGGTGACATCCGCTATCGCGGTTTCAGGGACGGCGTCGTCTATCTGCAGATGCAGGGAGCGTGCTCAGGCTGCCCCAGCTCCACCGCCACGCTCAAGCATGGTATCGAAGGCCTGCTGAAGCACTATGTGCCAGAGGTGAGCGAAGTCCGCGCAGCCTGACGACCGCGAGGGGAAAGACAAGATGGCCGAAACCCTGTCCGAAGCAGCGCTCGACCAGCTCTTCCGCGAGGCACGCACGCACCAGTATTTCGACGGTCGCGACGTCAGCGTTGAGCAACTTCACGCGATTTGGGACCTGATGAAGATGGGCCCCACGTCGATGAACCAGCTTCCGGCTCGCATCGTCTGGTGCAAGTCACCCGAGGCAAAGGAGCGGCTGGCCGCCCATGCCGCGCCCGGCAATGTAGAGAAGGTGAGGAACGCGCCCGTCTGTGCGATCATCGCGATGGATGTGGACTTCCACGAACACTTCCCCACCCTCGTCCCGCATATGGATGCCAAGCCGATGTGGGATGGTGACGAGAAACGCGAGGCACGCAGAACCAGCGCCTTTCGCAACGGTTCGCTTCAAGGCGGATATTTAATCATGGCAGCACGCGCATTGGGCCTGGACTGCGGGCCGATGTCCGGTTTCGACAATGCCGGCGTCGATGCCGATTTCTTTGCCGATGAGCCAAACTGGAAGAGCAATTTCATCTGCTCGCTTGGATATGGCGATCCGTCGCGGCTGCACAAGCGCGCGCCACGGCCCGAATTCTCCCTGTTCAATCGCCTGGTCTGAGCCCGGGGCCCGATGCGTATTCTGGTCATCGAAACTGCGACCGAAGCCTGTTCTCTCGCGCTGTTCGACGACGGGGAATGCCTGGCGCATTGTCACCGGGTGATCGGGCGCGGCCATGCCGAATCACTGGTTCCCGCCATCGCGGATCTGCCCGAACGAGGCGTGGCGGACCGCATTCTGGTCTCGCTGGGTCCCGGAAGCTTCACCGGGGTGCGGATTGGCCTGTCCGCTGCACGCGCCCTGGGGCTGGCATGGAATGCACAGGTTCTGGGCTACCCCACCCTCGCCCTCACGGCGGCGCAGGCACCATCCGGTCCGGTTACCGTCTGCATGAACGGCGGGCATGGCGAATGGTTCGTGCAGAACTTCGATGCCCGGAAATTTCCCGAGGACGAGGTTCGCTCGCTTGCGCCGGAGGTAGCGCTAACCGCTTGCCACCATGATGTAATCGTTGGCAATCGTGCCAGCGAGCTGGCCGCGCTTCTCGACCGCGAGGTGCAAGCGACCGGGGGACTTCCCAATGCGCGCAATGGCTTGCTTGTTCCGCCCGAACTGCTGAGCGCCCGCCTCACGCCAACCTATGGCCGCGCGCCCGATGCGCGCCTGCCGGGTACCGCCCCATGATGGATGCCCTGGACGCCATCATGGAGGTGATGGAGTGCGCCTTCGACCCCGCCTATGGCGAGGCCTGGAACCGCCGGCAGACAGGCGATTCCCTGAGCATGCCCAACACCCATTTCCTGCTGGTCGATATTCGTGGCGAAGAACCGGATTCACCCGACGACGCCGTCGGCTTTGCCCTGTCACGCCTTGCCGCGGATGAGGAAGAACTGTTGCTGATTGCGGTCAAGCCCGATGCCCGGCGGCGCGGCGTTGGTAGCGCTCTCTTGAATAGTTATTTCATGAAAGCAAAACAACGCGGAGCAACACGAATATTCCTCGAGATGCGCGAGGGGAATCCCGCCGAACATCTCTATCATGCGTTCGGTTTGCTACCCGTAGGCAGGCGTCCTGAATATTACAGGTCGGGAAATAGCGGTCCGTTCGACGCAATTACCTACCGGAAGATACTCGATTGAAGTAATTCCGGAAGAATTTCAGCAAAATTTTTGACTTGTCCTCTTGCAACTGCCCCTTGGCTGGTGCACGGGGTAAATGCGTAGTGAGTCAAATATGAGTCCACTACTCATGTAAGGGTCGCCCCAAAACATTAATGAGGTACGTATGGAAAACCTTGAAAACGACATCAAAGAAATGCTGATCACGCTCACCTCCGACATTGTCACGGCGCATGTCGCCAACAACAACGTCGAGGTCGCGGATCTCCCCCCACTTATTCAAAGCGTATATGGCGCTCTCGCCGGTCTCGGCGCAAATGCAGTTGAAGAAGCCCGCCCCGAACCGGCTGTTGCCATCCGCTCATCGATCAAACCGGATCACATCGTCTGCCTCGAATGCGGCAAGAAGATGAAGATGCTCAAGCGGCACCTGATGACCGACCATGGCCTGACCATCGATGAATACCGTGCCCGCTTCGGCCTGGCTGCGGATTACCCGATGGTTGCACCCAATTACGCCGAAAAGCGCCGTGAACTGGCCAAGAAGATCGGCCTTGGCCGCAAGCCCGGCCAGCGCCGCGGCCGTCGCAAGAAGGCAGCATGAACAGATCACACTGCCATTCAGGTTGAAAAGACGCCCCGCCGCTCTCATAGTGGCGGGGCGTCTTACTTTGGATCAGGATCAGAACATTGTCGCATGCATCCATCGACCTGGAGGCTCTTTGCGCGGAACGGGGGCTGCGCATTACCGAACAGCGCAGGGTCATCGCCCGCGTGCTGTCAGACAGTGTGGATCACCCAGACGTGGAAGCGTTGCACGAACGTGCCTCCGCCATCGACCCCAAGATCTCGATCGCCACGGTCTACCGCACCGTGCGCCTGTTCGAGGAAGCCGGCATTCTCGACCGGCATGATTTCGGCGATGGCCGCGCCCGTTATGAAGCCGCACCCGAAGCGCATCACGACCACCTGATCGATGTCGAAACCGGCAAGGTGGTGGAATTTGTCGATCCCGAACTGGAATCCCTGCAAAAGGTCATCGCCGAAAAACTGGGGTACCGCCTGGTCGACCATCGCATGGAGTTGTACGGCGTCCGCATTGACAGGGAAGACTGACGCCGCCGACAAGCTCGGATGGCGCTGGCTGCTCGTGCTGGCACGGGTTGCCGCGTGGCTTTTGACATTCGCGCTTGCGGTTGTCCCCCATTTCGCCTTCCGCCTGTTCGGGAACAAGGACATCGTCCCGCCCCTGTTTCTGGGCATGCTGGCACGAATTGGCGGCGTCAGAACCCGTGTGGTGGGTACTCCGCACCCCAACGCTCTGCTGCTCGGCAATCATCTCAGCTGGCTGGACATATTGGTGATAGGAGGCGCCAGCCGGTGCGCTTTCGTTGCGCATAGCGGGTTGTCGGAACACCCCTTCCTCGCCTGGCTCTGCCTGCAGAACGAAACGCTGTTCATCACCCGCGACCAGCGCGGCACCGTGGCCGAGCAGGTCGATCAGGTGATCGAGAGACTGGGCCACCGGCGGCTGGCGATCTTCCCTGAAGCCACAACGGGCGATGGAACCGCCCTGCTGCCCTTCCGCTCTTCACTGCTCTCCGCCGTGGAACGCCTGCCGCACGACATGACCGTTCAGCCCTTCGCGCTCGATTTCGAAGAGGTGGAGAACATTGCCTGGGTGGGAGATGAGGCCGGCCTCGCCAATTTCTGCAAGATCATGGGCCGCACCAAGCCGATCTACCTCACCATCCGTTTCCTTGATCCGCTGGCAGGCGAAGAACTGGCCAACCGCAAGACCATGGCGGCGGCGGCACAGAAGAGGATTGCGGCGGCGCTGGGCCTGTAAGGCGCTTTGCTTTCCGGCGCGCGATGGCTTAAAGGCGCGCATCCATGAAACAGACCACCGCCCCAAGGACCTACAGGGTCAAGAGCTTCGGCTGCCAGATGAACGTCTATGATGGCGAGCGTATGGCCGAAATGCTGGGCGCCAAGGGCATCACGCCTGCGCCCGAGGGTGAGGAAGCCGATCTCGTCGTGCTCAACACCTGCCATATTCGCGAGAAGGCGGCGGAGAAGGTCTATTCCGATATTGGCCGTATTTCGAAGGCAGGCGCCGCACAGGGCAAGAGACCAATGATCGCTGTCGCGGGCTGCGTGGCGCAGGCCGAAGGCGAAGAGATCATGGCCCGCGCTCCGGCGGTGTCGATGGTTGTCGGCCCGCAAGCCTATCACCGCTTGCCCGAGATGATCGACAAGGCCGTGGCGGGCGAACGCGCGACCGATACCGACATGCCCGAGGATGCCAAATTCGCTGCGCTTCCCCCAAGAGGTTCGGGGCGTCGCAAGGTCGGCCCCAGCGCCTTCCTGACGATCCAGGAAGGCTGCGACAAGTTCTGCACCTATTGCGTGGTGCCCTATACGCGCGGCGCAGAAATCTCCCGCCCATACAGCGACTTGCTGCGCGAGGCGGAGAGCCTGGTCGAAAACGGCGCGTGCGAAATCACGCTGCTGGGCCAGAACGTCAACGCCTGGACGGGCGAGGATGGCAAGGGCCGCAGCATCGGCATGGACGGCCTCGTAAAGGCGCTGGCCAAACTGCCCGATCTTCAGCGCATCCGCTACACCACCAGCCATCCCAACGACATGACCGACGGGATCATCGCCATGCACGGCGAGGTCGACAAATTGATGCCTTACCTGCACCTGCCGGTACAGAGCGGCTCCGACAGGGTGCTCAAGGCCATGAACCGCAGCCACACGGCAGACAGCTATCTGAAGCTGCTCGAGCGCTTCCGGGCGGTGCGCCCCGACATAGCCCTGTCCGGCGATTTCATTGTCGGCTTCCCGGGCGAAAGCGATGCCGAGTTCGAGGAAACGCTGCAGCTGGTGGACACGGTCCGCTATGCGCAGGCCTTCAGCTTCAAATATTCGCCCCGCCCCGGAACGCCCGCTGCGACGATGGAGGACCAGATCGCCCCCGAAGTGATGGACGAGCGGCTCCAGCGCCTGCAGGCCGCCTTGGGCCGCGACCAGCTCGCCTTCAACCAGGCCTCCGTGGGCCGGACCTGCGACATATTGGTCGAACGCAAGGGCAAGCTGCCCGGCCAATGGCTGGGCAAGTCCCCCTGGCTACAATCGGTCTTCATCGAAGGTGATGCGCAGATCGGCGACATGATCCGCGTCGAACTGGCCGAAGCTGGACCCAACTCGCTCAAGGGGCGCGTGCTTGAGGGCGTTTCGGCCTAAACGGTCTTATTCCCCCACCGGTGTCTGAAACCCGGCGGAAAGGACCAGATCGAACGGCTCATCGCTCGGTTCGGCAGGCGCAACCGTGGGGTTGGAAGCATAGGCCTGCCCGTCGAAGGGCACGCGCATCACCGCGCCTTCGAGGCCGCCGCCGCCGACATTGACCGCCAAATCGCGCCATCCGCGCGTGGATTCGGGAAAGACACCCACGGGCAAGCGCGAAACGGACAAGTCACCCAGCTTGCGGTAACCACCCCCCTCGGGCCTCAGCACCAGCAGGTTGCACCCGCCGCTGCCACAATGCATCGGGCCGGTCAGGAAGGCGAGGATTTCGGCCGTCCCGTCGCCGTCGAGATCATATTCGCCTTCATAAAAGGCAATGTCTCCGAAACCGACTTCCTCCACCAGCCAGTCCGCCAGCGGCACCGGCGGGCCGGAGGCCAACTGGGGGCCGAGCGATGGCAGCGACTCGCGCCGCTCTTCTTCCGCATCGGGCTTTTTGCCAGTGGCGTCACCACAGGCCGCCAGTATCGCAAGTGGTGCCAACATCAATGTCTTGCGCAAGTGGATCATCGCCTTTCCCCATGACAGACCCATGACTTTCCACTGCTTGCTGCCATGTCGCATCTTGCCTGAGGCTGAACCGCGCCTATTCTCTGTGTGTACTCACGCGAAAGGAGTCCATGGCTCGCAAAGCACAAAGTGCCGGTCACCCGGCCACTATCGATCATCCTGAAGACCGCCGCGACCATGCGCGCCGCGCCAGGGTGGAGGTGGAATTCGGCGAACAGGCCGTGCTGGGCGCGCTGTTCGGGGAATTCGATGCCAATCTTGTGCTGATAGAAAACCGGCTGGGCGTCTATATTGCCGCACGCGGCAACAAGGTGGTGATCGAAGGGGCACAGGACGATGTCGCCCGTGCCCGCCAGGTCCTCACCCGGTTGCATGAAAAGCTGTTGACGGGACAGGAAATGGATTCGGGTGCTATCGAGGCGATGATAGCCATGTCGAACGAACCGACCCTTGAAGGAATCATCACCGGCGATGCCAAGGCGCCGCCGATCATGATCCGCACACGCCGCAAGACGATCGTGCCGCGCAGCGCCATGCAGGCCGAATATATGCGCATGCTCGCCAGCCGCGATGTGATCTTCGCGCTGGGTCCGGCGGGTACGGGCAAGACCTACGTCGCCGTGGCGCAGGCGGTCAGCCAGCTGATCACCGGCAGCGTGCAGCGCCTGATCCTCTCGCGCCCCGCCGTAGAGGCGGGCGAAAAACTGGGCTTCCTGCCAGGCGACATGAAGGAGAAGGTCGATCCCTATCTCCGCCCGCTTTACGATGCGCTATTCGATTGCATGCCGCCCGAACAGGTGGAGCGCCGCCTCGCCAATGGCGAAATCGAGATTGCCCCCATCGCCTTCATGCGCGGGCGCACACTGGCGGACAGTTTCATCATCCTCGACGAAGCGCAGAACACCACGCGCGAACAGATGAAGATGTTCCTCACCCGCTTTGGCCAGAACAGCCGCATGGTGGTGTGCGGCGACCCGAAACAGGTTGATATTCCCGGCGGCGACCGCATGAGCGGGCTCGCCGATGCGGTGGAAAGGCTGGAGGGCGTGGACGGCATAGGCGTGACCCGCTTCACCAGTGCGGACGTGGTGCGCCACCCCATCGTGGGGCGGATCGTCGAGGCCTACGAGGGCAAGCCCGAGGACTAGCGGAGAGCCGAGCTTGCTTCGCTCCCGCAGCACGACTAGAAGGCCGCGGGCCGAGGCTGCGGCGCAAGCTCCACCCCCCGCCAATTCTTCCTGTCCGGAACTCCGCCGGATCCATGACACATGCGGGCGCATGCCCAAGGCGAGAACCAGAGCAGTCGCGTGACAACAGACCCCCTTCAGGTATTCGGACGCTGGATCGCAGAGGTCGGCAATGAATGGCCCGAAGATGCGCGCGACTGGGCATTTCGTGAATTCGTCGACACGGTCGCCGTCATGGTCCCCGGTGCGGTGGAACCCGTGGCTGACAAGATCTTCGCCACAGTCGAGTCCTGGGGACACGGCCCCTGCACCGTTTTCGGCAAGCAGCAACACCTTGCCGCGCCCTGGGCCGCCCTCGTCAATGGCACGATCGCCCACGCGCTCGACTTCGACGACAATTTCGATCCGCCCAAGGCGCATCCGACCACGGTGCTGTTTCCAGCGATCATGGTCGTGGCCGAGCAGGACGGGCATTCGGGTGCCGAATGCATCGATGCCTATATCGTCGGGCTGCAGATCCTTGGCCGCATCGGGCAGGGCCTCAACCCCACGCACCGCAACCGCGGCTGGCATGCCACCGCGACCGTGGGCGTGATGGGCGCGACGGCTGCCTGCGCGCGGTTGATGCAGCTGGATGCCGATGCATGCGCCCGCGCGCTCTCCATCGCCACCAGCATGTCATCGGGCTTCATGAGCCAGTTCGGCACCGAGATGAAACCGGTCCATGCGGGCCTTGCGGCCAAGGGCGGGATCATGGCGGCGACCATGGCGAAGAATGGCGTCACCGCCGGCCGGACGCTCGACGGGCGCACGGGCATGAACCGGTTGATGGTCGGCCCCGATTACGAGGAATTGCGTGACACGATCACCCATATCGAGCATGGGCAGAACCTGCGCTACGAGCTCGAAAGCGTAGGCGAGCCGCTGCTGATCACCGAACACAAGTTCCGCGTGAAGCGCTTCCCCACCTGCGGCGCCATCCACCGGGCGATGGACGGCATATTGGACCTCAGGGCCGCGCATGGCTTCACCGCCGCCGATGTCGCGGCGGTGGACCTGCATATGCCGCGCGTGCACTTCAACAATGTCTTCTACACTGATCCGCAGAGCCCGCTCGAAGCCAAATTCTCCGCCGAATATGCGGTAGGATGCGTACTCGCGCGCGGCGATTGCACCCTGTCCGACTTCACCGAGGAAAAGGTGTGGGGCGAGGACGTGCGCAGCCTGTTCCCGATCATCCACCGCCATCCGGTCGACAAGCTCGAAGGCGAATTCCCGACCGAAGTGCATGTCACGCTGAAGGACGGGCGCAAGCTCACCTCCATCCATCCCTGGCCCAAGGGCAGCAAGGCCGCGCCCTTCACCTGGGATGAATATTGGGCGAAATTCGAAGCCTGCTGCAATGGCGTGCTGGAAGGCGAGGCCCGCGCAAGCTTGCGCGAAGTGCTGGAACGTTTCCCCGCCTTGCCCGATGCCGGCGAACTGATGCGCCACGCAGTGTTTTCCGCTAGTGGCCGTGCCTGAGATACACCGAAAGCGATCGCAATAATGTCATCTTCCTCCGCCGAAACATTCCCTCCTGCATCTGTGCTGGTGATGGCTGCCAGCCGCAGGGGCGTGGATGATCCGGTGGCGAAACTGCAGGGCAAAACGCACAAGTGCCTGGTGGAGCTCGATGGCCAGGTCATGCTCGAACGCGTGATCGAGGCGCTGGTGGAGAGCGGTTGTTTCGCGAAGATCCATGTCTCTATCGACAGCGAGGACGTGCTGCGCGCGACCGGGAAGATGCGCGGCTGGGTGGACGAAGGTCGCGTCATTTTCGTGCAGTCGCACGGCAATCTGGCAGATAGCGTGCTCAAGGCAGTGGGCGAAATCGACAATGCCCTACCCATGATCATCACCACTGGCGACAACGCTCTGCACACGCCCGCAATCATCCGCGATTTCGTACGCGACTTCCACGCCAGCAATGCCGATGCGGTGGTCGGCTTCACCCGCGAGGATGTGGTGCTGCGCGAATTCGCCGATTCCGGCCTCGCCTTCCACCGGCTCAACGATGGCGGCTTTTCGTCCTGCAACCTCTACGGATTGAAGAACGCCAACGCGCTGAAAGCGGTGAAGATTTTCGAAGGCGGCGGCCAGTTCGGCAAGCGCCACATGCGCATCCTCAAGGCTTTCGGCCTGTGGCCCTTCGTCATCTACAAGCTCAAGCTCAGGACATTGCAGGGCCTGGTCGACGCAATTTCGCGCCGGCTTCGTGTATCGACGGAAGTGTCGTGGCTGGAATACCCCTGGGGACCGATCGATGTCGATCACAAGCACAGTTTCGACATCACCGAAGCGGCGTTGAAGCAGCGACGCGAAGGTCGGGGCTGACTGAACCACTCCGTCATCCTGAACTCGTTTCAGGATCCATCAGGCCAACTGAGCCCAGCGTGAAATTCGAGCGGAGAGCTCGCAGCCAGACCGCGCCACAGAAAGACATGTGCTGTCCGAGGAATGGATCCTGAAACGAGTTCAGGATGACGACCTAGAGTCTAAAGCCGCTGGTCACTCGCATCCGCGGGCAGGACCGACTTAACGTCGTAGATCGCTGCGCCGGGCTTGCCGAGCGCGCGGATGCCCTCCGCTCCCATCGCAACCAGCTCGTCATGCGCGACGGCGAGGATGATGCCGTCGTATTTGCCCGTCTCCAGCACCTGCACCGGGCGGATGCCATATTCGCGCTCGCACTCGTCGGCATCGACCCAGGGATCGTAGACATCGGATTCGATATCGAATTCGCACAGGTGATGGACGATGCTGGCAACCTTGGTGTTGCGGTGATCGGGGCAGTTTTCCTTGAAGGCGAAGCCCAGCACCAGCACGCGCAGATCGCCATTGAGCAGGCCCTTGCGGCCCATCAGGCGGACGAACTGGTTGACCACATATTTGCCCACGCGGTCATTGATCCGGCGACCGGCCAGGATCACTTCGGGGTGGTGGCCGATCTCTTCCGCCTTGTGCGTCAGGTAATAGGGATCGACGCCGATGCAGTGCCCGCCGACAAGGCCAGGGCGCACGGGCATGAAGTTCCACTTGGTGCCCGCAGCCTCCAGCACTTCGACCGTATCGATGCCGATGGAATTGCAGATCATCGCCAGTTCGTTGGCGAGCGCGATATTGAGGTCGCGCTGGGTGTTTTCCATCACCTTGGCCGCTTCGGCCACGCGGATGGAGCTGGCGCGGTGCGTCCCTGCCCTCACCACGCTGCGATAAAGTTCATCAACGAAATCGGCCGCTTCCGGCGTCGAGCCTGAGGTTATCTTCTTGATATCGGGCAGTTTGCGCTGCTTGTCGCCGGGATTGATCCGCTCCGGGCTGTAGCCGCAGAAGAAATCCTCGTTGTAGGTGAGGCCTGACAGTTCCTCCAGGATCGGCACGCAGAACTCGTCCGTGCAGCCGGGATAGACCGTGCTTTCATAGATCACGATATCGCCGCGCTTCAGCACCTTGCCGATGGCGCGCGTGGCGCTTTCCAGCGGGTAAAGATCGGGGTGATTGTGCGTGTCGAGCGGCGTCGGCACGGTGACGATGAAGACATTGCAGGCCGCCACATCGTCCCACGCGGCGGTGAAGGTCAGTTCCCTGGCGGATTCCAGTTCCTCTCGCGTGGCTTCCTTGGTCTCGTCATGCCCTGCCTTCAGGTTCGCGATCCGCTGGGCCTTGATGTCGATGCCGACAGTGGGGAATTGCTGACCGAAGGCCACCGCCACAGGCAGACCGACATAGCCGAGGCCGACCACGCCAATGCGCAGGTCTTCCATGGCTGGCAGGGACGCAGCCGTTGCTTGCGTCTCGCTATCGGGCTTGCTGAGGGGTGAGGACATGCGGACTAGCGCTCCGTTGTCTGCAGCGGCCAATAGCCGGAGAGGATGCGCTCCCCGCCGATGCCGCTTTCGACCTCGCCTATCACGCGCTTGCCGATACCCGAAAGGTTTGCGTCATGCATGCGATAGCAGAACAGCGGCTCTGCCAGATGGCGGCCATTCCAGCCGGCGGCGACGATCTTCTTCCACTTGTGATGCTTGGTGCCTTTGCGGATCGCCTCGTCATAAGGCGCAGCGTCGAGGACCGGTGCGGCCAGGCAGATGGCCGGTTCGGGCACGAAGGAATAGCGTTCCAGGAGTGCGGGATCCCAAGCGGTGGACTTGCCGCGGTCAAGCTCCTCGCCCGCCTGGTTGATCAGCATGCAATCGGTATAGAGGAAGGCGATCGTATCGTCCTCCTTGCGCGCCTTTTCCAGCTCGGCAATCGTCCGCTCGGCATATTCGGGCTTCAGTATATCGTCGCTGTCGAGGATGATGAAATAATGGCCGCGCACATGCTCCAGCGCGCGGTTGAGAGCGCCCAGCTTTCCGACATTGTCCGCAAGCGCGATCAGGCGGGTGGAGACCAGCGTATCGCCGTGCGCGCCAAAGGCCGCTTCGATCTGCTCCACCGAATTGTCGGTGCTGGCATCGTCCACCACAATCAGTTCGATTGGACCATAGCTCTGCCCCGCAATGCTTGCGATCGCTTCCCCCACGAACCGACCGTAGTTGTGGTTGGGGATGACAACGCTCAGCAGGCTGTCGAGGTTTACGTCGGTCAATTCGGTCTCCATGAATGCGTCCCTAAAGTAGTTCCCGCTGGTGGCGCGACAAGTCTATTTCGGCTTTTTTCCTATGTGCCGTTTGTTTGGGTCAGGCCGCTCCAGCGCCGGGCGGGAAGAGATTGGCGGGCGAACGGTCCAGCCGCTCGACCAGATCGCCGCAAATCCGCGCCACGGTCTGCTTGTCTTCTTCCGGCATGGAAGCGCGCTTTTCTGCGCTGTCGGAGCGGAATTGCTGCTTGTCGGAATCGTCCTTGGAATGAAACTGGAACTGTTCCAGCATCAGCGCCAGTTCTTCTTCGCCTGGATCGAAATTGAGCCCTCGAGACAACATGGCAGGAAAATTCACCGGGTTTATCTGCGTGTAGTTCACGTGCGCGATGCGGCCCGACGCCTCTTCGGCCAGCTTGAGATAGCGGGCAAAACACAGGGCGAGATATTCGACCCTGTCCATCTCGGCCGTGTCCTGCCAGTCAACGCCGGTCAGGAAACCCGCCTGGCGCCGCCCCTTGGCCCACAGCACGGCACTGGTTTCGCGCAGGACGGAGGCGATCACTTCCACCGGATTGCGATAGAGGAACAGCACGGGCACCTCAGGGAAAGCACGCATGGCGAAATCCATGTAGAGCGTGTTCCAGCTGATGAATTTCACGAAAGCCCTGCACTGTTCGGGCTGTCGCCGCCGCGTCATGGCAAGCACAAGGTTGCGGAAGGCCTTGAGGTTTTCCGCACTCGGCTGGGCATCTTGCGTCCAGTCGCGCGTGATCGTGGCCCAGAAGCCCCGCTGCAGCGGCCCGCCCTGGTTGATCACCACATGGCGCGGAGAACGGGCAAGCGCCTTGGCGCTCAGCGTCGATCCGCAGCGCGAGATATGGAACATGAAGCCTTCCGGCTCGATCGGATCTGCAAGGATGCGATCGTCGAGCAGGATGGAGAAATCGGTCATGAAGGCATCGCCGATCGCGCCGCTTTTTGCCAGCGACTGGATCGTGTACATGAACTGCCACTCGCGGAAAGGATGGTCGCCGATGTCGGCCCACAGTACCTTGCCGCTACCCCCGCATCCGGTTTCGGGGTCGATGGCCACGGGCACCATTCCGGGAGTCGCAAGGATACGCTCTACCGCCTCGTCATTGTCGAGGTAGGCCTGCCCGATCGACGGGATCAGATCCGTGACCACTTCATGGTCCGGCAGGGCGTAAAGCGCCGTCAAATGGTCTCCATGCCTTAAGGATTGCGCGCGATCCGTATCCTCACGGATGGGCGGCCTCCTATGGTGCCTTTCATGCTGATGTCAACCGAGGGCAGCCTCCTCCATACACCGCCATCTGCCTTGCTCCGATAAAACGTATGGAATTCTGGTCAAACGCCTTGGCAAATGCAGGCCGAATGGGCACATCGGCCCCGAACTTCCAGGCAGCAGGACGAAACCATGTCGCAACTCCCAACTTTCCTTGTCGAACACGGACTGGATAAAGAGAACGGCATGCCGGTCTACAACCCCGGCACAGGGGAAGTGGTGGCCAGGGTGCGCAATTATGCCGCATCAGAGGTGGACGCGATTGTCCGGAAGGCGGAAGCCGCACGCAAGGACTGGGCCGCGCAGACGGCCAAGACCCGTTCCAACCATTTGCGCGCCTGGTACAACCTCATGGTGCAATATCGCGAGGAACTGGCGCTGATCTGCACGCTGGAAAGCGGCAAGCCGCTGTTCGAAGCGCGTGGCGAGCTCGACTACGCAGCCAGCTTTGCCGACTGGTTTTCCGAAGAAGCGCGCCGCACCTATGGCGAGACGATCCCGAGCTTTGCCGCGGGCAAGGAAATCGTCGTCACAAAGCATCCCGTCGGCACCTGCGCGGCGATCACGCCGTGGAACTTCCCGCTGACGATGGTCACGCGCAAGGCAGCACCCGCCATCGGCGTGGGCTGCGCGATGATCATGAAGCCGTCGGAAGCCACACCGCTTTCCGCCCTCGCCCTCGAATATCTGGCGCGCGAGGCCGGAATTCCCGCCGACATCTTCCGCATCCTGCCGAGCGAGGATGCCAAGGGCATGGGCGAGGTTTTCTGCACCCATCCCACCATCCGCAAGATCAGCTTCACTGGCTCCACCGCCATCGGCAAACTGCTGCTGACACAGGCGGGCAGCACGGTGAAGCGCGCCAGCATGGAGCTGGGCGGCAATGCGCCCTTCATCGTGTTCGACGATGCGGACATGGATGCTGCAGTGAACGGCGCGATGGCGGCCAAGTTCCGCAATGCCGGGCAGGCCTGCATTGGCGCCAACCGTATGCTCATCCAGCGCAAGGTGCATGACGAGTTCGTAGATCGCTTCACCAAGCGCGTCTGCGAACTGAAGGTTGGCATAGGCACTGATCCGGACAGCCAGATCGGCCCGCTGATCACCGAAAAGTCGCTTCAGAAGGTGGAATCGCTGGTGGACAGCGCGCTCGCACAAGGCGCGACGCTCGCCTGTGGCGGCAGCCGCCACAATGCCGGCGCGCAATTCTTCACGCCCACCGTGCTGACCGGGGTGAGGCAGGACATGGACATTGCGCAGCAGGAAATCTTCGGTCCGGTCGCCTCGATCATGTCGTTCGCCGATGAGGAAGAGGCGCTGAGCATCGCCAACAACACCAATTACGGCCTCGCATCCTATTTCTACACCCGCGACGTGGGCCGCGCCGCGCGCGTGTTCAACGCTCTGGAATATGGCATGGTCGCGCTCAACGAAGGCCTGCTCGGCACCGAAGTCGCACCCTTTGGCGGGATCAAGGAATCGGGCCTCGGCCGCGAAGGCGCGCATCAGGGCATGGATGAATATCTCGAACTCAAATACCGCCTGCTGGGCGGGCTTTCGGCCTGATCGGAGCCCATGCCGGGATGGAACTCGAGATCGAGATCGAGGAACCCTGGCCGGATGGGGATTGGGAAGCGCTTGCCGGGCGCGTAGCCGAGGCGGCTGCGCGGCATGTCCCGGAACTGGCCAACACCCGCCTCGTCACCAGCCTGCTGTTCACCTCGGATGAGGAAATCCACGTGCTGAACCGCGAATGGCGGCAACGCGACAAGCCGACGAACGTATTGTCTTTCCCCATGCTGGAGCGGGATGATCTGCTCGCGCTTGGCCCCGACGGCCCACCCGAAATGCTGGGCGATATCGCCCTTGCCCATGCAACCTGCGCCCGTGAAGCGGAAGAAAAGGGGGTGTCGCTGCAGGACCACGCCAGCCACTTGATCCTGCACGGACTGCTCCATCTGGCCGGCTACGACCATGAAATTTCCGATGCCGATGCGGAAAAGATGGAGGAACTCGAGGTAAAGGTGCTTGCACTATTGGGAATAGCAGACCCATATGGGGAACGAGACGCTTAACAGGAGCAGGCAACTTCGGCGATGCCCGAGCATAGCAAGAACGGCGAATCCCAATCGGGAGACGCGGACAGTAGCGGCGGATTGTGGAACGCAATCCGCTCAATCTTTGAACAAGACAACGGCCCATCGCTGCGTGAGCAGCTTGAGGAGGCGATTGACGAACACGAGGACGAACAATCCTCCAGTGCGGATGGTGAGGAGCGTGCGGAAGGGGACCTTTCCGCCGTCGAAGTCACCATGCTGCGCAACCTGCTGCATTTCAGCGATCATGATGCGGATGACGTGGCGATCCCGCGTGGCCAGATCATCGCCGTGGATGCCTCAGCCAGCTGGGAAGAACTTGTCGCCCTGTTCGCCGAACATGGCCATTCCCGCATGCCCGTCTATCGCGATCAGCTCGATCATGTGATCGGCATGATGCACGTGAAGGATGTGTTTGTCTTTCTCGCCGAAAAGAAGGACCCGCCCGCCGACTGGACCGTGCTGATGCGCCAGCCGCTCTATGTGCCGCAGGCGCGCGGGGCGCTCGACGTCCTGGCCGACATGCGGGCGCACCGGACGCACCTGGCCATCGTGCTCGACGAATTTTCCGGCACTGATGGCATCATCACCATCGAGGACCTTGTCGAGGAGATTGTCGGCGAGATCGAGGACGAACATGACGAGGCGCCTGTGGATCTGGTTGTGTCCATAGGCGAAGGCATGTGGGATGCCGATGCCCGCGCCGAACTGGATGATGTCGCCAAGATCATCGGTGATGCGCGCATCGCAGATGTCGAAGAGGCGGTTGATACGCTGGGCGGCCTTGCCTTCATTCTGGCAGAGCAGGTTCCCCGTCCCGGTGCAATGCTGACCCACCCCAGCGGATGGCGCATAGAAGTCACAGACGGAGACGAAACGCATGTCACCCGCCTGCGCCTCCACGCCCCGCAACCCGAAGAGGAAGTGACTGGAGACGGGTAGCGCTAAAGATTTCCGCGATTTCGGGAAATTACCCGCTCGACAGCAGTTGCAAATTTCGAAACAAAGGCGCCCATGCGTCGTCTGCCCCCTCTGCGCGCCCTCGAGGCCTTCGTGCGAGTCGTGCGCCTTGGCTCGGCCCGATCGGCTGCGCATGAGCTGGGGCTGAGCCCTTCTGCACTCTCCCGGCGCATCGCAAACCTTGAGGATTTTACCGGCCGCAAGCTCTTCTCGCGCTCCGGCCAGACCATGAAACTGACCGACGAGGGTCGCATCTTCTATGACGCCGTGGCGCCGCACCTGGAAGCGCTGGCAGCCGCCGTCGAATCGCAAAGTGAAAACTTGCAGCTGATGCGTTTGCGGCTGGGTGTTATGCCCTTGTTCGGATCGCAGCGACTCTTCCCCAAGCTTCCCGAACTGCGTCGCCTGCATCCGCGGCTGCACCTGGATGTCGACACCGGCCCGCACCTGATCGATCGCGTAGGCGATACGCTTGATGCAGCGATCACGCTGATGACCGATCCCGACCCTTCGTTCCATTCGCTCAAATTCGGCCAGAACACGGTGCACGCAATCTGCAACCGGGAACTGGCCGAAAAGCTTGGGTCGGAGCCCGACCAGGCGGCGCTGGAAGAACAGACCTTCCTGGTGCACACCGACATGACGCTGAGCTTCGAGGCTTGGAAAAAAGCGCTGGGTTTCGAACGGCTCAATCCGGCGGCCGTCGATCATTACGATTCCGGACAGCTGATCCTGGAGGCAGCGGCGCAGGGCCTGGGAATCGCCATCATGCACGATGACCATATGGCGCGTAACAATGACCCGCGCCTCGCCAAGCTGTTCGATGTGCGGGTGGAAAGCCCCTACAGCTACTGGTTCGTGTGTCGGCCTGCTGACCTTGAAGCTCGACCAGTTCGGATTTTTCACGACTGGCTGCTCTCGGCTGACCTCTAGGAGGACAGAGGCCTAGCCAGCCTCATGGAATTGCGGCAAGAACCATTCGCCGAAGGAATCGAGTACCTAATTGAGGGGGAGAGACATGACATTCGCCAAGACCGTCCTGGCCGCCGCACTGGTTGCCGCAACACCGTTCGCCGCGCAGGCCCAAATGCGCGCGCTGAGCGACCCGGTTGTCCCGCATCCGGACCCGGAAAGCCTGTTCACAAGCGATGACCCGGTGCTCCACCGTAACAAGCAGGCAGCGCTGCATATCCAGCGTAACCTCTTGAAGTGCAACGAATGGGATCGTGCGAGCGAATGGCTGACCGATGCCTATATCCAGCATAATCCCGTCGCTGCTTCGGGGCTGGAAGGCGTGCTCTATTACTTCACCCAGATCGCTCGGCGCCCCGTGCTCGATCCCTGCCCCGCGCTGAGTGCGGAAGATGGCAATGGCGTGGTCGCGGTTCAGGCCGAAGGCGACTATGTCACCATTCTCACGCGCAGAATCATGCCTTATGCCGACGACCCGGAAGGGGGAAGCTACACGACGACCTGGTTCGACACCTGGCGTTTCGTCGATGGCAAGGCAGACGAGCACTGGGATCCGGCCACCCTGCCCGGAGCCGCACCTGAAGCGCCGGGTAATACGGACACATTGCTGCGCGAAGCCCGGGATCGCGCCGCGATCGAGAAGCTGATGTGGGATTATGTCCGCGCGATCGACAGCTGGAACCCGGACGCCTATGCCGCCGTCTTCACCGAGGACGGTTCCTTCCTCGACACAACAGGCCGCGACAACTTGCGCGCCATGGTTGCAGGAATGGCCGAACAGCGGACCGATGAATCGCCCATGCTGCACCATGTGATGAGCAACCACAACATCGAGTTCATCAACCCCAACCGGGCAGTGGTGAACTATTATTGGCAGACCGTTTCACGCGGTTCGCCCGGAGCCGCCGCGCCGCAGTTGCTGGCGCAAGGCTGGGGCCGCGATGTGGTGGTGAGGATCAACGGTCGCTGGCTGATCCAGAACCGGGATGTGGCGCCCGACTAATAATCCAGCGCATCAAATACGCCTGAAGAAGCGCGAGATGTCGAACCAGACGTCTCGCGTTTCTTGTGTCTGGGGGTCGATGGCGTCGAGGACATCGTAAGGCTTGCCGTCGATCACATGCAGTTCCTGCCCCCGGCTTTGCAGGCCCAGCAGTTCCAGAACCTCATATTCCTGCGCCACGCTCGATACGACATAGGCATCGTCCGGCCCCGTGCCATTGGCAGATGCCAGCACTGTCGGCGCATCCGGGGGCAGCGCGCAGGCGGGAAGCCCCGCAACTGCCCCCAGCAAGGCCACGCCGATCAAGCGGCGCGGCAGTTTCAACCGACTGTCGCTTTCACGATCTTGCCGGGTTCGCGCGGCGGTTCGCCCTTGGGCAGTGCATCGATATGCTCCATGCCGCTCTCAACCTCGCCCCAGACAGTATACTGGCGATCGAGAAAGCGGGCATCGTCGAAGCAGATGAAGAACTGGGAATTGGCGCTGTCCGGCACTGCGGTGCGTGCCATGGAACATACCCCGCGCACGTGCGGCGCATCATTGAATTCGGCCTTCAGGTCGGGCTTGTCAGAACCGCCCATGCCGGTACCCGTCGGGTCACCGCCCTGTGCCATGAAACCCGGGATCACGCGGTGGAACACCACGCCGTCGTAAAAGCCTTCCCCGACCAGTTCCTTGATCCGCTCCACGTGACCCGGCGCGAGGTCCGAGCGCAGCTTGATCACGACGTCACCGCCTTCACCGTTTCCGGTTTCGAGGGTGAAGGTCAGTTTCTCGTCGGCCATGCGATATTCTCCTGTAATTGCTATGATGCCCCTATAGGCCGAATGTCGGCAAAGTCACCCGCCCGCTTGCTTTTACCGGTAGTGCTATTAGGCCACCGGTCATGGCCGAAAACGATCTTGAAGAACTCGAAGCAGACGCCGCCGCCCGCGAGGACGGCGCCGAGTTTGACGAGGATGACAGGCTGAAGCCCGAATTCGTCGATTCGGTCCGCGATGCGCTGGAGGAGGAAGACGAGGCGCGCGCCTATGAGCTGGTCGAACCGCTCCACCCCGCCGACATCGCCGACCTTCTCGAACTGCTGCAGCCAGACGAACGGCGCGCCCTGGCCGCGGCCATTTCGGACCTGATGACGGGCGAGGTCATATCCGAGCTCAATGATTACGTGCGCGAGGACATGGTGGAGGCACTGCCCGCCTCCGTGATCGCTGAAATCGCCGAACAGCTCGATACCGACGACGCCGTCCAGCTGATCGAGGATCTCGACGAGCCCGACCAAAAGGCCATCCTGGCCGAAATGGACGCGGAAGAGCGTGCCGCGATCGAGAATGCGCTGTCCTATCCGGAGGAGACCGCCGGCCGCCTGATGCAGCGCGAACTGGTGGCGGTGCCGGAAAACATGACGGTGGGTGATCTGATCGATTACCTGCGCGACAATGACGACATGACCACCGAGTTCTGGGAAGTCTTCATAGTCGACCATCGTCACCATCCGGTCGGCACCTGCCAGCTCAGCTGGATCCTGCGCACGCCGCGCCACATCCCGCTGATCGACGTGATGAAGCGCGACCAGACGCTGATCCCCGTCACCATGGACCAGGAAGAAGTGGCGCTGCGTTTCCAGCGTTACGCGCTGATTTCCGCCGCCGTGGTGGATGAGGACGGGCGACTGGTGGGCCAGCTGACGGTCGACGATATCGTGCACATTATCCAGGAAGAGGCTGAAGAGGACGTCATGCTCCTTTCCGGCGCGGGCGACGGCGACATCAACGAACCTTTGGCAGAAGCCTATTCCGCCCGCGTTCGCTGGCTGATCGCCAATCTCGGCACCGCCGTGGTGGCCTCCGCCATCATCGCCATGTTCGGTGCTGCGATCGAGCAACTGGTGGCGCTGGCCGTGCTCATGCCGATCGTCGCCAGCATCGGCGGAAACGCCGGAACCCAGACGATGGCGGTGACCGTGCGCGCCATCGCCATGAACCAGCTGACCCGGTCCAACACCGGCCGCATCGTCTGGCGAGAGATGAAGGTGGCGTTGATGAACGGAGCCACGGTGGCGGTGCTTATCGGCCTTGCCACAACGCTCATTTTCACTCCGCAACTGGGCGGGGTGATTGCTGCGGCCATGGTGATCAACATCATCGTTTCGGGCATGGCCGGAGTGCTGGTGCCCGTCGCCTTCGACCGGCTGGACCAGGACCCTGCCGTTGCCAGCAGTGTGTTCGTGACCATGATCACCGATTCGATGGGCTTCTTCGCCTTCCTCGGCCTGGCGGTGGCTGTGGGGCTTGTGGGGTAATTTGAGCCTCCGCCATTCCGTGATAGGCTAACCTCGCAGGCAGCGGGGGATAGACCAATGACGATCGACAACTTTGCTGGACGGGTCATCGCACCGGGCGATGACGCTTACGACGACGCCCGCCACGGCTGGAACGGCATGATCGACCGCAAACCGGCGCTCATCGCCGAATGCCGCAGCGTGGATGATGTCGTCGCCGCAGTGAAACATGCCGCAGCGCATGGCCTGACCGCCGTGGCGCGCTGCGGAGGGCACTCTGTCTCGGGTGCATCGATGCCGGAAGGCGGCATGGTGATCGATCTGGGCAAGCTTAACCAGGTCGACGTCAATACCGAGGCCCGCATCGCCCATGTCGGCGGCGGCACCTTGCTGGGAGAGCTGGACGCAGCAACGCAAGCGCACGGGCTGGCTGTCACCGCCGGAGTCGATCCCAGCACCGGCGCGGGAGGCCTGACGCTCGGCGGCGGCATCGGCTTCCTCGCCCGCAAGCTGGGGCTGACCATCGACAATCTGGAGGGCGTGCAGGTTGTGCTCGCCGATGGCAGCGTGGTCGAGGCTAATGAAAACTCATATCCAGACCTGTTCTGGGCGCTGCGCGGCGGCGGCGGGCAATTCGGGGTGGTCACCCGCTTCGATTACCGCCTCACCCCTATCGGTCCCGAAATCGTGACCGCATGGGCCTTCTACCCACTCGAAAAGGCGCATGACGTTGTTCGCTACATCCGCGACTTCATGCACGATGCATCGGACGATGTCGGCATGGTTCCCGTCTTCACCCGCGTCCCTGCTGCCGATCCCTTTCCCGCCGACTGGCATAGCGAAAAATGCCTTGCCGTGGTCGGCTTCCATGTCGGCGAGGAGGAGCAGGCAATGGCCGAATTGCAGCCCCTGCTCGAATTGGGAGAACTGGTATTCGGGTTCAACACGACGCAGCCCTATGTCGAGTTCCAGAAGAGCTTTGCCGAAGCCAATCCGCACGGCAACCGCTTCTACTGGAAGTCGATCTTCGTCGACGACCTCAGCGACGAGCTGGTCGATGTCATGCTTGATGGCATCCGCACGATCCCGGGCGAATTTACGTCAATCTTCATCGAGGCGCTGGGCGGCGCCGCGGGCCGTGTCGGCGTGACCGATACTGCCTTTGCCAACCGCAGCGCGCGCTACAATCTCGGCATCTCCGCCGGCTGGATCGACCCGGCGATGGATAAGGAAGCCATCACCGCATCACGCGCCTGCTATGACAAGCTCAGGCCCTTCTCCGACGGTACCGTCTACCTCAACTATCTCGACCGCGACGAAGTGGACCGGACGAAGGCCGGATTTGGTCCGAATTACGAGCGGCTCTGCGCGGTGAAGGCGCAATATGACCCCGCGAACCTCTTCGGCGGACCCTTGGGCGGCGCGGAATAGCGCCCCGCCTTGCCTCACCGGCAAAAATTCCTATTCCGGGATGCATGCCGCTGCACATGACCAAGATTGCCTATCGCGCCTCGTCGCTGCAAGATTTGCAGGACTGGTTCGATGGCAATACGCCCGAAAGACGGCTGCGCACGCGCTACCTGCCCAAGCGGCATGAGGAGATGAAGGGCGGCTCGCTCTACTGGATCCACGAGCACGCCATGGTCGCCCGCGCCGCCATCCTCGGCTTCGAACAGCGCAAGGACGGGCATTGGGACATATTGCTGGAGAACAGGCTCCACCTCGTCCACCCCAAGGCCAAACGCGCGCATCAGGGCTGGCGTTATCTCAAGGACGAGGACGCGCCCCGAGATGTGCAAGAAGGCGAAATGGAGGGCGATGTCATGCCCGGCAATCTGGTGCGCGAATTGAACAAACTGGGGCTGGTGTAATTCACGTCATGCTGAACTTGTTTCAGCATTCATCAAGCCGCAAGATCCGCACTTCCCGGAGAAGTGGATCCTGAAACAAGTTCAGGATGACGCTTAGAAGTCCTTCAAGCCATCGCTTCCATGCTGGCGAGCTTGATCAGCGCCTGCTTGTAGTTCTCGGGTTCTGCCGCGCCCTGCAGGATATATTTGTTCGCCACCACGAAGGCGGGGACAGAGGTGATCCGGCTCTGCGCCGCGCGCTGTTCTTCCATCTTTACCGCAGTGGATAAGGCCTCGTCCTCCAGCGCAGCCGCTGCCGCCACACGGTCAAACCCTTCGGCCTCGGCAATATCGAGCAGAAGTTCGCGGTCGGAGATGTTCTGTCGCTGCTGGAAATAGGCGCGGAACAGCGCCAACTTCAGCCGCACCTGTGCTTCGGGCTCGGCGACCGTGAGCGCCCAGCGCAGCAGCTTGTGCGCGTCATGCGTGTTCCACACCATCTGCACGGGTTCTTCGCCCTCGCCTTGCCAGCTCATCGGGAAGCCGGCCGCCTCGCCCGTCGCTTCGACATTGCGGCGCATGGCGAGAACCTCGGCAGGGGTCTTGCCATAGGCCCTGGCGAGCAGGTCCACCTGGTTGTGACCCTCTGCGCCCATTGCAGGGTTCATCTCGAAAGGCATGTAGCGGATGGTGACATCCACCTCGCCCTTCAGTTCCTCGACCGCCTGCAGGAATTGCGTGCTGCCGATGGCACACCAGGGGCAGACAACGTCCGACCACACATCCACCTGCAATTCGTCTGCCATCAATCCTGCTCCAGCCACCAGTTCAAGAGATGATGGGCAATAGCGCGCGAAGGTGGCGGAATGAAGGACGTTGAGTCCCGCCCCTTCTCCATCGCCTCTGCCACTTCTGCGCGGGTGAACCAGCGGGCATCTTCCAGCTCGGTGTAATCCACCACCAGTTCGCGGCTTTCGGCCAGTGCATGGCAACCGATCATCAGCTGGCTGGGAAATGGCCAGGGCTGGCTGGCGATGTAGCGCGCCGAATGGGTGCGAACGCCCGCTTCCTCCAGTACTTCGCGCGCAACGGCCTGTTCGATGCTCTCGCCCGGTTCGATGAAACCCGCCAACGCGGAATAGGAGCGCGCAGGATAATGCGGCCCGCGCCCCAGCAGCAGCGCGCCATCGTGTTCGACCAGCATGATCGCCACCGGATCGGTGCGCGGGAAATGCTGTGCCTGGCAGGAGGGGCAGTCGCGCTGCCAGCCGCCCTTGGCGATCAGCGTAGGCTCGCCGCATTGGGCACAGAAGCGATGGCGCGCATGCCAATCCACCAGGCTGCGCGCACCGCCATAGAGCGCCAGCTCCTCCTGGCTAAGGCGCGAGATGACAATCCAGCTGCTGCGATGGGCATAGGCTGGCAGACTGTCTCCCACCTTCGGAACAGCAGCAAAGCACGGCGCGCCTTCCTTCAGGCCGAGGAATACGGTCTGGGCATCCTCGTCCAGTTGCGAGAGACCGGTCCAGACCAGCCGGTCATTCTCGTCCAGTTGCGGGACCAGCCCGTCCATCGCCAGCAGCAGCGCATCGGTGCTGGCGCGCATTGCGGCAAGCCCTTCCGGGTCGGTACGCAGATGATCGGCGCGGTCGAGCGCCTGCGCAGTGAATGGCACTGTCATCGCCTACCCGCGCAACAACTGGCTGGCGGCATCTGCCGCTACGTTGGTGGGAAAATCCTGATACACCGGATAGATCTCCGCCGGCATGTATTGGGTCATCAGATTGTGCCGCAAGCCCAGCTTGAGGTTCACGAGGCCGCATGTGCCCGCCATCCCGAACCAGCCGAACAGGCCATCTGTCTGCCCCCTGCCGACAAGGCCGCCGGCGCCGAAGCCGAATTCATCACCGCCAAAACTGAAGCCCCCACCACGGGCGAGCGTATCGGGGCTGAGCTCGGACGTGGCCAGTTGCACCGTTGCCGCGTCCATCACGCGTACACCGTCAATCTCCCCGCCATTGGCGAGCATCTTCAGGAAGCGGTCATAGTCGCGAGGGGTCGATACCAGGCCCGCACCGCCAAAGGGGAACGGCGGATCCTCTTCATACACCGAACTGCCAGGCAGATCGATCGGCAGCAGCAGGCCCTCGAAGACGAAGTAATTGGCGGTGAAGCGCCCTTCCTGCCCCGGCTTCACGCGGAAGCCGGTGCTGTCCATGCCGCAGGGATCGAAAATGCGTTCCTTCAGGAAGGCATCGAAACTCTTGCCCGATGCGACTTCGATCACGCGGCCCAGGAGATCGAGCCCCATTGAATAGGACCAGCGCGTTCCCGGCTGCAGCACCAACGGCATGCTGGCGAGTTCATCTGCGAACTGTTTCAGGCTGCCCGCTGGCGTACCGCTGAGGAGTGGGATCATTTGCAGACGCGAGACGAGGCCGGGGACAATTCCCCTCTCACCATAGGCCTGCACAATCGGGCCTTGCTGGATAACGGAGTAACCAAGCCCGGCGGTATGGGTGAGGCAATGCCGCACCGTGATCGGCCGTTCGGCAGGCTCGAGATTGTCGGGCGTGATCGCGCCATCATAGGTCTTCTGCACCTTCATATCGGCGAAGCCAGGCAGGATTTCCGCAATCGGCTGGTCCAGTGACAGCAAACCGTCCTCTATGCACAGCATCGTGGCCATGCCCGTGACCGGCTTGGTCATGGAGTAGATGCGATAAATCGTGTCCGGTCCTGCCGTTACAGAACTGGTAAAGCTGGTATTTCCTGAAGCGAGGAATTGCGGGACGTCGGTGCCCCAGCCCAAAGCTGCGACCATGTTGGCGACCTTGCGGGTGCGGACGTAGCTGTCGATCATGGCGCTGAGGCGCGGCCATTGCGATGCCTCTTGCGCCAGGGCACGCGAGGCGAACGGCAGTCCGGACAGCGCGGCACCACAACCAAGCATGGCCGTGGAACGCATCATGGCCCGGCGTGACAAATAGGGCGCCATGATCGCTTGCTGGTTCACGTAATTTCTCCTGGAGAGTCCTGATCCGCGCGGACAGTAGCATTGCGCAACCGAAGCTCAAGCCTTGCGGAATCGCGCTGTATTATCTAGATAAGACACATGCTCAATATTCTCTCTGTCCTGATAGGTCTGGTTTCGCTGGTCATCGTCATCCCCTCGCAGATTCCACTGCTCGGACGGGGCAACTGGCTTGCCCTGCCGCTCGTTGTGGTCGGCCTGGGGATAGGCGCACTGTCGCGATCGAATGCTGGCAGGAACCTTTGCCTGGTGATTTTTGCCGTGGCCGTGATCCGCCTGATGCTGGGCGGCGGGGTCCTCTAACTCCGCGACAGCACAAGCTGCGCGGCCTTGGCGAAAAGCGTGGGCAGCCCTGCTGCATCAAGATTGTCGAGCGGCCACCATTCGCCCTGCCCGGGCACATCGGGCGCATCCCCTGCATGAATCACCACGCCCAGTTCCAGGTCGAAATGGGTAAAACTGTGACGCACCACGCCGCCGGCTCTCCATGCGCCGGGAATGAGCACATCCCCGGCGCCATCCGAACGGGCAGACCAGTTATCGTCCGGCAGCGCGCGCATTCCGCCCAGCATGCCTTTGCCCGGACGGGTCACCAGCCAGACTTCAGCTCCATTGGGGCCATCCCGCTCGATCCAGCAAGCCGTCCCCCTGCGGTGCGGCCTGGCCTTCTTCGCTGCCTTGCGCGGGAGGCGCAGCGGATCGCCGCTCGCCCTTCCCCGGCAGAGTTCCTGCACCGGACAGAGCAGGCACCTGGCATCGCGCGCGGTGCATATGGTCGCACCCAGATCCATCATCGCCTGCGCAAAATCGCCTGCGCGCTCCTGCGGTGTAATCGCATCGGCCTGCGCCCGGATCAGCTTGCGTGCTGCGGGCAATGGCTCCTCTATTGCAAAGAGCCGCGCGACGACCCTTTCGACATTGGCATCCACAACTACCGCGCGTTGGCCGAAGGCGATCGCAGCGATCGCCGCCGCCGTATAATCACCCAGCCCCGGCAGCTTGCGCAGTTCCCCCTCGGCTTGCGGAAAACCGCCCATTTCCGCCACTTTTCGCGCGCATTTCACCAGGTTGCGCGCGCGCGAATAATATCCCAGCCCCGCCCATTCCGCCATGACATCCGCTTCCGCTGCGGCGGCGAGCGCCTCGACATCGGGCCAGCGGGCTGTGAACTTGGCGAAATAGGGGGCGACCGCGCCAGTGGTGGTCTGCTGCAGCATCACTTCGGACAACCACACGCGATATGGATCGGGCTTTGCGGCACCCTTTACCCGCCAGGGCAGGTCGCGCGCATGACCATCATACCAATCGAGCAGGAGTGATGCGGCCCTATCCACCATGCCCTCGCCATGGCATAGCATGGCCCGCAATGGAACGTGACAACGACAGACCGGCACCGAAGTCCACCGAAAAGGGCAAACAGAGGCCTTACGAGCGCCCGCGCGGGGGCGAAGCGCGAGCGGTGGCGGACCTGGTGCCGCAAATCGGCCGCGCTGCATTCCGCCGCTTCGGCTTCGTGCAGTCAAGCGTGGTCACTCGCTGGCCCGATATCGTCGGCGAAACCCATGCCAGGGTGTGCCAGCCCGAATCGATCCGCTTCCCGCCGGGAGAGAAGAGCGAGGGCATCCTCCAGCTCGTCGTCCTGCCCGCCCATGCCCCGCTTATCCAGCATGTGATCCCGGAGATTATCGAACGGGTGAACCGCTTTTTTGGCTACAAGGCTGTCGCGCGGGCAAAGATCCGGCAAGGCGTGGTTAAGGCAGATCATGTTTCAAAGCGCACTGCACCACCGTCGTTGAAGCCGATCCCCATGGAATTGGGGGAAAGCCTGCGCGATATCGGTGACCCGGAATTGCGGACCGTTCTCGAATCGCTGGCGCGATCGATCGGTCGGAAAGAGGATGAACAGGGATGAAGAAGGCTATTTGGGCCGGCCTGCTGCTGGCGAGCCTGCCATTGGCAGGCGTGGCCGCACAGAATTGGGATACGACGGCTGTGCGCACCGAGCAGGGGCATCGCCTGGGCAATCCCGCTGCGGCAACCAGCATGATCGCCTTCGTCAGCTATTCCTGCCCCCATTGCGCGCATTTCGAGCAGGAGGCCGATGCGCCATTGCGCCTCGCCTATATCCAGCCGGGCAAGCTCCAGATGGAAGTTCGCCACGTGCTGCGTAATCCGCTGGACCTGGCCGCAGCGCTTACGGCCGAATGCGGCAGTGAAGACAAGTTCTGGGGCAATCACCGCGCCATTATCCGCGCTCAGGAAGACTGGCTTCAGGTTGCCATCGATGCCAGCCCCGCGCAGCAACAGCGCTGGACAACAGGCCGGCTGGGTGCGCGCATGCGCGCTATCGCTTCCGACCTCGACTTCTACGAGTTGATGGAGCCGCGAGGCTATACCGCTGCACAACTGGACCAGTGCCTGAATGACGAGGCGGCTTTGCAGAACCTCGTCGCCCGGGCGCAGGCCAACGATGCCCAGTTCGATATATCCGGAACGCCCAGCTTCGCCATCAACGGCGAGATGCTTCCGAATGTCCACAGCTGGTCCGCCCTGTCGCCGATACTCGCCCGCGCAACCCAGTAACCTTAGAGCAACGGGGATATCCCTGTGCAAAAGCGCCCCGGGAAGCACATCGGACGTTTTGCTCACTCGCCTCCTTAGGCTAGCCTTCCAACCCCTACTGAACAGGATGAGTTCACATGATGAAGTTCCGCCGCTCGGCTTTCGCCGCCCTTTCCGCTCCCCTGGTTTTGACACTGGCCGCCTGCGGCTCGGGTGATTCCACTTCCGGCGGCCCCGTCGGCGAAGCGATTGACCCTATCACCGCTCCCGAAGGACAGAGCTGGGGCCAGATGGCGGTGTTCACGGACATGGGTGGCATTCTGGAAGGCAATCCCGATGCCCCGCTCAAGCTGGTCGAATATGCCAGCCACACCTGCTCGCACTGCGCAACCTTCTCCAAGGAGTCGAGCGGCAATCTGGAACGCTATATCGAGAGCGGTGTGGTCAGCCTGGAACTGCGCAACCAGGTGCACGATCCGCTGGACCTGACTATCGCCATGCTGGTGCGTTGCGGCGATCCCGCCACGTCGATCCCCTTGGCCAAGCAGGCATGGAACGACCTCGAAGGGATCATCACCACCGCACAGCAGAGTGGTGAAGCTCTGAACGCGGCGATGGCCAACCAGGGCGATGATCGCATGCAGCAGATCGCTGCTGTTTCCGGCCTGCTGGACTTCTTCGCCGCGCGCGGCCTCAGCACCGATCAGTCCCTGCAATGCCTCGCTGATGCCGATGCTGCGCGAACGATCATGGAAAATTCAGCAACCCAGTCGGATGAGCTGGACGTTACCGGCACACCGACCTTCTTCCTCAACGGTCAGCGCCTCGACGGCACAAGCTGGGCGATAGTCGAAGCCGCGCTACAGAACGCCGGCGCGCGCTAGGACCGAAGGGAGAGGCAGGCCGCGATGCAGATCAGGAAGCTCAAACTCTCGGGTTTCAAGAGCTTCGTCGAGCCTGCCGAACTGCGGATCGAGCCGGGGCTGACGGGAGTCGTCGGCCCCAATGGCTGCGGCAAATCCAACCTGCTCGAAGCGATCCGCTGGGTGATGGGCGAAAACTCGCCCAAGTCCATGCGGTCTGGCGGCATGGAGGACGTGATCTTCGCGGGCACCGCCACCCGCCCGCCGCGCGACTTTGCCGAGGTGGTGCTCCACGCCGCGGACTCCGAAGGCGAAGAGATCAACGTCACGCGCCGGATAGAACGCGGCGCGGGCAGCGCCTACCGCGTCAACGGCAATGATGTGCGCGCAAAGGACGTTGCGCTGGTGTTTGCCGATGCCGCGACAGGCGCGCACTCCCCCGCGCTCGTAAGCCAGGGCAAGATCGCCCAGGTGATCGCCGCCAAACCCGCCGAGCGGCGCATGATGCTGGAAGAGGCGGCGGGCATCGCCGGCTTGCACGTCCGCCGCCGCGATGCGGAAAGCAAGCTGCGCTCTACCGAAAAGAACCTTGAGCGTATCGAAGACCTGATGGCAGGTCTCGACAACCAGATTTCATCGCTGCGCAGGCAGGCCAAGCAGGCCGAACGCTACAAGGAACTGTCCGACAAGATCCATGTTTCCGAAGCACGCCTGCTGTTCGCCCGCTGGCGCGATGCGGCTGCCGCAGCCGAAACCGCGCGTGAACAGGCAAAACAGGCCGATGCAAGGGTTTCATCTGCGCAGGATTCTACCAGGGCAGCGCAGAAGGCCCAGCACGAGCTGGCCGAGAAGCTCTCCGAGTTGCGCGACGAACTGGCCGACCGACGCGACGATGCCAGCGCGCATGGCCACCGCATGGCCGCGCTCGCCAGCCAGCTGGAAGCCGCGCAGCAGCGCCTTGCCGATCTCGACCGGCAGAAGGAGCGGCTGGAGGAGGACAGGTTCGAGGCCGATCGCATGACGCGCGATGCCGCGCAGGCGATGAAAGACCTTGAAGCTGCGCTGACGGCCAACACCGCGGCGCTGCAAGGGGATGAGGCGAAGCGGCCTTCGCTTGTTGCCAAATCCGACGATACCGAACGGGCCGGACGCGCCGCCGAACTGGCGCTCGCCAGGGCCACAGCCGATCATGCAGGGGTAGAGGCCGAATGGCGCGTCGCCGAAGCAGAAGTGGCGCAGGCCAGATCGCGCCTCGACCGGCTGGGGCAAGAGGAACGTCGCCTCTTCGTCCAACGCGCCAGCCTGGTGGGAGAAGGCGACCCCGAACAGGCCGTTGCCCAAGCCAAGGCCGCTGCCGAAACCGCTGCATCGCGGCGCGAGGCACTGCGCGAACAGCTCGAAGCCAGCCGCGCGAAAAAGGACGAACTTTCCGCAGCGCGCGACGAGGCAGCCAGCGCACTCTCCTCGGCCCGTGCCGAACTGGCAGGCATCGAACGCGAATTCACTGCCTTGCAGCGTGACCGGGAGGCGCGCGCGAAACAGGCGCAGAACCGCGGCGGCAAACCCGTGGCATTGGACAGGCTCTCCGCCGAAAAGGGCTATGAACGCGCGCTCGCCGCCGTTCTGGGCCGCGACGGCAAGAGCCCGCTCGGTACGCCAGAGGCTGGCACAGATGGTCGTTACTGGACAGGCGCCAAGGCCCCCGCAAAGGTGGCTGACAGCCTTGCCGACCACGTCGCCAAATGCCCCGACGAACTCGCCGCACGCCTCGCGCTGGTGCATGTCGCCGATGCAGATGACAGCCGCGTGCTCGGACCCGGCGAATGGCTGGTCACGCGCGACGGCTTCCTGCGCCGGTGGGACGGTTTCGTGGCACGCGGAGAAGGGGCAGCCGAGGCTGCCCGGCTCGAGGCCGACAACCGCTTTGCCGATTTGGAGGCCCAGCTTCCTGCCCTTCGCGATGCAGTATCGAACGCACAGGCCACGCATGACCGCCTCAGCACCGAGGCATCGCAAGTCCAGCGCAACCTTGTCGCTGCCGAGCGCGAAGTAAACGAAGCGGCCGAAGACGAACGTCAGGCGCTGCGCGCTCTCGACCAAGCCGAGGCACGCCGCGAAAGGCTCGCTACCCGACTTGCAGAGCTGGATGCGAGCGAGGCAGACCTTGGCGAGCAGCGCAAGCTGGCCGAGGCGGAGGTCAAGGCGGCGGAAGACAAGCGCACTGCGCTGCCCGATCCCGAAGCCGGCCGCGCTTCGCTTGAAGCTGCGCGCGCCAGGAATGAGGCGGCGCGCGGCGCCGTACAGGCGGCAATGGCCATGCTTGCCGCGCATGACCAGGCGCTCGCCGTGGCACGCGAACGCGTGGCGGCGCAAAGATCGGACAAGGCCAATTGGGAAGCACGCGCCGGTGAAGCCGCGCAGCGCCTTGCGGGCATGTCCGCCCGGTTCGAGGAAATCGAGCAGGAACGCGCCGTCACTGCAGCCAAGCCGGAAGGCCTGATGCGCGAGATCGAAGGTGGCGAGCAACTGCGCGAAAGGCTTGGCACCGAACTTGCCGGCGCCGAGGCGGCCGTCATAGCCTGTACCGAGAAGATGCGCACAGCAGAAAGCGCCCTGCACGAAGCCAATGAGGCGCTCTCTACCGCGCGAGAGAACCGCGCCGCGTTGGCCACCCGCGCGGAGAACGAGGAATCACGCCGCGAGGAAATGGCGCGCATTTCAGGAGAACGCTTCCAGGCCCCGCCCGCGCTGTTATCGGGCAAATTCAACTTCGACGATGCGCAGGTGAAGGACTCCGCTGCCGAGAGCGAGGAGATGGACCGCCTCCTCGCCAGCCGCGAACGGATCGGCCCGGTCAACCTTGTCGCCGCAGAAGAACTGGCGCGGATCGAACAAGAGCACGGAACCAACGCCGCCGAACAGGCGGAATTGCGCGAAGCCGTCAGCCGCCTGCGCGGATCGATCGGCAATCTCAACCGTGAAGGACGCGAACGGCTGCGCGCCGCATTCGAAGCGGTGAATGAGCATTTCAAGGTACTGTTCGCCCGCCTGTTCGAGGGCGGCAATGCGCATCTGGCACTGGTAGACAGCGATGACCCGCTCGAAGCTGGCCTGGAAATCTACGCCCAGCCGCCGGGCAAGCGCCTCCAGAGCCTGAGCCTGCTGTCGGGTGGCGAACAGGCCTTAACCGCAACGGCACTTATTTTTGCGCTATTTCTAACCAATCCGGCTCCAATCTGCGTGCTGGACGAGGTCGACGCGCCGCTCGACGACGCCAATATCGATCGTTTCTGCGACCTGCTCGATTCGATGGTGCAGGAAACCGCCACGCGCTATCTCATCGTCACCCACAACGCCGTAACGATGAGCCGCATGCACCGCCTGTTCGGCGTGACCATGGTCGAAAAGGGCATCTCGCGCCTCGTCAGCGTCGACCTCGGGGAAGCGGAGGCACTGGCCGCGGAGTAGCAATTTCTCGTAACGTGGGGAAACCGCTCAAAAAAACCCCCGCCGAGGCGGGGGTCTTAGGGGGTAGCCGAAATGCAGATGCAATCCGGCTTCGGGTCGCATTGATATCAATAGCAACCAGATGTTACCGAATTATGAACCTTGATTTCGACTGGATCCCTGAAAGGGTCAGCAAATAAGTATTACCTTCGCTTCCATGCATCGTTTAATTGTTAACTGCGAATTTTAGCCAGAAATGTCCATACGAAATCACCCAATGTTATTCGCCTACGCATAACTCCGTAGGGAGTAATTAAGTCCCGTCCAAGAGAAGACCGGAAACGGTTTGTGTCGCGTCGGCCAGCAAGGTTCACAATATCCTTAGAATCCGTAGCGAAGCACTCTGTTTCATGACGCATTACAATTCGGGCGCACCATTTTGACTCATTGTCATGAGAGCGCAGCGCCATGCCACCCGCCCCTTTTGCCTATTTCGATCGCTCGCCCTCAGGCGCTGGCGTGCTTCTGGATGAGCTGCGCGTACATGATACGCGCTGGATAACCGCGACTGTTGCCCTGCTGGCGATCATTGTTTTCGCGATCTCCGGCAGCCAGATCATGCCCGCCATCCTCTCTGCCCGTACGCCGTATGCCGGGCCGACCAGCGGAGAAATCTCCGCATTCCTGCTGAACATCGCGCTGGTGGTCCTCGCGTGGAAGCGTTCCAGCCAGCTTGTTTCCAGCTTTGCCGAACTGGATGCCTGGGAAAGCCGCGCCATCACCCTCGCCTATCAGGATGACATGACCGGCCTCAACAACAGGCGATATCTGACGGAGACCTTCGAAGCCCTGCAAAGGTCAAGCAATGCCGCGCCGATTCTGATCCTGATCGATCTGGATCGCTTCAAGCAGGTTAACGACCTGTTTGGGCACAAGGCGGGCGACAAGGTCCTGGCCTTCACCGCCCGGATGCTGAGAGGCCTGTGCCCACAAGACAGTGTTTGTGTGCGACTGGGCGGAGACGAGTTTGCAATTCTCCTCCACAACCGTGGCGCGGCAATGGCTCTTGCGCACGAACTGGCCGAGGGCATCCTGCAGAATCTCAAGTCAAAGATCCGTCTCGAAGACGGCGAATTCCTGATCGGGGCATCGATCGGGATTTGCGGCACGGAGGCAGGCGGCGGCAGGCTCGACGAACTGCTGAGCAATGCGGATATCGCCATGTATGCGGCCAAGGAACAGGGAGGAAATTGCATTGTCGAGGTGGACCGGGAAATGGTGGGTGCCAGACGTCAGAGGAACCGGCTTGAGGCAGAGATGCGCGAAGGCCTGGCGCGGAAGGAGTTCTATCCCTACTTCCAGCCGATCGTTGACCTGGCCTCCGGTGAATTGACGGGGTTCGAGGTGCTTGCCCGCTGGAAACACCCGGCACGCGGCATGCTAGAGCCATCCGCCTTCCTGGACATCGCCAATATCTGCGGGCTTGTCGCAGAGATATCTTTCTCTGTCATGGAGCGGGCACTCAAGGTTGCCCGGAATTGGCCGTCTCACCTGAGGATCGGGATCAACGTCGCACAGGACCAGTTTGAGGATCCGCTCTTTGTTTCCCGGGTGAAGGAAATTCTGGCCATATTCGAATTCCCGGCCGATCGTCTGGACCTGGAGGTTCCCGAAATCTGCCTGATTTCCGACCAGATCAGTTCCATGTCGAAAATCCGCAAGCTCAAGGTGCTGGGCATCGGGATTGTCGTGGACGATTTTGGCACCCGGTACGCGTCGATCATGCACGATGACAATTTACCGTTCGACCGAATCAAGATCGGCAAGAAGCTGGTCGAAGCGATCGACGAGGATCAGGCGATGGCCGCGCTGGTCCATGCAGTGGCAACGCTGGGCAAGGAGCTCAGAATACCCATTTCGGCAGCTGGCGTCGAAACCCGGACTATGCATGCAACGCTTGAAAGCATGGGCTGCGACAATGCGCAGGGCTGGCTGTACGGCAAGGCATTGTCACGCGAGCAAGTCGAATTTCGGTTGAGAGACGGAGACCGCCCAACGCCTCCCGTCAGCTAATCGAGGACGGCCCTCGGCCCCGGCCCGGCAGCACCGAGCTTGTCATTGGGATTGTAGAGCTGGCACTTTTGCAGGCTGAGGCAGCCGCAACCGATGCAGCCCTCCAGCTTGGCTCGTGTGCGCGTGAGCAGGGTGATCCGGCTATCGATCTGGTCCCGCATGTTGCGGCTAATCTTTTGCCAGTCGCGCGGTGACGGCGTGCGCCCCTCGGGCAAGGTAGCCAGCTCCGCCTCGATCTCTGACAGCGCGAGTCCGAGCCTCTGCGCGATCAGGATGAAGCTGACCCGGCGGATATCGCTGCGCAGGAATCGCCGCTGGTTGCCGCTGGTGCGCAGGCTCTGCAGCAGTCCCTTCTCCTCATAGAAGCGGATAGCCGAGACGGCCACTCCCGTGCGGCTGGCAAGCTTGCCAATGGTGATAAATGTCTCTGCCGTCATGACACCAATCCCGATATTTTATCCACAAAGGCTTGACCTCAACTTAGCTTGAGGTTGCAGGATATGTAAACCCTGATTCGCAGAATGGCTTTTCCGGATGTGAATTCAGGCTTTGATTCAATCAGTTGGAATAGAAATCTTGCACATGCCCAAAGGACGTATCGAACATGTCAATCTGACGGTCACCGACATCGAACGCTCGGCCGCTTTCTTCGAAAAGCTGCTGGGCTGGCACCAGCGCTGGCGCGGACCGGGCGGCGGCGGGGCCGGAGAGACCATCCATGTAGGCGAGGAGGAGACATACCTCGCCCTCTATACCGACCGGAAGGACCACGCCGGCCAGGAGAAGGGCCGCCCGATGAACCATGTCGGCCTGCTGGTCGACGATCTCGATGCAGCCGAACGTGTGGTGATCGATCATGGCCTCGATCCCTGGGGCCACGACGATTACGAACCCGGCCGGCGCTTCTATTTCTACGACTGGGACGGGATCGAATTCGAGGTAGTCAGCTATGAATGAGCCGATGCGAACGCCGGAAATGCGTTTTTGGCGATTGCCCCTGCCCGAAGGTGCTGAGCCTGCCGAACCACGAAAGTCTGTACCCAATCGCTCTTCGACAAGCACAGGAAGATCGGCAAGGATAGCGATAGTTTAGAACGCCTCTTCGTAGACCCTGGAGATATCCCCACCCCATTCGCCATGGAACTTGTCCAGCAGGCGTTGGGCGGGGACTTTCCCGCTTTTCACGATTTCGCGCAGCGGGTTGAGGAAACCGGTCTCGTCGCTGCCGCCACTGTCCAGACGCGCGCGCGCGGAAAGGCCGGAGTGGACGATACCGAGCACCTCGCCCGCAAGATCGCGCAGCTTACGCCCGCCGGGAATGGGGGCATCGAGCGCCAGCTTTGGCACGGCATTGCGCAGCGCCTCGCGCTCTTCCATCGACCAGTCCTTGACCAGGTCCCAGGCCGCATCGAGCGCGGCACCGTCATAGAGCAGGCCGACCCAAAATGCGGGCAGCGCGCAAATGCGGTTCCACGGCCCGCCATCGGCACCGCGCATTTCCAGGAAGCTCTTGAGACGCACTTCGGGGAAGGCGGTGGACAGGTGGTCCGTCCAGTCGCTCGGCGTCGGCAGTTCGCCGGGCAGTGCGGGAAGTTCGCCCTTCAGGAAGTCACGGAAACTCTGCCCGGCGGCATCGATATATTTCCCGTCACGGAAGACGAAATACATCGGCACATCGAGCATGTAATCGACATAGCGTTCGTAACCGAAGCCGTCTTCGAATACGAAAGGCAGCATGCCCGTGCGATGTGGATCGGTATCCGACCAGATGTGGCTGCGGAAGGACAGGAAGCCATTGGGCTTGCCTTCGGTAAAGGGTGAATTGGCAAACAACGCGGTCGCCAACGGTTGCAGCGCCAGCGATGTGCGGAACTTCTTGGCCATGCAGGCCTCGCTCGCATAATCGAGGTTTACCTGGATCGTGCAGGTGCGCAGCATCATGTCGAGTCCGAGATTGCCGACGCGGGGCATGTGCCGCAACATGATGTCGTAGCGCCCCTTTGGCATCACCGGCAATTCCGCGCGCGTCTTGTCCGGCCACATGCCCAGCCCGAGGAATCCGACCCCCATCTCCTCGCCCACCTTCTTGCACTGCTGCAAATGGCGACCGGTTTCGGCGCAGGTCTGGTGCAGATTGTCGAGCGGCGCTCCCGACAGTTCCAGCTGACCAGCCGGTTCCAGGCTGATCGTGCCGTCATCGCCGCTCATGGCGATAACCTTGCCGTTCTCCTCGACCGGCTCCCACCCGAACTGGCGCATGGCCATCAGAATGTCGAAAATACCGCCCTTCTCGTCGTAAGAAGGCGCGCGCTTGTCCTCGTGGCGGAAGACCAGCTTTTCGTGTTCGGTGCCGATCTTCCATCGGGCAGGCGGCTTCTCGCCCGCCTGCATCGGCTGGACCAGATCATCGCGGCTCTCGATCGGCCGCTCCTCTGCCTCTGACGCCTTGCGGGTGCTCATGCCAAGGCCGTTAGGATGATAAGCATGGTCACGCCAGTATCAATTTGTCTCGGCTGTAAATACATGGGAATCAGTTCCAATCGCCCGCCGCACCCATCCACAGTGAGGTGGCCGCAAGCGCCGCAGTTTCGCCGCGCAGGATGCGTGGGCCCAGCGATATGGGGCGTGATTCCGGCATGTCACGGATCAATGCGCGTTCGGCATCGTCAAACCCGCCTTCGGGACCGGTCAGGATGGCTGCAGGTGGCAAATGTTCGGCGAAAGCCTTGGCCGCAGGCTCGCCGCCCAGCTCATCGGAAAAAAAGAGGATGCGGTCTCCCGGCCAGTGCCTGAGCAATTGCTCCAGCTTCATCGGCTCCGTCACTTCTGGAAGCGCCGTACGCGCGCATTGTTCTGCCGCTTCAGTGACGATCGTCTTGGCACGATCCATGTTAAGCTTGTCGGCAACGCAGCGGTGCGTGATGACCGGCTGGATGCGCGCCACGCCCAGTTCGGTCGCCTTTTCCAGCACCATGTCGAAACGGTCCTTCTTCAGCAATGCGGGGCAGAGCCAGAAATCCGGCACCTCCTCCCGCTCTCGCAGCTTTTCGACCACTTGCAGCGAAAGGTTACGCTTGGACGCTTCGACAACCCGCGCTGCCCATTCGCCGGTGAGATTGTCGCACAGAATTACCGCACCGCCTTCTGCCACGCGCATGACGCGCAGCAGGTAATGCGCCTGCGGGCCATCGATCTGGACGGTCATGTCCTGCGCCAAGGCAGCCTCTACAAAGAGACGTGGTGCGCTTCGTGGCGGCCATGCGGGCGTTGCGGGCATGGCTAGGCACTAGCGATGTGTACGGCTAGGAGGCAAGCCATGACGAGCAACCAGATCACTCCCGACAGCCAACATCGCGGCCTGGTTGGCCTGCTACCCACTGCGGCACGCGATTATGCGCTTCTGGCGCGTTTCGACCGGCCGATCGGCTGGTGGCTGCTGTTCTGGCCCTGCGCCTGGGGCGTGTGGCTGACGGGGACCGGTTTCCAGTGGCAATTGGTGCTGTGGCTGCTGCTCGGCTCCATAGCCATGCGCGGGGCGGGCTGCGTCTATAACGATATCGTCGATGCCGATTTGGACCGGCAGGTGGAACGCACTGCGGCACGGCCTGTCGCCAGCGGGCGTATAAGCCTGAAGGCGGCATGGGTGTGGCTTCTTGCCCTGTGCGGCGTTGGCCTGGTCGTGCTGCTGCAATTGCGCTGGCAAGCCCAGGTCGTTGCGCTGGCGAGCCTGCTGCTGGTCGCGGCCTATCCCTTCATGAAGCGCATCACCTGGTGGCCGCAGGCGTGGCTGGGGCTGGTCTTCACATGGGGGGCGCCGGTGGGCTGGATCGCGCTGCGATCTGACCTCCCGGGGGTCATGCTGGCACTCTATGCCGGGGCCTTCTTCTGGTGCATGGCCTATGACACGATCTATGCGCTGCAAGACCGCGAGGATGACGCGCTGGTCGGCATCAGGTCCAGCGCCTTGCGCCTTGGCGCCAATGTGAAGACGGGCGTGGGCCTGTTCTATACAGGCGCAATCGCCTGCCTTGCGCTCGCCTTCTGGCTCTTGCGGGAAGACTGGCTGGCGCTGCTCGCACTGGTCCCTGCAGCGGTGCATTTTTCCTGGCAGGTCAGAACGCTCGACCCGGCCGATCCTGCCAATCCGCTCACGCGCTTCCGCAGCAACCGGATGGCAGGCGCGCTGGTGGCCGCCGCCTGTTTCGTGGTCGGAAACGCCTGATCC
>JAHEBH010000014.1 GCA_024642335.1 Erythrobacter sp.
GTGTTAAATGTGTAAAATCCGCGCGCTTGATCGGGCGCAATTTCGGCGCGGCGCAGCTCTGCGAGAAAGCTGCGGGCGGCAAGGCAGTACCGTAACAAAATGTAATAATTTTGCGGTTTCGGGGCTAAACTATTGCTCCACGGTGTTCACGCAGTATGGGACAGAGGTCGCAAGGGTGAGGGTTACACGATGAAGCATGACGACCGCGATCAACGGCGAGGCAATACCGCGCGCGGGACAGCGCGGCTGGTAGATTCCATTCCGGACAAGAACCGCCGCTCATTCCTGAAGATCGCCATGGCCAATGGCATCGCCGCGCCGGTTGCGCTCGCTACGCTCGGCAGCACGCAGGCAGCAGCGCAGACGGGTGACAGCGCAGGCACAACGCCGGGTGCAGCGGCCGCCAAGCGGACCGGCCTGATCGTGCGCGATTTCTCCGATCCCTACCTCGAACTGCTGCGCCTGCTGCGCGAAGGTGCCGAGATCGAACACGCGGTCATGCTGCAATATCTCTATTGCGCCTTCTCGGTCAAAAGCAGCTATCAGCGGCTCGTCGGGTTCGGCAATCCGACTGCTGACAATATCCTGGGCGTGGCGGTGCAGGAAATGCAGCACATGGGCGCGGTCAACCGCTTCCTGATCGCACTGGGCGGCAGCCCGCACCTCGCCCGGCAGGACTTTCCTTACGAGCCCGATATCTATCCCTTCCCCTTCATGCTGGAGCCGCTCAGCCGCAAGTCGGTGGCAAAGTACGCCTATCTCGAAGGCCCGGCAGCAATCTTTGCCGCAGGCACGCAGCGCTCACCCGAGGACGAGCTTTTCAGCAGCCAGGTCCTTGCCGACATCCGCGATCTGGAGCGCCCCAATCACGTTGGCAGCCTTTATCGCAATATCCTCGAACTGTTTGACGAGGCCGCCGCCCGCCCCGGATTCCCGCTGTCACCGGCGCAGGTCGAGGAATGGAAGGCCGGCCTTTTGGGCGTGATGGAAGAGGGCGAGCACGATCACTTCAACTTCTTCCGCGATCTCCACCAGGGCCGCCACCCGGCATTCGCCAATTCCGGCGTGGACAATGTGTGGGACCTGCCGGCCGACCACGAGGCCTATCCGGCCCACCAGCTCGAGCTTAACCCGACCGCCTTCATCGGCCACCCCAACCAGATCGAATCCGATGATGCGCAGGCGATCGCCTGGCTGGGCAATTTGCATTACTGGGTATCCCTGTGCCTGCTCGACTACTCCTATCGCCACGACAGCAAGGACGCATGGGACCTGTCCGTTGCGCAGATGATGACGGGGCTGTGGCCGCTGGCGGGCGAACTGCCGAAATATGGCACGGGCATGCCCTTCGACCCGCTCAGCATGGGCTATGCCCCGGGCGCCGGCAAGGAAGAGAGCCGCCAGTTCACCCTGGCCCTCGCCCGGGAGGCGCAGGAGTTCTCGCGGACCATCGAGCGCCTGCTGCCCGCCCGTTACGACCAGAACAGCGCGGACGGAGTGTTCGAACTTCTGGGTGCGTGAGGGTTGGAGTTAGCTCTCCCTGATATGCCTTCAACCGGGGACACCACATTCCAGCGTAGCCGCTGCGTGATGGACAATTTGGTATACTGTCCCCGGACTTACCTGTCCCCGGGACTTACGGGGACAGTATACTTAATTGACACTCGCTTTGGGAGAGGCTAGCTGTGTTAAAAGGAGGGGCAAGAATGATAATTAAATATACTGTCCCTGGAAGTTTTTTTGGATTTTTGTAAATGGTAAGATATATATGGGGCCTATATACTTGTGTGACCCATATCGTGGGTGGGCGTAATCTGCTATATGTGTTGAATGGACGAGCTAGCCAAATTTGGATTCGTGCGCGCGGGCGAATGGAAGGCGCGGGAATGCCGAGTTCATAACGCTCCCTTCCTCCGCCACGCCGCAGGTATTTATGCATTCGTCGTGGACGGGAACGTCAAATATCTTGGCAAGGCGAATGCTCTACACCGCCGCCTGCGAAATTACAGCAACCGGTGTTTTCGACCGACCGGTGCAAAGTCGCTGCGGCCTGTACACACAGGCATAATCGAAACACTCGATTCTGGTCGAAGCGTCGCAGTTTATGTCTTGCTTACGGCTTCAACCGAACCACTCGTTCCGCTGGAAACGAGCCTACGCGATAGATTCAATCCGGCATGGGATCGAACCCGTAGAGACCCATAGGCCCGGCGCGATGGCCGGGCGATCTGGTTAGTGCTCCGTTTCATCCTGGTTACAATTCCGGAACAATTCCGGGGACAACAATTCCGGGGACAGAACATTTCCGGGGACAGTATACGTAATTCCGGAACTTCCCTCAACAGGAGCGCTTTCTCGCAGTCACGCCTCTGCGGACCTGGGTGGGCGAGATGCTTGTCGCGGCCGCGTCACAATCGCTGGCTGGTCACAATCCCCCTTTCCTACACCCCCATCCCCGCCGCATAGAAGCACCGGCTCATTCCACCGTCCGGCTCCCCCGACGCAGCATTTGCGGCGTGCTCCAGACCCTCTCGCAGGTCAGAGGGTTTTTCTCCTTTGGACAGTGTTAAATGTGTAAAATCCGCAGCCCGGCTGTGCTTCTTTTGTTTGCCGCGCGGGGACACGCAATGGCATGCCCCCGGATCAAGCGAGTAGCCTTCTCCCACCTGCCACGCTAACCTCCCCAACATGCACGAAACATCCGGCGGACTGACACCATTCGATCTTGCGGCCATGCTGGTGGTGGCATCAGCCTTGTTAGGCACGATCAATCACCACTGGATCAAGCTGCCGCATGTGATCGGGCTGACCGTGATGGGCGCGGTGGCGGCGCTGGGTCTGCTGGTGGCCAATGCCTTCATCCCCGGCGTGACGCTGGACGATACGGTGGCGCGGCTGCTGGCGGAGATGAACTTCACCGATACGCTGCTCGACGGGATGCTGAGCTTCCTGCTGTTTGCAGGCGCGCTGCATGTGAACCTCGACCGGCTGAGGGCCGATTGGGTGCCGGTGCTGCTGCTCTCCACCGTGGGGGTCATCACCTCCACAATCCTCGTGGGCCTCGCCATGTGGGGCGTGGGGCTGCTGCTTGCCCTGCCCATCGGGCCGATCTGGTATTTCGTCTTCGGTGCGTTGATCGCTCCCACCGACCCGGTCTCGGTGCTGGGTGTGCTCAAGGAGGAGAATGTTCCCGAAAGCCTGCAGGCGACCGTGGCGGGCGAAAGCCTGTTCAATGACGGTGTGGGCATTGTCGTTTTCGTGATCCTGCTGGGCGCGGCGCTGACGGGGCAGGATTTCAGCCTGAGCGAGGGCGCGCGGCTGTTCATCATGGAAGCGGGCGGCGGCATATTGATCGGCCTGGTGTTCGGCTATGCCGGCTTTCGCGCGATGCGCTCGATGGACGAATATGCGCTGGAAGTGACGATCACGCTGGCGGTGGTGATGGGCGGCTATGCGCTGTGCAGCTGGCTGCACATATCCGGCCCGCTGGCGATGGCGGTGGCAGGCCTGCTGATCGGCAATCACGGCGTCACCTATGCGATGAGCGACGTGACGCGCGATTATGTGATCAAGTTCTGGGAAGTGGTGGACGAGCTGCTCAACTCGGTCCTGTTCCTGCTGATCGGGCTGGAGATGATCGTGCTGGTGGCTGGATGGGACCATGCCTGGCTGGCGCTGGCAGCAATCCCGATCACCCTGGGCGCACGCGCCGCGGCGGTGACGGTCTCCACCCGCGTGGTCCCTGCGGCGCGACCGAAGGCAGAGGGTGCATGGGGCGTGCTGTGGTGGGGCGGATTGCGCGGCGGCATCTCCATCGCCCTCGTCCTCTCCCTGCCCGCCGGCGAGACGCGCGACCTGCTGATCGCCGCAACCTTCGCCGCGGTGCTGTTCAGCGTGCTGGTGCAACGCGCGACGCTGGGCCGCTTCATCGAACGCAGTGACACCATTCCGCATGGCGATGGCGCACCGGAGAGCCTGCAGTAATGGCGAGCGACACCCCCCAACCGCTCGACGTCGTCTCCCCTGCTCGGATCGCGCAGCTGGTGGAGGAAGTTGGCATGCGCAAGGTTACCCTGCCCTTCTGGCCGCTACTGACCTTGGGTGTGCTCGCAGGCGCCTTCATCGCATTTGGTGCTGCGTTCTACACCATGACGGTGACCGGAAGCGAGCTGGGGTTTGGCCCCACGCGGCTGCTGGGCGGCGCGGCCTTTTCGCTCGGCCTGGTGCTGGTGATTATCGGCGGGGCGGAACTGTTCACCGGCAACAGCCTGATCGTTCTGGCGCTGGCCGATGGCAAGGTAACGCTGGCGCAATTGCTGCGGAACTGGGGCGTGGTCTATCTTGGCAATGCGATTGGTGGTGTCGCGACAGCGATCTTTGTACACCTCTCGGGCATCCTTGCCATGGGTGAAGGTGCAGTGGGAGCGACGGCGATCGCCATTGCCGAAGGCAAGCTGGCGCTGGACCCGTTGCAGGCCTTTACCCGCGCGATCCTGTGCAATGTGCTGGTCTGCCTGGCGGTATGGATGTGCTTTGCCGCGCATCGGGTATCGGGAAAAGTGCTGGTCATCCTGTTTCCGATCACCGCCTTCGTGGCACTCGGCTTCGAGCACTCGGTGGCGAATATGTACCTGATCCCCGTAGCCATGCTGCACGCGGGCGAGATCGCCCTTGTTCCGGCGTTGCAGAACCTTGCGATCGTCACCGCAGGCAATGTGGTGGGCGGTGGGGTGCTCGTCGCGCTGGTCTATTGGCTCGTCTACCTACGCGGAACGCCTCAGGGCTAGGTCACCGCTGGCCCGCTGTCGGAGCAGGCTCAGCCCTTATCGCATTCTCCAGCGGATCATAAGTGTCATCGGCGGGCACGATATCGGGAAGCTCCTCATCCTCCTCAAGGTCAGAGTAATCGTCATCGTAGCCCATCAGGTGATCGATGCTGCAATCTGGTAGCGGCTGGTTGCGGAGCTCGGCAATATCCGCCTCGCGCAAGCAAAGGTAACTCCTGCGCATGGCAGTATAGGGATCGTGGCTGTCGGAGATGTCTTCCAGGCGCTCGTCAAAATCGATGCGATCTTGCAGCGAGTTCACGGTGTAAGCGGGGATGGCATAATAGGCCGTGTTGAACGGCTTGCCCAGCGCAAGCGGCACAACAAGCTGGTCCAACCCATTGCCCAGGAGGTCGCGCACGGTAGTCGAACCAAACAGAGGCAGCACGAGAAACGGCCCCGGCCCGACGCCATAATAGCCGAGCGTATTGGCAAAGCCGTTGCGCCGGTACTGCAGGTTGAAGGGCTTTTCCTCCGCCACATCGATCAGCCCGCCAATGCCAACGGTGGTGTTGATGGCAAATCGCCCCAGCGTTTCAACCGCCTTGCCCGGCTTCAGCTGCAGCAGGTAATTGATGAAGTTCACCGGCTCCATCAGATTGCGCAGGAAGTTCCTGAGGCCGTTGCGGACCGGCTTGGGCAGGTCTTCCTCGTAGACTGTTGCCATCGGCGCCACAACGGCGGCATCGACCTTCTGGGTGATCTGGTACGTTGTCTCGTTCACACCGGCCAGCGGATCGCCTGACGGCGCGCGGCCTGAGCCCTCAACCACGATGACGTCGCCATCCTGGGGGCCTGCCGGATCCTCGCCCTGGCTTTCCGCAGCCGACGGATCAACCGCCACCTCCACCGACGACGCATCTTCAAGTGGCGCGGTTGCTGGCGGCGGAGTCACCGTCGAAGCGGTGGCAAGTAGGCTCGCCTGGAAAAGGGGAAGGTACATCACAGCATTCCGTTAGACCGTTGAACCTTACCATGCCCTTGGAGCGCGTGAGAAACAAACTTTAACCATGGCATATGCCCCGAGAAATCACTCGCTCCGTCCCAAAATTGCCGCTTGCACAGCGCGGGTTGCAGTGCTTGCCTCAATAATCGGAGGGCAAATCCACACCTGACCTTTCCATTTTGCCGGGCTCAACCGATAGTGTGCGTACTTCTGGTCGAAGGAATATTTGCCATGACAGCAAGCGGAAAGACCCAGCACGGTGCCCTTGTCGGTTGGTTGACAGAGACAGCAGGCGATCGCGTGATCCTGAAGATCCAGAGCGTCGACAGGCCGCCGCCGCATTCGGATGAGGATGTCGGCACCTTCATCCTGATGATGGACAAGAACCAGGCCGTGCAGCTGGGCAATACGCTGTTCGAGATGACCGACCAGTCTTCGCCCTGGGAGATGCGGCGCAGGAAGAAGCCGCTGCTGGACAGGCTGCTCGGCGCCTGAGGATCGGGCCTAGGGTCAGGACCCTAGAACGCGATCCCCAGTTCCACGCCAAGGGTTCGTCCCTTGTTGATGGGTGAGAACGTGCCGGATGCGGGTGCCGGATCGAAGGGCCTGTTGTTGCCATCCGAGAAGGGGCCGCCTGCGAAAGGCAGGCCCGCATCCGCGCCGAATTGCACTTCATCCAGCAGGTTGCGCCCGAACAGGGTCAGCGTGACACCGCAATCGAGGCATCTGACCGATATCGAGGCATCCAGCCGTTCCGACCCGTAGTTGAAGCCCCAGTTATTGTCCGAATAGGCATAGCGGTCGCGATGCTGGAAATAGACATTCGCGGAAAGAAGCTTTGATCGGGATAGCGGCACTTCGTAACTGGCGGTCGCGCCCCATGTGACACGTGGAGCGCGCGGAAGTTCCAGCGCGAGGTCCGCATCGTCGATCACCCCGTCGCCCGACAGGTCGAAGAACACGATCTGGTAGTCAGCGTCGGTAAGACCGAGATTGGCTGACAAACTCAATCCTTCCGCGGGCTGCAAGCTGGCATCCAGTTCGAGACCCCTGATGCGGGCATCCGCCGTGTTGTAGATCGACTGGGCGAGGCCCGACGTGAGGCTGGGCACCACCACCTCGCGCTGGAGGTTATCGACTTCGGACCAGAACAGCGCGCCTTGCAGGAACGCCAGACCATCGCTCGATTGCCATTTGGTCCCCACTTCAAACGTGTCTACCCGCTCGCGATCGAAAGCGGGGGAACCGAGCATGGCAGAAACATCTTCGAAAGCATCGGGCTGGGTAATACGGAAATTGTAGCCGCCCGAGCGGAATCCGCGTGACCAGCTGGCATAGGCGCGGACGTCCTCGGTGGCGCGCCATGTCGCAACCAGGCGGGGCGAGAAGTTGTCCCAGCTGCGCTTGTCGGCAAAACCGTTGTTCTCTCCCGCCACGCGCTCGCCCGTGTAGGGGCAAGTTCCCTCAATCACGGAACATGCAGCGCGCGCCCGGACATAGGTGACGACAGCGTCCTTCTCCTCGCGCGACCAGCGCAGGCCGGCCTTGAGCGAGAAGAAGGAATTCAGGTCGACATCGATCTGGCCGAACAGTCCGTAAACATCATGGTCCTGCTTGCCGCCGCCGAACTGCGGAGCTGCACCCAGGAAGCTGAGATCGCGCGCTTCGTCATAGCCGACCTTCTGGTGGAAGATGTAGGTGCCGCCAATCACGCGGATCGGGCCGTTGCCCACTTCATAGGCAAGCTCGTTGGACCATTGTTCCTGCCTGGTCTCCGTATCCGAAGCGAAGATCGGCGTGGGAGAGGAATCGATATCGTTGCGGGTCTGCTGGTCATATTTGCGCCAGCCAAAGATGTTTGTCAGCCTGCCCGATCCCAGGGCATATTCGGCACGCAGAGTTGCAAGCAGATTTTCGCTGTCGTGAAAACCGCGCTCGTTCACCGAAATCTCGAACGTATCGCGCGCGAACAGGCCGTTGTTGTGCGTGGGCGCACCATCGCCCGAATTGTCGGTCCATTCCAGCTTGCCGACCAGGGTCAGCTTGTCGCCCAGCTCGGCCTTGATCGCACTGCGCAGCACGGTCGTCTCATCACTGCCGTAGGACTTGCCATCGAACTGATTGATGAAATAGCCGCCATCATTGCTGTGCAATGCGCCGAGGCGGATGGAAACCGTTTCTGACAATGGGCCGGATACGACGCCGCGTCCGGAGAACATGCCCGTCCCGCGCCCGCCATCTACGGGCCCCTCGTACGACATGCGCGCATAGCCGGTCCAGTAATCGGTGGGGTCGGCTGTACGGACCATGATTGCGCCGCCGGTGGTGTTCTGGCCGAAAGAAACGCCTTGCGGCCCCCGCAAGATGTCGATCTGGGCGAGGTCCAGCGTATCGAATACCGATCCCGCATTAACGCCCACGAAGACGCCATCGACGAACAGGCCGACTGCTGGATCGATGGAGGGGATGGAACTGTTTACGCCAAGCCCGCGAATGGCAAAATTGGCCACGCCCTTGAACGTGCCGACCGTGTCCAGCGAAACATTGGGCGCGGCATAGGACAGGGAGGAAAGGTCCCGAAACTGGCGCTGGTCCAGTTCCTGGGCGGTGATCGCAGTCACCGCGCCCGAATATTCGAAGACGCTCGAGGACGCATCCTTGGTGCCCTCGACGATGATGACTGTGGCCTCTTCGCCCTCGCCTACCACTGCGTCCTGCGCCCAGGCGGGCGCAGCCAACACAAGTGCAAAAGCCGAAACGCCGCCGAAAACAGTTTTTATCAACTTTGTGACCCCTGAACCATCCGGGCAGGTTGATAGTCGCAAATATACAAACTGGTCAATTTGGCATTGCTTCTTAAGCTGATAGCTAAGCTGCTGCATTTGTTGCACCGCAATTGCCAGCCTTGCGCCTTCAGTGTATAGGCAGCTCCCACACGCCCCGGGCCTTGCGAAGCGAACGCTTCGTCAGCCGGGGCGCTCTTATTTTTTGCGCTCATAGCGCCCAGACAAAGGTCATCGCCCATGTCCCGCCGCCGCCAGATCTACGAAGGCAAGGCCAAGATCCTCTATGAAGGCCCCGAACCGGGTACGATCATCCAGTATTTCAAGGATGACGCGACGGCTTTCAACGCCGCCAAGAAGGGCACGATCAACGGCAAGGGGGTGATCAACAACCGCATCAGCGAGCATGTGTTCACGCGTCTCGCCAGCATCGGCATCCCCACGCACTTCATCCGCCGCCTCAACATGCGCGAGCAGCTCGTGCGGCAGGTGGATATCATTCCGCTGGAAGTGGTCGTGCGCAATGTCGCCGCGGGTTCCATCGCCACCAAGCTGGGCCTGGAGGAAGGCGAACCGTTGCCGCACACGTTGATCGAATACTACCTCAAGTCGGACGAGCTGAACGATCCGATGGTGTCCGAAGAGCACATCGCCGCCTTCAACTGGGCGAGCTTCGAGGAGATGCAGGACATCTCTGCCATGGCGATCCGCATCAATGATTTCATGTGCGGCATGTTCGCCGCAATCGATATCCGCCTGGTCGATTTCAAGCTCGAATTCGGGCGCATCTTCGATGGCGACTACAGCCGCGTGATCCTGGCCGACGAGATCAGCCCGGACAATTGCCGCCTGTGGGACTTCAACACGGGCGAAAAGCTCGACAAGGACCGCTTCCGCCGCGACATGGGCGGCGAGGAAGAGGCCTATCAGGAAGTCGCGCGCCGTCTTGGCGTGCTGCAAAGCGAGGACAATGGCCCGGGCGAGGTGCTGGACATGAGTGTCCACCGCTCGCGCCTGCGCCAGACCCCGCCCAAGCCGAAGAAGTAATATTCGGACATTGCAGGTTCAGCCGCTTTGCGTCAGTAAAGCGGCATGAAATTGCACAAGTTTACCGCAATCCTGCTTGCGGCCGCCCTGCCCCTTGCAGCCTACGCTCAAGCGCCCGAATACCAGAACCCGGAACAGGTGGTCCACGAGATCGCCGTTCCGGAGGGCAGCCCGTGGCCCTTTGCTGCGAGCGACCTGCCGGTCGACCCGGAATACCGCTTCGGCGTACTCGGCAACGGCATGCGCTACATCATCCGGCCCAATGGGACACCCGAAGGCCAGGGCATGGTGCACCTGCGCGTCAATGCCGGCTCTTTCGCCGAAGATGACGACCAGCTCGGCTATGCCCACTTCCTCGAGCATATGGCCTTCAACGGCTCCGCAAGGATCCCCGAAGGCGAAATGATCAGCCTGCTGGAGCGCGAGGGGCTGGCCTTCGGGCCGGACACCAATGCCTACACCAGCTTCGACGAGACGGTGTACATGCTCAACCTGCCGCGCAACGATGCGGACCTGCTCGATACGGCGGTGATGCTCATGCGCGAGACCGCGAGCGAGCTGACGATTTCCCCCCAGGCCGTGGCCCGGGAAATCGGCGTCATCGAGTCCGAGCGGCGCGTGCGCGACACCTTCCAGTTGCGCAATGCCAAGGATGAATACGGGTTCTTCTTCCCCGGATCGCGGCTCTACACGCATTGGCCCGTCGGCACGCAGGAAACAATTGCAGCTGCCACGTCCGAACGCATTCGCGATTATTACGAGCGTTGGTATCGGCCTGACAATATCGCGCTGATCGTGGTCGGTGATTTCGATGCCGACCAGGTTGAAGCCGTCATCCATCGTCACTTTGCTGACTGGCAGGCTCCGCAGGTGGACCCTGCCATCGGGGCCGGAACGGTCCGGTTTGACCGGCGGGGCGAAACCGACATCTATGTCGACCCCGCCCTTCCCGCCACAATCGACATCAGCCGCCTTGGCCCGTGGATCGAGCGACCCGACAATACCGAAACCCGCCGTGAACGCGTGCTGCGGCAGTTGGGATACAGCATCATCAACCGCCGCTTGCAGCGGTTGCAATATGGCGAGAATCCTCCTTTCCGCGCCGCAGGCATCGCCACCAACGATCTCTACAAGGCAACCCGTTCCACCAGCCTGATCGTGCAGGCAGCCGAAGGTGAATGGCAGCGCGGGCTTGCCGCAGCGCAGGAAGAATACCGGCACGCCATGGAATTCGGTTTCAGCGAAGCCGAGGTTGCCGAACAGGTCGCCAATCTGCGCTCGTCGATAGAGGCCAATGCGGCAGGGGCAGCGACGCGCAACAACAGCGATTTCATCACCGGCGCGATGACGCTGCTGACCGACGAACAGGTTCCCACCACGCCTGAGAGCGCGCTGGAGCGCTTCCGCGAACACGAGCCTGACATAACCCCCGAAGCCATTCTGGCAGCGCTCAAGGCAGACCTGGTACCACTCGACAATCCGCTCATCCGCTATTCCGGACGGACCGCACCCGAAGGCGGTGCACAGGCACTGCGCGCTGCCTGGGATACCGGTATGGTGGCAGCGCTTCAGCCCCGCGAGGAAACGCAACTGGCCCAGTTCGCCTACACCGATTTCGGTACGCCTGGCGGGGTGGTAAGCGATGTCACCGAGCCACACCTCGGCATTCGCCAGATACGCTTTGCCAATGGGCTGCGGCTCAATCTCAAGCCCACCGACCTGCAGGAAGATCGCGTCTCGGTGCAGCTCAGTATCGATGGCGGCAAGATGCTCGACACGCGCGAGGATCCGCTCGCCACGGCCATGACCGGATCGCTGATCACCGGCGGGCTGGGTGCGCATACGCTGGACGAATTGCAGTCCATCCTTGCCGGACGCCAGCTGGGGCTTGGTATTTCGGCACAGGATGAGAGCTTTGTCATGCAGGCCTCCACCACGCCGCGTGACCTGGAATTGCAATTGCAGCTTTTCGCCGCATCGCTGACCGATCCGGCCTATCGCCCCTTTGGCGAGGAGCAATATCGCCGCAGTATCGCCAATTTCTTTGTCCGCAAGGATGCCACGCCTGGCAGCGCCGTCGTCAATGCCGAAGGCGGCTTCATCAGCGATGATGACCCGCGCTTCTCCCTGCAGCCCGAACAAGCCTATATGGAGTTATCCTTCGATCGCCTGCGCGCGGCCATTTCGGATCGCTGGGCCAATGGCGCAATGGAACTGGCGCTGGTCGGCGATTTCGATGCGGATGAGGTCGTCGCTCTGGTAGCGCGCACGCTGGGTGCAATGCCCGGGCGCGAAGCGGAATTTGGCGAATACGCCGACAATCGCATGCGCCAGTTCACGGCAGATCGCAGGCCGCGCGTCGTCTATCACACGGGCGATCCCGACCAGGCAGAACTGCGCATGATCTGGCCCACTCGCGACGGCGAGGATTTGCGCGAGGCGCTGACGCTCGAACTGCTCGAACGTGTCGTGCGCGTGAAGCTGACCGATACCTTGCGCGAGGAACTGGGACAGACCTATTCACCCGGCGCTTCCGCTGATTCGTCGCGCGTCTATCCCGGCTGGGGAACCTTCACCATGCAGGCGGCCGTGACGCCCGCTGATATCGGCCCTGCCCGTGAAGCGATGATATCGGTCCTGCAGCAACTGCGCGAAGCGCCGCTGGACGTGGAGGAACTGCAACGCTCGCGCGCTCCCCTTGTGGAAACCTACGAGAACCTGCTCAAGACCAACGGCGGCTGGCTGGGCATTGTCGACCGCGCACAGACGCAGGCCGACCGGATCGAGCGCTATCTCGCAGCGCATGAAGTTCTGGCCGGCCTGACACCGGACGATGTTCAGGCCATGGCCCGGCGCTACCTCAACCCTGAACAGCGACTGGAGATCACCGCCCTGCCGACACCGGAAGCGGAGTAATCAGCCCCGGCTCTTGCGCTTTGCGAACAATTCGCGCTTGCCCCAGACATAGACGCCCGAAATGGCGAGGAATGTCAGCGCGATGCCGCTGAGGAAGACAAGGATTTGCCACACGATTCCGCCGATCGTGGCGTAATGCGCCTGCCGCATCCACATGGCGACCGCGAAAGCTCGCGAATCTGACGGTGGCGGTCCGCTGAAGGCCGGGGCTTCCTGCACGCTCACTTCACCCCCGACCACCGGCACGCTGGCCGTGGCGTTCACGCCCTCGCCCGCAAGGCTGACAGACCAGGTGCCGCTTTCCTCCGTTGCAGCGGAGATGCCCGTGGGCCTGCCATCATATGCCTGCCGTGCCATATCGAGCGCCGCCACCCATGCGGCATCCCCTGCTTCCACCGGCGTGCCTTGCGGGCCGAAGCCGCGCGGCGGGCGCTGGGGCTGCTCGACACCGGGCTCCACCAGCGACGCGAAAAATCCCGGGAAGGATATCCACGCTCCGGTGATCGCCTCCACGATAAGCACGATCGAGAGCAGCACGCCCGATTGGCGGTGGATATTGAGCATCTTGCCATCGCGTTTCTGCCATTTCAGCGCGGCGACAAAGCGCTTCACGCCGGGCCAGAACACGACCAGGCCGGTGACGCCGGAAATGGTCAGGAACAGACCCATGATCCCCACTATCTGGCGCCCGATGCCGGGGATCAGGAACAGGCCGTGGATGAAGTGCATATACCACATGAAGCCGCCCGCGCTGTCGGCATTGTCGATCACTTCCGCCGTGTCGGGATCGACCCAGGCCTGCCGCGTCATGCCTCCGGGCGCGCCGATACCGAAGGGCGGGTCCGCATAGCCCGCGGTAGAAACAACGATCGGCTCTCCCACTGCGCCGATCTCGATCCGGTTGATCGGACCATAATCGGCCAGCGCCTCACGCGCATTGGCGATGTGTTCAACGGTGATCGCTGCCGGGTCGGAGCTGGCGGCAACCTCCCGCTGCGAATTGAGCAGCACCTCGGTCTCCTCAGGCCAGACCTGCGCCGATCCGGTGACGCCCAGAACCGCCATCGGGACCAGCAGGACGATTCCCAGCCAACGGTGGATAGACAGCCACAACTGCCGCCTGCGCGCCTTGGGTGAGAGATAGGGCTTGGGTGCCTCAACGGAAGATACTACCTGGTCCATCGCGTCCTCGAATCACTGGAGCAGCCCGGCCTAATGAGAGCCGTTCGCAACAACAAGCCTCGAATTGTATCAAATGGCACGACCGAGCCATGCGAGAGGGGGACAGAGCGTAACTCACCCTTGCCGTAGATGCGCACTGTCGCCATAGGCTCGGCGCAAGACGACTCCACTTCCTGCAAGAAGGCATTGGTCCCATGAAAGTCCGCATCCATGTCAGCCTCAAGCCCGGCGTGCTCGACCCGCAGGGCCGCGCCGTCCATCATGCTCTCGAAGGCCTCGGCTTTGTCGGCGTCGAAGACGTCCGCGTCGGCCGCCTGATCGAGCTGGACGTGGCCGACAGCACCTCTGACGAGGCACTGGACGAGATGTGCCGCAAGTTGCTCGCCAACATGGTGATCGAGAATTACCGGATCGAGAAGCTGGAGCCAAAGGGAGTCGACGCGTAATGAAGGCCGCCGTCATCACCTTCCCCGGTTCCAATTGCGACCGCGACATGGCGGTGGCGGTTGAGAAGATTTCGGGCAAGGCTCCGATCCGCGTGTGGCATGGCGATGCCGCACTGCCCGATGGCCTCGACTTCATCGCCCTGCCCGGCGGCTTTTCCTATGGCGATTACCTGCGTTCCGGCGCGATGGCAGCCAAGAGCCCGATCATGCAGAGCGTGATCGAAACGGCGGGGCGCGGCGTACCGGTGCTTGGCGTGTGCAATGGCTTCCAGGTGTTGACCGAAAGCGGGCTGCTACCCGGCGCGCTGATGCGCAATATCGGGCAGACATACATCTGCCGCACGGTACCGCTGGTGGTCGAAAACAGCCAGTCGCTCTTCACCAGCCGCTATGAGGCCGGCTCCACGATCTGCATTCCGATCGCGCATCACGATGGCAACTACTTCGCCGATGCCGAGACGCTGGACCAATTGGAGGGCGATGGCCGTGTGGCCTTCCGCTATGCCGAACCGGTCAATGGCTCGCAGCGCAACATCGCGGGCATCCTCAACGCTGGTGGCAACGTGCTGGGCATGATGCCCCACCCCGAGCGTGCGATCGAGGACGAACTCGGCGGCAGCGATGGCCGCGCCTTGTTCGAGAGTGTTTTCGAGAGCCTCTCAGTCGCTTGATTTTCATTTCGGAGGCGCATCCGAGCCTTCGCCCTCGCGGCTGGTCCCTCCGCTCTGCTACGGGGCCCCTGCAGGCGGCCAGTCAGCCTAGATTGACGCGTCAAGGATGAGTGGTGGGTCGCCCCCAATGGCGTGATGCCTTCAGGCAACAGCGCTGTTTTGGCTGCGTACCACCAGGGTACGGGCCTCGTTTGCGGGCATGGGCCTGCCGAAGTAGTAACCCTGGATCTTTGTGCAGCCCAACTCGCGAACAAGCTGCGCTTGTGCTTCATCCTCCACGCCCTCTGCGGTGGTGTAGATATTGAGGCTGGTGGCCATTGCGACCACGGCATTGATGATCGCTAGGCTTTCGGCCTGTTGAAGTGCTGCGCCCTGCACGAAGCTGCGGTCAACCTTGATGGTGGAAAAGCGCATGGTGCGCAGATATCCGAGCGAAGAATAGCCGGTACCGAAATCGTCCAGCGCGAGCGTGCAACCAAGCGCCAGTATCTGTTCCAGCACCTGCCGCGCCAGACGGTCATCGCGCAGAAAGACGCTTTCGGTCACCTCGATCTCGAGCCGACGCGCGGCCAGCCCGGTTTCGGCAAGCGCCCTGACGATCGTCTTGATGAAGTTCGGCTCGACAATCTGTTCGCCCGAGACATTCACCGCGACACGAATTTCGTCCGGCCACATGGTCGCCTCGCGGCAGGCGGTGCGCAGCACCCATTCACCGATCGGCACGATCAGGCGTGTATCCTCGGCCAGCGGAATGAATTTGGCCGGACTGACCGACCCGTGTTCCCGGCTGTTCCAGCGTAGCAAGGCTTCGAAGCTGCCAACGCTCTCGGTCATGGCGTTGACCACGGGCTGGTAATGCAGCTCAAGTTCGTTGTTCTCGATCGCCCGGCGCAGCGAAGCTTCCAGCTTGAGGCGCTCCTGCGCATGGGTGTGCAGCGCGGGCTGGAAGCGGCAATGCTCGCCGCCACCTTCGTCCTTGGCGCGATAGAGTGCAAGATCGGCATTACGCATCAGTGTTTCGACGTTTACACCGTCGCGCGGTCCCACCGCCGAACCGACGCTGGCGCCGATGTAAAGCGTATGATCGTCAACCGCATAGGGCGCGGATAGCGACCGGATGATGCGGTCGGCCACTTCCCCGATATAGCCCGGCCGTTCGGCATCGCGGATCACAACGGCGAACTCGTCGCCGCCCAGGCGACCGACCTGTTCATTATCGGTCATTGCAGCGTGCAGTCGTTTGGAAACCTGCGCCAGCAGCTTGTCGCCCACATGATGGCCGAGCGAATCGTTCACTGCCTTGAAGCGGTCGAGATCGATCATCAGCAGGGCGCAGCGTGTGCGCCACTGTTCGGCATAACGCAGCGCCTCATTCAGCGCTTCGGTCAACATCAAGCGATTGGGCAGGCCGGTAAGCGTGTCGTAGCGCGCCAGATAGGCGATCTTCTCGGAAGATTCGCGCTGTTCGGTCACATCCGATCCGACACCGCGGAAGCCGGCGAAGTTCCCGCGTTCATCGAAGATCGGCGTGCCGGAAAGTTCCCACCAGCGATGCTCTTGACCAAGGTCCACCTCCACGACGAGGTTGGAAAAACTTTCGCGGCGCTTCAGCCGGTCGGCAAGTTCGTGCAGGCTGGGCGGTGACTTGCCAGTATTCCAGTTGGGGCCGGCGATCAGTTCGATCAACCGCTTGCCTTCGACCTTCGCAGGCTCGCTGCCGAGAGCGAAGGCAAAGCGCGGGCTTGCCGCCTTGACGCATCGCTGCGGATCAACCTGCCACAACCAGTCAGCCTCATTCTCCTCGAACTCGCGCAGTAGGAGCGAGACAACCTCGTCCTTTTCCGCCACGCCCATCTCGGCGATGCGCGCGGTCAGGAAGACCTTGGAGGATTCGAGTACGCCAACGACCATCATGGCGCAGAAGACGATTGTCAGCGCGGCAAGGCCATAATGTCCGGAGTAGGCAAAGGAGAGGCTTGCAGCCGTTCCGCCGATACCGGCGAAACTGAGGGTTGCCATGGGCACCTGCGCCAGCAGAACGGACGTGCCCGCAATCAGCATGATTGTCACCGCCCAGATGGTAAGGTGATCGGCCATTGAACCGAAGGGCACAAAGCCAAGGATCGGAACGGACCAGATGGCGGCAAGCGTTGCCATCGCCCAGCCCTGGCGACGATATTCGGACCTGGTCATCTTGCGCTGGTCAATGTTGGCCAGCGCGCGTTCGATCTTTGACGCGTGGAAGATGGCAACGAAAACCGCCAGCATCCAGCCACCGAGAAAGATCGAAGGTACCTTGCCGAACAATATGCCGACCAGAATGATGGCGGCTATGCCATGCGCAGCAGTGCGTATCAGGCTGCCCTTGTGCAAGTCGCGATATTGCAGAGAGCGAAGCGAAGCCCACTCCCCCTCATCGGTAGAGCGAAAGCCGATAACCTGCATTGCGCTGACGCGCAGTGGCAAACCCGGCAAGCCTGCATTATGATCAGTCACACCTACGGAATAGGGTGCGAATGGTTATTTTCTTATAGAATATGGATGGTTAACCGCGGCCACGATTCTACTTACTCAACCGTTACCGATTTCGCCAGATTTCGGGGCTGATCTACGTCCGTGCCCTTTAAGCAGGCGACGTGATAGGCCAGCAATTGCACCGGCACCGCATAAACCAGCGGTGCAATCAGCGGATGGACCTTGGGCATGGCGATCGTCGCCATGCATGCTGCTCCGGCCTCGGCTAGGCCCTGCTCGTCCGAGATCAGCACGATGCGCCCACCGCGCGCAGCAACCTCCTGCATATTGGACACGGTCTTTTCGAACAGCGGCCCCGATGGTGCGAGCACGATAACCGGCACATCCTTGTCGATCAGCGCGATGGGGCCATGCTTCATCTCGCCGGCGGCATAGCCTTCCGCATGGATATAGCTGATCTCCTTGAGCTTCAGTGCGCCCTCCAGCGCCAGCGGGAAATCCGCCCCGCGACCCAGATAAAGCACATCGCGGGCTGGCGCGATCAGCGGAGCCATCGCCTTGATATCGTCATCATGGTCGAGCGCCGCATTGAGGGCAGCAGGCGCTTCCAGCAGGTGGTTGACGATCTCGGCCTCTTCCTCTGCCGACATCCGCCCCTTCTTCACGGCGAAATGTGCCGCAAGCGCAGCCAGCACAGCCAGCTGGCAGGTAAAGGCCTTGGTCGATGCGACGCCGATTTCGGGTCCTGCGTGCGTCGGCAGCAGCAGGTCCGCCTCGCGCGCCATCGTGCTGGTGGGCACGTTGACGACCACGGCGATGACCTGTCCTTTAGCCTTGCAGTGCCTGAGCGCCGCCAGCGTATCTGCAGTCTCGCCGCTCTGGGAAATAAACAGCGCCAGCCCGCCCTCTTCCAGGATCGGCTCGCGGTACCGGAACTCGGACGCGAAATCGATATCGACAGGCACGCGGGCAAAGCTCTCGAACCAGTATTTCGCCACCATCGCGGCGTAATAGCTGGTGCCGCAGGCAACGATCGTGATGCGGTTGATGGCGGTAATGTCGAAATCGATCTGCGGAAGCGCCACCTTCCTTTCGAGCGGGCGCAAATAGCTGCGGAGCGTCTGCGCCACCACGGTCGGCTGCTCGAATATCTCCTTCTGCATGAAGTGATCGAATGGGCCCTTCTCGATCGCCACCGCACTGGCGCCAGACATCACCACTTCGCGTTCGACGGAAAGATTCTCGCGATCGAATATCTGCACCCCGTCCCTGGAAATGACGGTCCAGTCACCTTCTTCCAGGTAGGCGATCTGCTGGGTCAGCGAAGCCAGGGCCAGCGCATCCGACCCGAGATAGGTCTCCCCCTCGCCCAGTCCGACAACCAATGGCGAACCCAGGCGCGCGCCGATCAACAGGTCAGGATGCGAACGAAAGGCAATGGCAAGCGCGAAGGCCCCGCGCAGGCGTGGCAGTACTTCGGCCACAGCCTCCTGCGGGCTCCTGCCAACCTCCACCTGTTCGGAAATGAGATGTGCCACGATCTCGCTATCGGTCTCGCTCTGGAACGTGCGACCCCGCTCGACCAGTTCCGCGCGCAGAGGGGCATAATTCTCGATGATACCATTGTGCACGATGGCCACTTCGCCTGTGGCGTGCGGATGCGCGTTCTTCGTGGTCGGCGCGCCATGCGTGGCCCAGCGCGTATGGGCAATGCCAACGTTACCGGGGGCGGGATTGGCCGCCACTTCTGCTATGAGATTGGCCAGTTTCCCTTCTGCCCGCCGGCGGATGAGTTCGCCGCTGTCGATGGTGCAGATGCCCGCGGAGTCATAACCGCGATATTCCATCCGCTTCAGGCCATCGATCAGTCTGCCGGCAACCGGTTCATTGCCGACAATTCCGATTATTCCGCACATATTGGAGAAATCCCCTGGGTCTGGCGTTCCCTAACCATTCGTCCTTGCAGGAAAGCTGAACAGGAAGGAAGGCTGGATTGGAGCGTCAAGCCCCGCTCTTTTCAAGCCGCAAAGACAATTGGCGCGACTTCGTAGGCTATCATCTCGCCCGTCACCAGCTTGCCCTTTCCGCCTTCGCCTTCGCCGGGATCGATCCGATAGGGCGCCAGGACCATGCGACTGAAGCCCGGCTCCTCAACATGCACGCTGACTGCGGTCTCGAACCCGCCTTCCAGACCGGAATCCTCCACCACGGCGACGGTCGAAGAAGCGATCAGGACGCCGTCCCTGGCGGCGCTAGCCAAACGGTTCTGCGTATCCGCATAGATCTCCGCCAGCGGAATTTCGGTATCGATCTCGGCAAATCGGAAAAACCTGATCTCCCCGTCAGGGTTCACGCCTGTCGCAAAGGGCACCATGCGCGCACCGACAGACATCTGCTCGAATGCCATGTCGCGCGACGCCTGCAGCAGCAAGGCACGCCGCTCGTCCAGCTTCTTTTCGTCTTCCTCACTGCTCATTTCTTCAAGGCTTCCTTCTTCTTTTTCATCGCGTCGTGGAAACGATCCGCCCAGCCGGGCTTTACCAGTTGCTCGGCGCGGACCATGCGCAATTCACCATCGGACACATCGCGGCTGACCGCGCTGCCGGCTGCTACGATGGCGTCCGCCCCGATCCTGACCGGTGCAATCAGCGCGGAGTTTGAGCCGATAAAGGCACCCGGTCCAATCACGGTCTGGTGTTTGAAATAGCCATCGTAATTGCAGGTAATGGTACCCGCCCCGATATTGGCCCGCGCACCGATCGTGGCATCGCCGAGATAGGTGAGGTGATTGGCCTTGGCCCCCTCTCCCAGGGTGGTGTTCTTGATCTCCACGAAATTGCCGACCTTCGATCCTTCCTCCAGCACGGCGCCGGGGCGCAAGCGGGCATAGGGACCTATCTCGACGCCTTCGGCAAGCTTTGCCCCTTCAAGGTGCGAGAAAGCGCGGATGCGGACATTGTCCGCCACGGTCACGCCGGGTCCGAAGACCACGTTGGGCTCGACCAGCACATCCTGGCCCAGCACGGTATCGTAGCTGAAGAAGACCGTTTCGGGCGCGGCCAGCGTTGCACCATTGGCCATGGCCTCCGCGCGGCGTGCCTGCTGGAAGCGGCGCTCGGCATCGGCCAATTCTGCGCGCGAGTTGATGCCCGCCACTTCATCGGGATCTGGTGTCACCACCACGGCTGTGGGAACATCCGCGGCTATGGCGACATTGACGATATCGGGCAGGTAGAATTCGCCCTGCGCATTGTCGTTCTTCACCTCGCCCAGCAAGTTGAACAGGATATCGCCGCGCACCGCCATCAGGCCGGAATTGCACAGCGGGCACTGCCGCTCTTCCTCTGTGGCGTCCTTGTATTCGACCATCTTCAGGATGCGGCCATCCTCGGCGATGACCCGGCCATATTGCAGCGGGTCCCACGGCTTGAAACCCAGCACCACGGCGGCGGGAGCATCCTCGGCATGCAGGCGCTTGAGCATGCTCATCATGGTCTCGGCCCGCACGAAAGGCACATCGCCATACATGATCAGCACATCGCCCTCGAAGCCTTCCAGCGCGTCCTTCGCCTGCATCACAGCATGGCCGGTGCCCAGCTGGCGATCCTGCACGGCATAGGAGACGCGCGTCCCAAGATGCGCCTCCACCTGCTCGCGCGCCTCGCCCACGACGACCACGGTACGTTCGGCGCCGATCCGGTCCACCTCACCCAGCAAATGCTCGATCATCGGCTTGCCGCCAATGGCGTGCAGCACCTTGTGCTGCTGGCTCTTCATCCTTGTGCCCTTGCCCGCGGCAAGAACAATAGCGGCGATCGGACGTTCGGCTTCCATCATGGTCAGCAGCCATGCCACCAAATCATTGCGGTTTCCACCGGCCTCGTTCACTGGGCACAGCCATGAGTGAATTTCCTTTCCAGATAATCGGTTTCGACCTCGACGGAACGCTGGTCGATTCCGCTCTCGACCTGTGCCCCGCGGTCAACCACGCCCTGGTTCATGCCGGGAGGGAGCCTGTGTCTCTGGACATCACCCGTTCGCTGATCGGGGGCGGGGCCAAGCGCATGCTCGAACGTGCGCTGGACGTGACGGGCGGACAGGTCGATGCAGCCCATTTCGAGGAGCTGCACGAGGTCCTGCTAGAGCATTATACCGCCAATATCGCCGCCAATACCCTGCCCTATCCGGGCTGCGTAGAGGCGCTGGATGCGCTACTCGACTATGGTTGCAGGCTCGCAGTTGTCACCAACAAGGCGGAAGGCCTTGCGAGGCAATTGATTGAGGAGCTGGATCTGACCAATCGCTTCGCCAGCATCATGGGAGGCGACACGCTGGGCCGCGAACGGGCAAAGCCCGCACCGGACATGATCCACGAGTCCATCGCCCGCTGCGGCGGCGGCCTATTCGCAATGGTTGGCGATTCCAGTTTTGACGTTCTGGCGGCACGCAATGCCGGTGTTCCTGCCGTGGCTTTCAGCTTCGGATATCACGACATGCCGCCCGAAGAACTGGGGGCAGATGCTCTGATCCATCATTATGGGGAATTGCTGCCAGCCCTGCACGGCATCGCAGCCAGCCAGGCCTGATCAGCCCTCCACGGCTTTTACCAGCCTCCGCTCAACAGGCGCGAGGACATTGGCGAGCTCATGCCCGCGCTTCAGCACCTGGCCGTGCTCACCGAAGAGGGCCCACATGCCTTGCCGGCCATGCAGCGCCGGGCGCTTTTCCAGCCGCATTTGCGGAACATCCGCCGTGCGGCGGAATGCGGCAAAGGTGGCGCAGTCCCTGGTGAAGTCCATCGCATAATCACGCCATTCGCCAGCGGCGACCATGCGGCCGTAGAGATCGAGGATGCGCGCCAGTTCGCGCCGTTCGAAACCGATTTGTTCGGGTGGGCGCTGACCGGGAAATGCTACGATATTGGGACCGCCCGGATAGGCTGGACTGCCAATCCGCATCAGCTATCGGTACCGCTCTTGCGCTTGGTAACCGGTGCCTCCTGCCCCAGTTGATGCTGGCGCAGGCTCTGCAATTCTGCCCTCAGCGCAGCAAGTTCCCTCTCAAGCGCCTCGACGCGCGAATAATCCGGCTCGCAAGGTTCGTCGCACGGCGTGCCATAGGGGATGAATTCGCGCAGCCAGGTCTCGGCAGGAACGAGTGTAGAGCGCGCCTTGAGGCCCACCATCGTCGCGCCCTCGGGCACATCGTCGGTCACCACTGCGTTGGCACCGACGCGCGCCCGCTCGCCAACGGTGATCGGGCCGATAACCTGCGCTCCCGAACCGATAATCACATTATCGCACAAGGTTGGATGGCGCTTGCCGCCCACGCCGCTGGTTGGATTGGTGCCCCCCAGCGTGACGCATTGGTAGATGGTGACATTGTCGCCGATCTCGGCCGTTTCCCCGATCACAGTGAAGCCGTGGTCGATGAAGAAGTTCTTGCCGATCTTCGCCCCGGGATGGATGTCGATCGCCGTCAGCCAGCGGCTCAAATGGTTCACGAAACGGGCAAGGAAGTACAGCTCGGTTTCGAACAGCCAATGCGCCACACGGTGAAATCCCAGCGCCCATACACCGGGATAGAGCAGGATCTCCCACCTCGAACGTGGAGCCGGATCACGCGCGTGAACCGAGTCCAGATAGCTGATCAGTCGTTCCAACATCGCAAAAGCCAGTTTCTCACCAAAACTTTGTCAAAGCAAGCGCGGCTCTTCCGGGCCCTGCACTGCCTCCAGCGCGGAACGCCAGATGCCAAGCGTAGGTGGGGACTTTCTTTCCAGGCTCAAGCGGTCAATCATTTCCACCAGCTTTTCAATGTCCTGCCACGAACGTTTCATACGTGGAATCAGGTAATCCGCCGCGTCAGGACCAAGGGCAAGTGCGCTTTCCTGCGCCAGCGAAAGGAGCAGTTCGCCCGCCATCTCATCGTCCGGGGCTCCGATTTCGAGTTGCAGGGCCGCGCCCAGACGTGATTTGAGATCGGGCAGGGCAATCTCCCACGGCGGCTCTCCCGCCACGATCAACAGCGCTTCCCCGCTTTCCTGCGCGCGGTTCCAGCGATGGAACACCTCGTCCTCCGCCAAGGCCTGCGCATCGTCGAGCACTGCCCCCTTCCCGCACTGCTGGAACCAGCGCGCGAACAGCGATTTGCCCGAGCGCGGCGGTCCGGTGAGCACTGCCGTTCGGAAAGGCCAGCGCTCGGGTTGCGCCAAAGCTTCGGCAACATGCGCATTGGCCGCACCGACAACGATGCGCTGGGGACCGCCGCTACCGGCCTTCAGAGGCAATGCGATCTGGGACATGGCTTGAAAGGCTTCCTGCGCCTTGTCAGCGCGTCATGGCAAGCGCGTTATTTCCCTCGGTGACCTGCCAGCCCGTACTGCGCAAATCGGACGCGAGCTGGGCGATATCGCCGACATAGTCCACCCGAATCACCGATGTGCCGCCAATCGCCGTGCTGCTGACAGCAAGGCCGCGCACGCCGGGGAGGGAACGAATCCCGGTCAAGGCAGCGTCGAAGCTACGCGGATCGGGCGTTGCCGCCTGCACGGTTATAGCAGTTGCAACGGGCGCCTGTACCGGCTGGGTCGCGGGTGGAATGTCGGAGAATGCCTGGTCGAAGGTTTCGCCCGCGGCAATGGCCCGCTCCGCATCTTCGGCCCTCAGCGCCTCTTCCAGCAGAGCGCGGATTTCCGGCGACACCTCGATCTTGTCCAGTGTCAGCGTAGGATCGGGGCGCAGGGTTCCTTGCGCCAGGGCCTGCGTGAACATTTCATCGAATCGCGCCACGGCCCGGTCGAGCATTTCGGGCAGCTTGTCTATGCTATCAGCGCGCATGGAAAACTCGCCAAAGAAGCGGTTGTCGGGTCCGTGGCGTGCCGTGAAATGGCCCTCAACAGGTCCGCCCGGCCACAGGTATTCCAGGCGCGCAACCGGTACCAGAATGTCGGCCGCGCCGAATTCATCCAGAATCACTCCCCACCAGGCGCGGCTCCTTCGGCGGGTTTGCCCGTAAGTGAGCAACAGGGATTCTCCGCCGACACCCGCCGGACGGACATAATCGATCGGCGATGTGCCGAACTGGTGCTCTGCCCAGGCGCGTTGCCAGGGGTTGCGCACCTCGAACATTGTCGACGTGCCGCCGCTGACAAGCGTTGGCAGGATCAGGATGGGTGAAGATCGGGCCTGCGTGCCCTCACCACCCAGCAATCCGCCGGCGCGTTTTCGGTCAAAGATCACTCCCAGCCGCGCGATATAGCGGCGCGGCCCGATCCGTTCCTCTTCCACCACGATGGCGGCAACAAGCGAATCGAGCACCGAATCGGCAATGGCGGGACCATCCAGTCTGGTCCAGGCAATCCGCTGCGCCTCGCGCCATGCCTGTTCGCGCGCTTCGACCCCGCTGTTTGCGTGAACGTCGACTTCAATTCCGGGCACTTCAATGTCGGTGGTGATTGCAACAGGCGCGATACCCCTTTCACCGCCGACCTGTGCAAAGAGCGCACCACCGGCCACCACCAGCAATACGGCGGCCACTGCCAGCAAGGTCAGGCGGTGCGATTGCAGGAAAGAGGGGATGATCAGGCTATGCATCGGGGAAATCGCGGCCCTTTTGCCGAAAGGCGAGTGGAAATCCAAGCTGGAAAGTCTAAAGGCTGGGGGCATGTCTTCAAACACACCCTCATACACATACGAACAAGCCGGTGTCTCGATCGATGCCGGCAACCGCCTGGTCAAGGCAATCGGACCACTTGTAAAAGCCACCGCCCGTCCAGGCGCGGATGGCGAAATCGGCGGTTTCGGCGGATTCTTCGACCCCAAGGCCGCCGGATACAAGGATCCGCTGCTGGTCGCCGGCAATGATGGCGTGGGCACCAAGGTCAAGATTGCGATCGATTATGACCGGCACGACAGGATCGGCATCGATCTCGTCGCCATGTGCGTGAACGACCTGATCGTGCAGGGGGCAGAGCCGCTTTTCTTTCTCGACTATTTTGCCACCGGGAAGCTCGACAATGGCGTGGCTGAACGCGTGATCGCCGGCATTGCCGAGGGCTGCAAGATGGCCGGTTGCGCATTGATTGGCGGCGAGACGGCGGAGATGCCCGGCATGTACGGCCCCGGCGACTATGATCTTGCCGGCTTCTGCGTCGGCGCGGTCGAGCGCGGCGAACAGCTGACAGGCGAAAAGGTCGCACCCGGCCATGTTCTGCTGGGCCTCGCCAGTTCGGGCGTCCACTCCAATGGCTATTCGCTGGTCCGCCGGCTTGCCGAGGACAAGATGTGGAAGATGGAAAGCCCCGCGATCTTCGACCAGGACCAGTTGCTGGTGGATGCGCTGGCTGAACCCACGCGCATCTATGTTAAGAGCCTGTTGCCAGTAATCAGGGCGGGGAAGATCGACGCACTGGCACATATTACCGGCGGCGGCCTGCTGGAGAATGTGCCCCGCGTACTGCCCCAGGGCGCACATGCCGTAATCGATGCCGATGCATGGGAACTGCCGCCGCTGATGGCCTTCCTGCAGGCGCAGGGCAATATAGAGCCGGGCGAGATGGCGCGCACCTTCAATACCGGTATCGGCATGGTGCTGGCGGTCACGCCAGATCAGGCAGACACAGTGACGGCGGACCTCGAAGCAGTTGGCGAAACCGTATTCCGGATCGGCGCAATTGTCGAAGGTGCAAAGGGCTGCACCGTGAGGGGTTCCGCAGGCACATGGTCCGCACGCGAGGCATGGGAAGCCACGCACAATGGCTGAGAAGGCCCAAAGGAAGGCCAGGGTCGCCTGCCTCCTTTCGGGCAATGGCACGACCATGTCGGCGCTGTTGTTCCATTCCAAGCTGCCCGATTGCCCCTATGAAATCGTGCTGGTGGCCAGCAATGTTCCCGATGCGCCCGGTCTGAAGATCGCCAAGGCCGAAGGCATTGCCACATTCGCGCATGACCATCGCGGATTGAGCCGCGAAGAGCATGAGGCGATCATGGACACGGCACTGCGCGATGCGGGTGCCGAATATCTCGCTTTGTGCGGCTATATGCGCATTCTCACCGCTGATTTCGTCAATGGCTGGGAAGGCCGCATGGTCAACACCCACCCTTCACTGCTGCCCAAGTTCAAGGGGCTGGACACGCACCAGCGCGCCATTGATGCAGGCGAGGTTTTCGGCGGCTGTTCGGTCCACATCGTGACGCCGGAACTGGATGCAGGCCCGCTGCTGGGCCAGATGCCCGTAGCCATCCTGCCCAATGATACAGGTGAAACGCTGGGCAAGCGGGTGATCCTTGCCGAATACCAGCTCTACCCGCGCATGTTTGCCGATTATGTCGGGCGGGCAAGACAGGAATAGGGGCTGCATCCTCTCCGGAAGCACAGCCCCTTCTTCCCTGGCGCAAATGGTCAGGCGTTCGCCTTGGCCTTTGAAATGATCGCCCCGATTTCGTCGATCAGGGCAAGCCGCTTCTTCTTCAGCGTTTCGGCATATTCATCCGAGGTCGGTTCGATTTCCACCTCGATCCGGTGAATCTCGCCATTCACCTCGTGATATTTCTCCGCCAGGTTCTGGAAGTGTGCATCTTCCATCTTCAGCTTGTGGAGGATGTCGTGATCCTGCGGGAATTCGTCGGCGAGTTCATGCGGGGTATGGGACATTCGTGATCCTTTCTCGGTCCTTGTTGCTCCTGACTAGGACGGTGCTGGCATTGCCTCCTTGCGGTGCATCAAAAAACCCCGCCGGACAACTCTGGCGGGGTCATTTGTTCCGAAATTCGGATGGATCAGCCGACGATTTCTTCCGGCTTGAAGAAGAAGGCGATCTCGATCGCGGCATTCTCGTCGCTGTCCGAACCGTGGACCGTGTTCTCGCCGATGGACAGGGCGAGTTCCTTGCGGATAGTTCCTGCAGCAGCGTCTGCCGGGTTGGTCGCGCCCATGATGTCACGGTTGCGGGTAACGGCGTCTTCGCCTTCCAGTACCTGCACCACAACCGGCTCGCTCATCATGAATTCCACCAGCTCGCCGAAGAAAGGGCGGTCCTTGTGCACGGCATAGAAGCCTTCAGCCTGTTCCTTGCTCATGTGGATGCGCTTGGAAGCGACGACGCGGAGGCCGGCTTCTTCCAGCATTTTGGTGACCGCACCGGTCAGGTTGCGACGCGTGGCGTCGGGCTTGATGATCGAGAATGTGCGGGTAACCGCCATGGGATGTTCCTTCGCGAGATTGATGTATCGTGATCCTGCGGCCCACTTGCGAGGCCTATCGCGCGCGCCCCTAGCGCCCCTGCCACCGATGGGCAAGAGCGCTTGATTCGCATGTGCAACGACAGGGAAAGGCTTCTAGGTCCTTAGAGCCCGCGTCCGATGGTGAGCTGTACCGTGGTCACGCCGTCGGAACCTGGCGAAGCGCTGACGCTGAAGGCCAGCCCGCCAGCGCCTTCACCCGCAATCAACTGCATGCCGTTGGCGGTCATCTCGTTGCTGATGCTGACACCGGCCGCCTCTGCCTGGCTGCGGTAGAATCCGGTCACTTCTGCGGCGGAAGCATCTGTTGTCATGACAAGTAGGGTTCCCCCGCCGTCGGAGGTGCCCACCTTGGTGGATGTGACCACCGTTGCACCGGGATAGACCGAGAAGCCTTCCGGCAAGTCGGCGCTGGCGACATCGCCTCCCCGCACGGCCACAGTCTCTCCGTTGGGACCAGTCATATCGATGTTCACCGCATCGCCATCGGCGTCAGCGGTATAGGTTACATCGCCGTCCTCGGTTGAAATCGCGCCTTCGGCATCGGGACCGCCACAGCTTGCCAGCAGCAGTGCTGCCGCGCTCACGTTCAGTACTCTGCGCATCACATGTCCTCCCAAATCTTGCCCGCGCCTCCCTAGGCGCGCTTCACCCATTTGCCAGCTTCGAACTCGAAGAACTCGCGTTCGACATCTTCTTTCGCATCGAACAACCGCCAGGTTTCCCGCGCGGCGGCGCGACTTTCATCGTCGAAAAACAACAGGGCGCGCCCGAAGGCGGTCGCCTCTTTGCGCCATTGCCCATCCGCCAGGGCCACGATCTGCGCGCCATTGGCAGCATCGCATTCGTCGTTCACCAGGATGGGCTGGCGTGCATCGTGCGCACCGCCCGCTTGGCCGTGAGCGAGGAACTCCTGCGGAAATGCCTCCCACAGGGACTTGTCCAGATCCTCACGCAAACGCGCATCTTCGGCGACCACCAGCAGGCGCTGCCCCTGCCCCAGCGCGGCGCGCGCAATTTGCGGCAGCACGGCTTCGACCTGCTGGCTGCCCGTAAGGTAGAAACCAATTCTCATGTTTTTCGGCCTACCGCTTCGCTACTTGAGGCCATTAGCTCTCGCAATTGTCGCGCACGAATGTGTCGATCAGGCGCGGGCCGTAACCCGTCGCGCCCTTGTCCCAGGTGGCGCCGGGCTTGTCTGCCCAGACCATGCCGGCAATGTCGCAATGCGCCCAGTTGACGCCATTATCGATAAAGCGCTGGAGGTATTGCGCGGCGGTGATCGATCCGCCCCAGCGCGGGCCGACATTCTTCATGTCGGCAATCTGGCTGTCGATCAGCTTGTCATAGGCAGGCGAGAGCGGGAAGCGCCACAACTTGTCCCCGCTGGACTTGCCCGCAGCGAGCAGCTTGTCGGCAAGGTCATCGCTGTTCGAAAACAACCCGCCATGCTCCATGCCCAGCGCGATCATCATCGCGCCCGTCAGCGTGGCAAGATCCACCACGGTATTGGGCTTGAATTCCTTCTGTACCCAGGTGAGCGCGTCGCACAGCACCAGCCGCCCTTCGGCATCGGTATTGATCACTTCCACCGTCTGGCCGGACATGGTGGTGACGACATCGCCCGGGCGCTGCGCCTTGCCGTCAGGCATGTTCTCCACCAACCCGCACACACCGATGACATTGGCCTTGGCTTTGCGCCCTGCCAGCGCGAGCATAGCCCCGGCCACGGCACCGGCGCCGCCCATATCCCACTTCATGTCTTCCATGCCCGCCGCGGGCTTGATCGAGATGCCGCCCGTATCGAAGGTAACGCCCTTGCCGACGAAGACGGTCGGCTTGTCTTTCGACTTGCCACCCATCCATTTCATGACCAGCAACTTGCCTTCGCGCTCCGAGCCCTGGCTGACGCCCAGCAGTGCGCCCATGCCCAGCTCGCGCATCTCGTCCTCGTCGAGAACCTCGATTTCGGTGCCGGTGCCCTCCAGACGCTCGCGGCAGCGTTCGACGAAGCTTTGTGGATAGATGACATTGGCGGGTTCGGAGACCAGCTCGCGTGCAAATTCCACGCCCTTGCACACGGCCTCTTCCACGTCCCAGGCGACCTCTGCCCCCTCGGGTGCGTGAATCACGATCACATCTTCCAGGCTGCGCTTCTGTTCTTCCTTCAGCTTCGTGCGATAGGCATCCCAGCGCCAGCTGCGCAGGCGAATACCTGTCAGCACCGCTGCCACCTCGCGCGCATTGAGACCGCTCTTGCCCAGATCGAGCACCAGCACGCTCTCGCCCGAAGTCAGGTACTTTGCCGCCAGCGCCGCGCCTGTCCGCTCCAGGTTTGCCAATCGCGTATCGCCATTGGTTGCGCCTACGCCTGCAAGCGCCAGACGCACCACGGCTCCCTTGTCATCCAGGAAGGTCTCGAAGACCTGACCTGTCTTTCCGGTAAATCGAGAGGCCTCTGCCCCCTGAATCACGGTGACGGGAAGATCTGCAGGCATCTTGTCCTGTTCAACTATCCGGGCGAGCAGGCGCGGAAAGCGGTCTGCGGTCTTGGCGAAACTGATTTTCATGTTCTCTCCGACGAACTGTCTTGCGGACGGGACAAGATGTGTCACCACCCGCGAATGCTGCCGTTGCAGTTAAGGCTCGCCGGTGCGATAGGCAAGTAATGCTCCCGGACTTTGCGTCATCATTGCAAGCATGCTCGCACCGCTTGAGCTATGCGGTCGCCGGATCGCTTTTGGCGACTGCAATGCTCTGCGCGCCCGGCGGCGCCACCGCGCAGGACTTGCCGGAAGCCGAACAGGATGCGGGGGAAACGTCGCAGAGCCGGCAGGAAATCGCCTTCGAAGCCGATAGCATCGCCTATGACACGGAAGAGGACATTGTCTCCGCCAGCGGCAATGTTGTTGCGCGCTCGGGCGACCAATCCGTGCGCGCCAACAGCGTCAGCTGGAACCGCATGACAGGGGAGATCGTGGCGGAAGGCAATGTCCGCTATATCGATGAAGACGGGAACCAGCTGTTCACCGAACGCCTCACGCTGACCGATGAACTCAGGGCTGGCGTCATGACCAACCTGTTGCTTGCCTTCCGGCAAGGCGGTCGCATGGCTGCAGAACTGGCCGAGCGGGACGACAATGGCGACATCATCCTTGATCGCGCTGTCTATTCGTCATGCGCGGTGATCGACGCCGATGGCTGTCCCAAGACGCCGAGCTGGCGCGTTACGGCCGAGCGTGTCATTTATGATGCCGAGAGCGACAATATCCGCTTTCAGGGTGCCTATCTTGAGCTGTTCGGTGCCCGCATCCTGCCGTTGCCCGGCCTTGTTATTCGGGCCGATGGCAGCGCGACCAGCGGTATCTTCATCCCCGATATCGGCCTGACCGCTTCGAACGGATTCGAGCTGACCGATTCCTATTACTGGCGTATCGCCGACAACAAGGACCTGACACTGACCGGCTACCTTTATGGTGGCGCTGCACCGATGGCATCGGCACAATATCGTCAATTGAATGAGAGCGGCGCTTTCCAGGTTTCGGGTTATGGCACCTATTCCACGCGAATCCCGCTGAACTCCACAGTTCCTACAAGTGAAGAGGCCATACGTGGCTACATCTTTACCAGTGGTCGCTGGCAGCTTGATCCCGAGTGGACCCTGGCAGCTTCGCTACGCGTGGCGAGCGACCGCACCTTCCTGCGCCGTTACGACATCAGTCGAGAAGACCGCATTCGTTCCACCATCAATGCCCAGCGCATTGACCAGAACAGCTATCTCTCGATCTCCGGCTGGGCGACACAGGCGTTGCTTGTGCAGCAGGACCAGGGGCAGGTACCGATCGCCCTGCCGCTAGTCGATTACCGCCGCAGGATCGAAGACCCTGTTGTCGGCGGCAAAGTGGAGATGCAGTTCAACACGCTCGCCATCACCCGAACCAATGGACAGGATACGCAGCGCGCCTTTGCCCGGGCGCAGTGGGACATGCGCCGTATCAGCCCCTGGGGACAGGAAATCACCCTGACTGCGATGACGCGCGGAGACGTTTACCATTCGGGACAGAACGTTCTGACCCAAACCCCCAGTTACCGGGGTGACAACGGTTGGCAGGCGCGAGGAGTTGTCCTCGGCGCTATCGATGTGAAGTGGCCCTTTATTGGAGAGTTTCTCGGCGGATCGCAGATCCTCACTCCGCGTGTGCAATTGGTTGCAACACCCGATATTCGCAACCTTGATATCCCCAATGAAGATGCCCGCGCGATCGATCTGGAAGACTCCAACCTCTTCGCGCTCAATCGCTTTCCCGGTTACGACCGGGTGGAAGACGGCGTTCGGCTGACTTACGGCGCGGACTGGCAGGCAAGCTTCCCCGGCTGGCGACTAGAGGCGACGATCGGTCAATCCTATCGTCTGACAGACAAGCCCTTGCTGTTCCCGGACGGTACGGGCTTGGATCAGCAATGGTCCGACTTCGTGGGCCGTACCATTGTGCGCTATCGTGATTTCCTGAAGTTCACTCACCGCTTCCGGCTGGACAAGGATAGTCTCTCCATCCGCCGTAACGAGGTGGATGCGGCGATCGGCAATGACCGGACATACGTTGAGCTGGGGTATCTTCGCCTCAACCGCGATATCGACTTCGACATTGAGGATTTGCAGGATCGCGAAGAAATGCGCGTAGCGACGCGCGTTGCATTTGCCCGCTACTGGTCAATCTTCGGTTCCGCCGTGGTAAACCTGACCAACCGCGCAGAGGACCCGACATTGATTGCCGACGGATTCGAGCCGCTGCGCACCCGCCTGGGTATCGCCTACGCCGACGATTGCCTCGAAATGGGCTTTACCTGGCGCCGCGACTATATCGCGCTGGCCGATGCCAAGCGCGGCGATTCCTTCCGTTTCTACTTCGCCCTGCGCAATATCGGCTTTAACTGACACCGATTGGCACCCTCCCCGATTGATTGAGACACCCGCATTGGCAGGCAGGCACAAACGGGCTATCGGATGCCGGCTCAGCTTCGGTTAAGCCTGGTTTAGCCATGTCGAGGCCGAAAAATGGGCGCATTCTCGCGCCATAAACAGGAATGAGACCAACGTGACCAGGTTCGCGAAAACACTACGCTTCTTGACCGCTTCGGTCGCCCTTGCTGCTGTAGGCGGAACGGCCCTGCAGGCGCAGGACGACGGCTTCGATATCCCGGATGACATCAGGATCCTGGGTGAGGCCAACCCGAACATGCGTCGGGCTACTGCGCGGGTGAACGGCAACATCATCACCGGAACGGATGTCGACCATCGCGTTGCGCTGATTGTCGCTGCCAATGACGTCCCGATTGCCGGTGAGGAACTGGACCAGATGCGTTTGCAGGTCTTGCGCAACCTGATTGACGAGACCTTGCAGGTACAGGAAGCGGCCGCGCTCGACATGGAAGTCACGGCCGAAGAGGTTGACGAGGCCTATGAACGCTTCGCCCGAGAGCGTTTTGGACAGTCTCCGGAAGAGATGGACGAATATTTGCGCTCCGTAGGCGCCTCCGGACGGACACTGAAGCGCCAGATTCAAGGTGAACTGGCGTTCGACAAGCTGCTCCGCCGCAACATCGCGCCCTTCGTGAACGTCTCTGCAGAGGAGGTGAACGAACTGTTCGATCGTCTTCAGGCCACGCGCGGACAGAATGAGTACCGGATCGGCGAAATCTACCTTTCCGCCAATGCCAACAACCGCCAGCAGGTCCTGCAGACGGCGCAGCAAATCATCGAGCAATTGCGGCAGGGCGGCTCTTTCGTTGCCTATGCGCGCCAGTTCTCGGAAGCTTCGAGCCGCGCGGTTGGCGGCGACCTTGGCTGGATTCAGCTCGAGCAATTGCAAAACGACGCGCTGGAAGCCGCTGCACGCGACATGGTTCCCGGCCAGCTGGTCGGCCCGATCGAAATATCCGGTGGTTTCTCGCTGATGCTGCTGATCGATCGGCGCCAGATCGGTATGGCCGATCCGCGCGACGCCATCCTCAGCCTCAAGCAGATATCGCTGGAATTCGCGCCGGGATTGAGTGACGAGGAAGTGGAAGCCCAGGCGCAGGTGTTCGCCAACGCCGTGGCTGACATGAATGGCTGCGGCGATGCCAATATCAAGGCAGAGGCCATCGGCGCCGAGGTCGTCGACAATGACCAGATCGCCGCAAGGGCGCTTCCCGACCCCCTGCAATCGATCCTGCTGGATCTGAATGTGGGCCAAAGCACTCCGCCCTTCGGTGACGCCGCCGAAGGTGTACGCGTGCTGATGCTGTGCGGACGGGACGATCCGCAACAGCAACGCGGCCCCGATTTCGACGAACTGATGAACACGCTGGAAGACGAGCGCATCAACCGTCGTGCCCAAAGCTATCTGCGTGACCTGCGGCGCGATGCCGTGATCGAATACGACTGATCGCGTGGCGGCCCCGCTCGCCATTTCACTGGGCGATCCGGCGGGGGTCGGTCCCGAACTGATCGCCGCGACCTGGGCCGCGCGCGAAGAGTTGGGCCTGCAGCCATTCGTTGTCGCAGGCGGCGCGCAAGTGTTGCGAGCGGCAGCCGCCAACCGGGGCATCGAACTGCCCGTTGCGGAAGTCACCCACCCGCAGGAGGCGGTGACGGTATTTGCCACGGCCTTGCCCGTCCTCGCGCATGTTGGCGACGCGAAGTTTGCGCCTGGAAGACCCTCACCCGAAGGTGCCGCTCTGGCCTTGCGCTCGCTCGAAACGGCGACTTCGCTCGCACTCTCGCGCGCGGCAAGCGGCGTGGTGACCGCCCCCGTTTCCAAGTCCGAACTTGCCGCCATCGGTTTCACCTGGCCCGGCCAGACCGAATTCCTCGCCCACGCCTGTGGCGTCGAGGAAGAAGATGCCGTGATGATGCTCGCAGGACCGAGCCTCAAGACCGTACCGCTGACAGTCCATGTGGCTATTTCCGAAGTCTCATCGCTTATCACAAAGGAGCTGATCCTGCGCCGCTGCCGCGTGATCGCCCGGTCCATGGCGCGTGACTTTGGCCTTGCGTCACCGCGGCTCGCCATCGCGGGGCTCAATCCGCATGCAGGCGAAAAGGGGCGCATGGGAGTGGAGGAACGCGATGTCATCGCCCCCGCCATCGCTGCGCTTGTGGCAGAGGGCATAGATGCCACTGGCCCGCACCCTGCCGATACGCTCTTTGCGCCGCACAAGCGTGGAACTTACGATGTGGCAGTAGCCATGTACCATGACCAGGCACTCGTCCCGCTCAAGACGCTCGACTTCGACAATGGCGTAAACATGACGCTGGGCCTGCCGATCGTGCGCACTTCACCTGATCATGGCACGGCGTTCGACATCGCGGGACAAGGACTGGCTCGGCCCGATTCTCTGGTCGCAGCAATCCGCCTTGCTGCAGAAGCGGCAGCCAACCGGGCAACGAATCCGTGAGCCTTCCTCCGCTGCGTGAAGTTATTGCCGCGCATGGCCTGAGCGCGTCCAAGGCGCTGGGGCAAAACTTTCTCTTTGACGAGCAATTGCTGGACCGCATTGCCGCCATTCCCGGTGATTTGCAGGGCAAGGCAGTGCTGGAGATCGGCCCAGGCCCTGGCGGCCTGACCCGCGCCCTTTTGCGCGCCGGTGCACGGGTGACCGCTATCGAGATGGACAGGCGTTGTCTGCCCGCGCTGGGTGAACTGGCGGAGGCCTTCCCCGGGCAGTTGCGCGTTGTCGAGGGCGATGCGCTGAAGATCGACCATGGCGATTTGATGGGCGAGCCCTTCGCCGTGGTCGCCAACCTGCCGTACAATGTCGGCACCGCGCTCTTTACGCGATGGCTGGACGGGGAGAAGTGGCCCCCGCAATGGACTTCGCTGACGCTCATGTTCCAGCTGGAAGTCGCGCAAAGGATCGTCGCCAGGCCCGACAGTTCGGCATATGGCAGGCTCGCGGTGCTGGCCCAATGGCGTTCAAGTGCAAAGCTTGCCATGAAGGTCCACCGTAGCGCTTTTACGCCGCCACCCAAGGTGATGAGCGCCATTGTGCATGTGACGCCCGGGACAGCGCCGGAGAATGTTTCCGCCACACGCCTCGGCAAGTTGACCGAAGCAGCCTTTGGCCAGCGGCGCAAGATGCTGCGCCAGAGCCTCAAATCCATTCACGGCGCGGTGGAAGCGCTGGAGCAGATCGGCATCGATCCGACACGGCGTGCAGAGACCTTGTCAGTCGAAGATTTCATTGCCCTTGCGCGCGCGCTGCAGGCCTGAAGGCACCCACCCACCGGCCACAACATTTGACAAGGTCGAAGACTGCGCTAGACCCGGTTGCATATGAAACAACTTTCGCCACAAGAGCGCTCATTGACTGAAGGCATCGACCAGGCAGAGATGCTGGACCGTTGCTTCCGCTGGGCGAAGATCAACAGTGGCACCGGCAATATCGCCGGCCTGGATAGGCAAGCCGCCGAACTGGCTGATGCTTTCGCGATCCTTCCGGGCGAAGTGGAACTGGTCGATCCCACACCGGTCGTAGCGATTGCCGTGGACGGATCACAATATGAAAAGCCGCATGGCCAGCATCTGCTTGTCCGCGTGCGACCGGATGCCGAACGCCGATTCCTCCTGACCGGGCACATGGATACGGTCTTTGCGGCAGACCACCCCTTCCAGGACGTCCGCTGGCTCGACGACAATACTGTGAACGGCCCCGGCACGGCGGATATGAAAGGCGGGCTGTCGGTAATCCTTGAGGCACTGCTGGCATTCGAGCGATCACCCAACGCGGTGCAATGCGGCTATGATGTCATGATCAATTCGGATGAGGAGACAGGTTCGCTTTCCTCCGCCGCGCTGATCGCGGAATTGGCCCGGGGCAAATATGCCGCGCTCACCTACGAGCCTTCCGCCCTGCCCGACGGTACGCTTGCCCATGCCCGAGGAGGAAGCGGCAATTATTCGGTCAGCTTCACCGGTCGTTCGGCCCATGCCGGTCGCAATCCCCAAGATGGCCGCAACGCGCTTGTCGCCGCCGCCGATTGCGCGGTGCGGCTGAAGCAGATGCAGCATCACGACCTGCCGATCAATCCGGCAAAGATCGATGGCGGGGCGGCCAATAATGTCGTGCCAGATCATGCCGTCCTGCGGTTCAATATCCGCCCGAAGACCAAGGATGGTGCAGAAGCTTTCCAGTCCGACTTCAATGATTTGCTGCAGTTTATCGAGAAGCATCACGGAGTCCTGACGCACTGCCACGGCGGCATCACCCGGCCTCCCAAGCCGGTTGGCGAAAAGGCGCAGAGACTTTTCGATCTTGTGCGTGATGCGGGCGCAGCCTTGGACCAGCTTATTTCCTGGCAGGCCACGGGCGGTGTATGCGATGGCAACAATATCGCCGCCTGCGGTATCCCGGTTGTCGATACGATGGGCGTGCGCGGCGGGGCCATCCATTCGCCGGAGGAATTCATGATCGTTCCATCACTCGGCGAAAGGGCGGCGCTCAGTGCCGTGGTTCTGCACCGGCTGGCGACAGGAGGCTTGCAATGAACTTCGTCGTTCGCGCTGCCACGCAGGCAGACCTTCAGCCGCTTTACGAAATGGCCAAATTGACGGGTGGCGGTTTCACCAATCTGCCGCCAGACCGCAATTCGCTCACCACCAAGCTGGTACGTGCCGAGGCCGCGTTTGTCCGCGATGAAGCGGATCCGGACCTGTCGGACGAACTCTTCGTCATGGTGCTCGAAAACACCGAGACAGGCGAAGTGCGCGGCACAAGCCAGCTGTTCACGCAGGTAGGCCAAAACTTGCCGTTCTATTCCTATCGCCTCACCACGCTGACCCAGCATTCCACAGAACTGGAACGCACGGTGACAGCGGAAATGCTCGTGCTCACCAATGATCTGGGTGGCTGCAGCGAGGTCGGCGGATTGTTCCTCCACCCCAGCGAGCGTGCAGGCGGGCTTGGCCTGTTGCTGGCGCGCAGCCGATACCTGTTCATCGCCGCGCATCGCGAGCGCTTTGGCGACCGGGTGCTGGCCGAACTGCGCGGCATTATCGACGATCGCGGCGGGTCTCCTTTCTGGGATGCCATCGGCGGCAAGTTCTTCGGCATGAACTTCCAGCAGGCAGATGAATTCAATGCGGTTCGCGGCAACCAGTTCATCGCCGATCTGATGCCCAAGCACCCGGTCTACACCGCGCTGCTCAATGAAGAGGCGCGCAGTGCCATCGGCCTGCCCCACCCCAGCGGACGCGCGGCCATGCGCATGCTGGAAAACGAGAATTTCTCCTACGACGGATACATCGACATCTTCGATGGCGGTCCCACCATGCTGGCGCGTACGGACAATGTCGCCAGCATCAGGAATGCCGCGCATGTCGCGGTTATCGATACCGCGCTCGAAAAGGGCGAGAAGGCGCTGATCGCTGCGGGGAGGCTGAAGAACTTCCGTTGCTGCTATGGCGCCCGCGAACTCAGCGAGGATGGCATTGCGATTGACAGCCAGGCGGCGAACCTGCTCGGCGTTGGCGAAGGCGACAAGGTGTGGAGCATCGCTCGTTGAGCCTCACAGAGATCAATTTCGACGGTATCGTCGGGCCCAGCCACAATTACGCCGGCTTGAGTTTGGGAAACCTCGCCGCCACGCGCAACGCGGGGGCCTCGTCTTATCCGAAAGCCGCCGCATTGCAGGGCATCGCCAAGATGCGCGGGAACATGGAGGCAGGACTGGCGCAGGGCTTCTTCGTGCCCCTGCCCCGCCCCAACACCGGTTGGCTGGAGGAATTGGCGGCAGACGATGATACCGATCCGGTGCTGATCGCGGGCGCATGGTCAGCTTCTTCCATGTGGACGGCCAATGCGGCAACCGTCTCCCCTGCTCCGGATACAGCAGACGGCAGATGCCACCTTACCATCGCCAATCTCGTCTCCATGCAGCACCGCAGCCAGGAATGGCCTGATACCTTGCGGCAATTGCAGCTCGCCTTTGCCGACAATGCCCATTTCGCGGTGCATGGGCCGGTGCCGCCCACCTTCGGTGACGAAGGCGCGGCAAACCACATGCGTTTGACTTCCGCCCATGGAGAACCGGCAATCGAAGTCTTTGTCTATGGCCGCAGCGGAGGGCGTTTTCCTGCCCGCCAGCATGAACAGGCCAGCCGCATTGTCGCGCGCAAGCACCGGCTCGATCCCGATCGCGTGCTCTTTGTCGAGCAGAATCCAGAGGCGATTGCCGCCGGTGCCTTCCACAATGACGTGGTCGCGGTTGCCAATGAAAGCGTGCTCTTCACCCATGAGCTGGCCTTTGCCGATCCGGCAGCCACCTATGATGCGATTCGTGCGAAGTGCCCCGCGGCGCAGGTGGTGGAAGTTCCCGAGGCATCGGTCCCGCTTGGCGAAGCGATCAAGTCATACCTGTTCAACGCGCAACTGGTCACCCCGCCGTCGGGCGAGATGACGCTGGTGGTTCCTACCGAATGCCAGGAGAGCACGCCGGTGTGGAACTGGTTGCAGGAAATGCTCGCGGGCAATGGTCCGATCCGCCGTGTGAAGGTGGTCGACGTGCGCCAGAGCATGGCCAATGGCGGCGGCCCCGCCTGCCTGCGCCTGCGCGTGGTGGCAGACCCTGCCAATATCGACCCGCGATTCCTGCTCGATTCCAGCAAGGCCGCGGCCATGGAACGAGTGATCGCGCAATACTGGCCCGAGCAGATTGATTCTGCCGAGATTGGCGATGCAACCCTGGCAATGACTGTCCGCACCGCGCGCATGGCGCTTCTCGAAGAGTTAGGCCTTTACGAACTGTCCTGACCCGCCGCGGGACATAAACCTTAACAGCATTGCCTTGCATGCCCTCACCCGTTAACTCTCGAAATATCGGTAGACTGCCGCATTGCGCTGGTAATGCCGGGGAAAAGGTTAACGCCCGCTACGGGCCGGAAACGGGAAAGACATGCTGCGGAAACTGTCCAGGCTGTTTGTGATCAAGACGAGGCTCGAAGCCTTTGTGATCATCTATGCCCTGGCTCTGGGCGCGACCACCCGCGGCGCGGATTACCTCGTACAATACCCTGGCGGCTGGGGCTGGGCGCTGTTCCTCGCCACCACCGGTGCCGTATTCCTGGCCGGCGCCAAGATCCTCGACTGCCTGAAATATGAAAAGGCGGCGAAAGAGGCTGAGGCCGAACAGGCCTAAAACTCAAATATTCCTGATGGATGAGGTGGGGAGTTTCTGTTGCTAGCTACTCCCCGGAGCCCCGGAATCCACTTCTGTTGCCCGGTGGGTCCAACCGCGCTTTAGCCTTGTAAGATCAGTCCGTTAGGACGTCAGATTACGCAGCGATTGCGAGTGCTTCGTTATCGTTGGCACTTGTGTGTTTTGAACAGTTTTGCGGGATACTCAGCCCGGGCGAAAACAGTGCTTTTCAACACACGTCGATCCTGGTTCGGCCCCGTCATAATACGCTGATTTCTCAACGCTTTGTGGTGGAGCCGCCGGGTACTGCCCCCGGGTCCGCTGTGCCTATTGCACACCGCAATTTATCGCCATAGCCGGACGAAACCGGCAGGTCCCATATAGCGTTCAATTGATGAATGTGAAGTGAGCGGCTCACCTCCCCTCCCGTTCACGGGAGGGGTTGGGGGTGGGTATGGGCCCGCAAGGGCCCACCCCGCTGCGACTAAGCCTTGCTGAGCAAGACCAAGTCTCGCTGCCCCTCCCGCAGGCGGGAGGGGTATGATTGCTACTTCTTCAACGCGTCCCGGATCTCGGTCAGCAGGTCGATCTCGCTCGGACCTGCGGGCTCTTCGGGTGCTGCCTCCTCCGCCTTCTCCAACTGCGCCATCGCCTTGTTGGTATAGCGCACCAGCAGGAAGATGATGAAGGCCAGGATCAGGAAGTTGATCACGGTGGAGATGAAATTGCCCACGGCCAGTACATTGGCTCCCGCTTCCCGCGCAGCTTCGAGCGAAGTGCCCGCCGCCACATCCCCGCTGAGCACGATATAGGTGTCGGAGAAATCCACATCGCCAAAGATGGCACCCACAATCGGCATGATCAGATCGTTGGTCATCGAACCGACAATTGTCGCAAAGGCCCCACCGATGATCACGGCAACAGCCAGTTGCATGACATTGCCCTTGGCAATGAATTCCTTGAATTCGTTCAGCATTGCGCACTCCCGTCTCTCTTGGCAGACGACTTTGTGCCAGCCGTAAATGCATCAGACAAGACTCCGCATCTCCTTGTCATTTCACGCAGGCGTGCTATATGAGCAATACACTCAGGATTTTCCGGGTCTTTTGGAGGATTTTCGACATGATCAAGCAGTTTGGCCGCCTTGCAACCATCGCTGTGGGGAGCCTTGCGCTGGCAAGCTGCGGTATCAATTCCGTGCCGCGTGCAGAGGAAGCTGCAAAGGCCAAGTGGGCCGATGTCGAAGCCGCTTTCCAAGAACGAGCGAACCTGGTCCCCAACCTGCAGGAAATCGTCATGTCTTCCGCCGAGCAGGAACGTGAGACCTTGCAAGGCGTGATCGAGGCGCGCGCTTCGGCTACCCGCCCTGAAATCCAGCTTAGCGCAGACGATCTGGGCGATCCGGCCAAGATGCAGGCTTTCCAGCAGGCACAGGGCCAGTTTTCGTCCGCCCTCGCCCGCCTGATGGTGAGCGTCGAGCAATACCCCGAACTGCGCAGTCAGGAGAACTTCGGCCGCTTCATGACGCAGCTCGAAGGCAGCGAGAATCGCATCCGCGTCTCGATCCGCGACTATAACGAAGCGGTGCGCCAGTATAACACCACCATCCGCACCTTCCCCGACACGATCGGCGCGAACATCATCCACGGTGCGGAACCGATGGAACCCTATCAGGCCGTGACGGAAGGAGCCGAGGTCGCCCCCGAACTCGACATGCGTAGCGAGTGATTGGCGCGCATCGCACGGACGGCAGCATGCCTCTTCGGAACCTCCTCGCCATCTTGCTGGCAGCGTGGGCGCTCGCCTTTTCGGCTCTCGCCCATGCCCAGCCCAGCTTTCCCGAGCGCGGCACAGCGCCGGTGGTCGACCAGGCCAATATCATCGATGATGCCACAGAAGCGCAACTGACCGCGCGGCTCGATGCTTTCGAAGAGGCCAACCAGCGCCAGTTCGTTGTTGTGACGCTGGACAGCCTGCAGGGCTATGACATTGCAGATTTTGGCTACCAGCTGGGCCGTTTTTGGGGCCTGGGCGATGCAGAGAACAACGACGGCATCATGCTGATCGTCGCTCCCAACGAGAAGAAGATGCGCATCGAGGTCGGCTATGGGCTGGAGGCTATCATCCCCGACGGGCTCGCCTTCGAATATATCGAAGGGATGAAACCCTTTTTCCGCAATGGTGACTTCTCCGGTGGCATCGCCTGGGGTGCCGACCAGGTCATGCGGCAGATCGAGCTGCCACCGGAAGAAGCGCAGGCAATTGCCCAGCAGGCAAGCCAGAGCCGGGAGCGCGACGGCGGCTTCCCCATCGGCGCACTGTTCTGGATTGGATTTATTGTCTTCTTCTTCGTCCTGCCCGCCCTCGGTCGCGGTGGACGCCGCCGTCGCTATCGTAGCGGAATGGGCGGTGTTGTGGGCGACATCATCCTGTGGGAGGCCGGCAAGGCCATCGCCCGTGGCATGTCTGGCGGAAATCATCGTGGCGGCTGGGGTGGCGGAGGCGGCTTCGGCGGAGGCGGCGGCGGAGGCTTCGGCGGCGGAGGTGGATCGTTCGGAGGCGGTGGCGCCTCGGGAGGATGGTAATCATGCCGATACTCGACGAAGCACAGCACAAGGTCGTCACCCAGGCCGTTGGCGAAGCGGAACTGACCACCAGCGGCGAGATCGTGACCGTCCTGGCCGATCGGTCCGATGGCTATTCCGATGTCGCGCTGGTCTGGGCAGCGACACTGAGCTTTACAGCCATGAGCGTTTTTGCCTTCGTTCCTCAGCCCTTCATGGATGTCTGGGACTGGCTGGTCGGCGGCTGGATGCATGAATGGACCACGGGCGAAACCGCCACAATGACCATCGCCCTCGGCCTCGGCACCTTCGTGCTGGTCTGGCTGGTGCAACAATGGGACCCGGTCCGATTTTTGCTGGTTCCCTCTCCGGTCAAATCACAGCGCGTTCGCGAGCGGGCGATGCGACATTTCAAGGTTGGGGCCGAAAAGCGCACGCACGGCCGGACAGGCGTGTTGATCTACCTCTCCATGCAGGAACACCGCGCGGAAATCGTCGCCGACGCGCCGATTGCGGAGAAGGTGCCTGCAGAGGTTTGGGGTGAGGCCATGGCCGATATGCTCGCCGAAATCGGCAAGGGCTGCACGGCTGAAGGCATTGCGGCAGGCGTGCGCGATGTGGGCAAGGTCCTGTCCGAGCACTTCCCGCGCGGCGCCGAGGATGTGAACGAATTGCCGGATCGCTTGATCGAACTCTAAGCCTCCGATAACCGGCTGGCATGTCAGTCAAAGATGCAGACCTGCCCGAAGAGGTGATGTGGTCCGGCAAATGGATCGCTGCCAAGCGGCGCGGCCGGTGGGAATACGTCAGTCGCACTCGAGGTGTCAGGGCGGCCGTGATCCTGCCGATCGATGGCAATCACATCATCCTCGTCGAGCAATACCGTGTGCCGCATGGCGGGCGCGTGCTCGAACTTCCTGCCGGACTGATCGGAGACGAGGCAGGCTCTGAAGACGAAGACACGCTTGCCGCTGCCAAGCGCGAACTGGTGGAGGAAACCGGCTATGCCGCAACCGAATGGCAGGATTGCGGAACGTTCCTCTCCTCCCCTGGCATGACCAGCGAGAGCTTTACCCTGCTCAAGGCGACCAATCTCACGAAAGTGGGCAATGGTGGCGGTACCGAGGGCGAGGATATCATCGTGCACCGCGTGGCGCTGGCCGATCTGCCGCGGCATGTCGCATCTTGCCGAAAAGCCGGAATGGCGATCGACGTACGACTGCTGGCGCTATTGGGACCGGCGTTCCTGGGAGTGGAAACATGAAAGTCGGCATTCTGGGATCGGGCGCCATGGGTTGCCTGTTCGGCGCAGCGTTTCACCGGGCCGGATGCGATGTCACGCTGATTGATGTCAACTGGGCGCATGTCGATGCGATCAACGCCAATGGCCTCGAACTCGATACGCGCGCGGGCGTGGAGCACCTGCCCATCCCCGCCCGCCTTCCCGCCGACGCGGAAGGCCCATTCGACCTGGTGGTGGTCTTCACCAAGACCTTCCATACCGTGGGCGCCTTGGAAGGCATCCGCCACACCATCGGGGACAACACCCATTTGCTCAGCCTGCAGAATGGCCTTGGCAATGATGCCAAGCTGGCGGGAGTGGTCAGTGATGAGCGCGTGATGGTGGGCGCGAGCATGCTGCCGTCGGACCTTGAAGGCCCGGGCAAGGTGCGCAGCCATGGCGAGGGTTATTCCAAGCTCTACCCCGCATTCGGCGGCGATCCGACCATGGCGCAGAAGGTTGCCGATGCGCTGACCAAGGGCGGCCTGCCTGCACAGCTCGACCCGAAGATCCACGCGGCGATCTGGTCCAAGGCCATCTTCAATGCCGCGATGAACCCGATGTGCGCGCTTACCCTGCGCACACCCGGATTCCTGGGCGCAAGCAAGGAGGCGCGCGCCACCATTCGCGCGGTGGTGGAAGAAGGCGTGGCGGCCGCCCATGCCAATGGCGCCATGATCGATCCCAAGCCGATCCACGATCTGACCGAAGTCAGCATGACCGACCATGCCGATCATGAGGCCAGCATGCTGCAGGACGTGAAAGCGGGAAGACGCACCGAAGTCGATGCGATCAATGGCGCGATCGTCGAGGCAGCGCATGCGAAGGGGCTGACCGCACCAGTCACCCAGACGCTATGGCACCTCGTGAAGCTGGAAGAGGCGAAATTAGGCTAGCCTGATCTCGCGCAGCCTCTCCATCAGGTAATCCTGCGCGGTGATAGGAGCTTCACCGCCCTCATAGATCGGATCGATCAGGAAATCGGGGCGGAAGTGCAGGAAGAAAGGCATCGAATAGCGCGCGCGTTTTGCCGCCTCGCCCACGGGATTGACCACGCGGTGGGTCGTAGAGCGCAAGCGACCTGCGGTATAGCGTTGCAGCATGTCGCCGATATTCACCGCCAGCGCACCCGGTGGTGGTGAAACGGACAGCCAGTTCCCGTCCCTGGCCAGCAGTTGCAGCCCCGCCTCTTCTGCTCCCAGCAGCAATGTGATGGTATTGATATCTTCATGCGCTGCGGCACGGATCGCGCCTTCTTCCGGCTCTTCTATTGCTGGCGGATAGTGCAGCAGGCGCATGACGGAGTTTCCGTCCCGCACGCTGTCCTCGAAGAAGTCCTCCCCTTCTCCCAGATAGAGCGCGATGGCGGAAAGAATGCGCTTTCCCGTCCATTCGAAGGCGAGGAACAGGTCCTGCATGGTGGGACGGAAATCGGCCGGTTCATCAGGCCAGATATTGGGCCGCATGACCTTCGTATACCGATGCCCTTCCGGCAGGTCGCGCCCTACATGCCAGAATTCCTTGAGGTCATGCACATTCGCACCCTTGGCGGTCTCGACGCCAAACGGAGTATAGCCCCGCGCACCGCCCAGCCCGGCGCGGTGATATTGCCGCTTCGCCTCCTCCGGCAGTGCAAAGAATGCACGCGCTGCGGCATCGGCCCGGTCGATCAGTTTCTGGTCAATGCCGTGGTCACACACCACGGCAAAACCGAATTCCTCGAACGACCGACCCAGGTCATCGGCAAATTCGCAAAGCGATTTTTCGAGGCTGACGGATGCAATTTCTGACATGGCGCAATGTCTTCCACTTTCCTTTTGCGGCATCAACCAATAGCAAGCCCTTCAATCGCAAAATAGAAAGAACCAGCCATGGCCAAGGACAACAAGATCACCCTTTATGACCTTCAGGTCTCCACGGGGGCCACGATCAGCCCCTTTGTCTGGGCGACCAAATTGGCTGTGGCGCACAAGGGATTCGATCTCGATATCGTGGAAGGTGGTTTCACCGGCATCATGGAGCGCACTGGAGGCAAGACCGAACGCCTCCCGGCCATCGTCGATGACGGCAAATGGGTGCTCGATAGCTGGGGCATCGTCGAATATCTCGACCAGACCTATCCCGATCGGCCGATGCTGATCCCGCATGAAAGCACCGCCGCGCTGACCAAGGCGCTGGACGCATGGTTCTGGGCAACTGCGGTCGGCCCGTGGATGCGCTGCTTCTGCGCCGATTATCGCAACGTCTGCTTCGAACATGACAAGGAATATGTCACCAGCACGCGCGAGGTCATGCTGGGCAAGAAGCTGGAGGACATGCAAGCCGGGCGTGAGGATCGCCTGCCTGCAATCTCGGCCGCGCTCGAACCGCTGCGCATGACATTGCGCGAGCACGCATTCCTTGGCGGCAGTGAACCGAACTATGCCGACTATCGCATCATGGGCGGCTTCCTCTGGCTCGCCTCCGTAGCGGGAACACCAGCGCTGGCCAGCGACGATCCGCTGCGCGGCTGGGTCGAGCGGGTATGCGCCCTGTTTGGCGGCCTCGGCAACCATCCCGGCCTGTTCCCGATCTTCGGACTTGAGCAGCGAGAGGGCGATCCCGATCCGTTCAACCGGCAGGCAGGCCAGGGCGGCATATTCAAGCGCAACACCGGGCCGGCATCCACGCAGGCAGAAACCAAGCACATCTTGAAGCAGGATTGAGCGAATTGGCAAAACTGAAGGTCCTGGTCACGCGCCGCTGGCCCGCCGAAGTCGAGGGCCAGCTAGGCGCGCTGTTCGACGTCACGCTGAATGAGAGCGACGAAGCAATGAGCCAGCAAGCGTTGGCTGCAGCCATGGCGGAATACGACGTTCTGTGCCCCACCGTGTCGGACAAGATCGATGCGGAGGTGATCGCTGGTGGTGACCGGGTGAAGCTGATCGCCAATTACGGCGTGGGTTTTGATCATATCGATCTTGCCGCAGCCAGAGCCAAGGGCATCGCCGTCACCAACACGCCCGGCGTACTGACCGATGCCACCGCCGACATCGCCATGACCCTGCTGCTGATGGCAGCCCGCCGCGCGGGCGAAGGCGAGCGCGAGTTGCGCGCCGGGCAATGGAGCGGATGGCGCCCCACCCACCTCATCGGCAGCGCGCTTAAGGGCAAGGTGCTGGGCTGCGTCGGCTTTGGCCGCATTGCCATTGCCACCGCCCGCCGCGCGCATCACGGCTTCGGCATGAAGATCGCCTTTTACGGCAGGCGGCCTTGCGATCCTGCCATGGCAGAAGAATTGCAGGCCGAATTCTGCGCTGACCTCAAGCAACTGCTAGGCAAGGCGGATTTCGTCTCGCTTCACGTGCCGGGCGGCGCTGAAACCGCCAACATGATCGATGCAGACGCCATCGCGGCCATGAGGCCGGGGTCATATCTCATCAACACGGCCCGGGGCGGCGTGGTGGATAACCAGGCGCTGGCCGCAGCCCTGAAGAGCGGTCATCTCGCCGGCGCAGGACTCGATGTTTATCCGGCGGAACCTGCCGTGCCCGAATGCCTGCTGGGGCTCGAAAACGCCGTTCTTTTGCCGCACCTCGGCAGCGCCAATGCCCAGACGCGCATCGCCATGGGCATGTGTGCATTGGCCAATGTCGAAGCCTTTGCAAATGGCGCACAACTGCCTAACACCGTGGCATGAGTTCGGACCCCATCGAAGCGCTGATCGAGGCGCAAGGCCTTCCTGCCAGTTACCGAAATGTGGTGGAGACCTTTTGGCAACCGCTTGCCAATGGGATTGCGCGTGAAGCCACGAAGCACAGGCCCCTGATCGTAGGCATCAATGGCGGGCAAGGATCGGGCAAGTCGACGCTATGCGCTTTCCTCGAGGTTCTTCTCGCAAAACGGGGCGTTCGCGCAGTCACGCTTTCGATCGACGACCTTTATCTGGGCAAGGCCGAGCGCGAGGCACTGGCGAAGGAAGTCCATCCGCTGTTCGCGACGCGCGGCGTGCCGGGTACCCATTCACCAGCGCTTGGTCTGGCGATCATCGAGCAAATCTGCGCCGGACGCGCCTTTGAACTGCCACGCTTTGACAAGGCCACCGACGAACGCCGCCCGCAAGGCGAGCGTATCAGCGGGCCGGTCGATATCCTGCTGCTGGAGGGATGGTGCGTCGCCTGCCGCCCGCAAGCAGACGAGGAACTGCTGGAACCGGTCAACGATCTGGAGCGCGACGAAGACCCGGAAGGCATCTGGCGCGCGGTCGCCAATCTCTGGCTGAGCGGGGAATATCGGAAGCTCTTCGACCAGATCGACATGCTGGTGATGCTGAAGGTCCCAGAGTTCGATGCCGTCCTTGCCAATCGCCGCAAGCAGGAAGAAAAGCTGCGCGCCTCACAGCCCGATGCTCCGGAACTGATGGATGATGCCGCCCTCAAGCGGTTCTGCCAGCATTATGAGCGGCTGACCCTGCACATGCTGGAAGACTTGCCGCGCAGGGCGGATGTCCTGTTTGAAATCGGTCCGGACCAAGTACCGAAAAACCTTCCCGACGGACTCTAGCGAGACTCGCAATGTCCGGCGGAGGACTGTAACGTCCGTGATAATGACGCCCCTAAGGGGTGCTGGTTCGGGGGATACGCAAACATGGGCATGGTCCGATTTGCAAGATTGATTGCGGGCATTGGCGCTCTGGCCCTTGCGGCCTGTTCCGAAGCTCCAACGGAATTTGGCGCGGTGGACGAGGCACGATTGCTCGACGCCGCAAACGATCCCGACAACTGGCTGTCGCATGGCCGCACCTATGCAGAAGACCGTTTCAGCCCGCTGGCGGACATCAACCTCGATAATGTCGGTGACCTGGCACTCGCATTTGCGGTCGAACTGGACACCAATCGCGGACAGGAAGCGACGCCCATCGTGGTCGACGGCGTCATGTATTTCTCCACCGCCTGGTCCAAGGTCATGGCTATCGATGCTGCCACTGGCAGGGAGTTGTGGCGATACGATCCCAAGGTCGACGGCGCAAAGGGCGCCCATGCTTGTTGCGACGTGGTCAATCGCGGCGTTGCCGTGTGGGAAGGCAAGGTCTTTGTCGGCGCGATTGATGGTCGCCTGATCGCGCTCGATGCCGCGACCGGCGATGAAATCTGGGATGTCGTCACCGTTGACCAGGAGCAGCCCTACACCATCACCCAGGCCCCGCGCGTTGTGCGCGGCAAGGTTTATATCGGCAATTCGGGCGCCGAGATGGGCGTCCGCGGTTACCTTTCCGCCTATGATGCCCAGAGCGGCGAGCTCGTCTGGCGTTTCTACACGGTACCGGGAAATCCCGCCGATGGGCCGGACGGGGCAGCTTCGGATGAGGTATTCGCGCAATTTGCTGGCGAGACCTGGAACGGCAGCTGGTGGGAAATGGGCGGCGGCGGCACCGTTTGGGATTCGCTCGTCTACGATGCGGATTTCGACCAGCTCCTCGTTGGCGTCGGCAATGGGTCCCCGTGGAACCACCGAGCACGTTCGGCGGGCGAAGGAGACAACCTCTTCCTTTCCTCCATCCTCGCGCTCGATCCCGATACGGGCGCGTACAAATGGCACTACCAGCTCAATCCGGGCGAAACCTGGGATTACACAGCCACGCAGCAGATGACTCTGGCCGATCTGGAGATCGACGGAAGGGCACGCAAGGTGGTCATGCAGGCACCCAAGAACGGGTTCTTCTATGTCATCGATCGCAGCAACGGAAAGCTGATCAGCGCGGAGCCCTATACCTACCAGAACTGGGCAGAGCGGATCGACCTTGAGACAGGACGTCCGGTGGAGATACCGGCCGCTCGATTTGCGGATGCGCCCTATCTCGTGACGCCATCGGGCCTGGGCGCGCATGCGGTCCATCCGATGAGCTATTCGCCGCAGACGGGGCTTGTCTATATTCCCAGCATGCAGGTGCCCAGCGCCTATGCCGACGATGTGAACTACAAACGCAACATCGGTCGCTGGAACACCGGCGTTACCTTCCTGACCCCGCCCGCAGGGCTGGTTCCGGGCGATACTCCCGAAGCCCGCCGCGCCTATATCACTGCCCAGACAAAGGGCCGTCTGGTGGCCTGGGATCCTGTGGCGCAGCGCGAAGTCTGGGGGATCGACCGCGACTGGCCGTGGAACGGCGGCACGCTGGCGACCGGTGGCAAGCTTGTCTTCGAAGGCACGGCGGACGGCTTGTTCCACGCTTATGATGCAAGCAACGGAGATGAATTGTGGAGTTTCGATACCGAGCGCGGCATCGTGGCCGGACCCATCTCCTACCGCGCCAATGGCGAGCAATTCATTGCCGTAATGGCCGGCTATGGCGGATCGATGGGCATGGCCTCCGAAACGGGCTGGATGCGCCGCCCGCCTCCCAACGGCATGCTGTTGGTCTTCAAGCTGGGCGGCACGGGGTGGCTCGATCCCGTACCTGCGGTGCAGCCGCGGCCCTATACCGCTACTGAAGAACGCTTCACACAGGCGCAGATAGCCGAAGGGCAAACGCAGTTCTTCGCTTTCTGCACCATCTGCCATAATGGCCCCACCAATCCCGATCTGCTGAGCAGCCCCGTGGCCGGAGACGCCGATGCATGGCAGGCGGTGGTCACCGAAGGCATTCTATCCCGACGCGGGATGATCAGCTTTGCCCCCTGGATCGATGCGGATCAGGTAGAGGCCGTCCGCGCCTACGTACTGACAGAAGCCGAACGCCGGAATGAAATGGAGAATTGATGAGCGATAGTACCGATGTCCTGATTGTCGGGGCAGGTCCCGTTGGCATGCTCACTGCCCTGGCGCTGGCGCAAAAGGGTGCCAGCGTGCGTGTGCTGGAGCGCGAGGACCACATAATCGATTCCCCGCGTGCAGCGGTCTATTTCCCCTCCACCCTGCTGATCCTGGAGGAGTTGGGCATACTGCCCGAGCTGGAGGAGATAGGCTTCCGTAACCGCAACTTCGGCACCCATGTTCCGGAATTCGATTATCACTCGGTGGTTGTCACCAAGCCTATCGAGGGCATCAAATATGATTACCAGCTCCATGCAGGGCAGGATGATGTGGCGCGCGTGGCAATGGAGCATGCCCGGAAGCTGGGTGTGGAAGTCCACTTCAGCCACGAGGTGCATGGCTATGAGGAATATGACGATCGCATTCTGGTGATGACCACCGGGCCCAACGACGAAAAGACCTATGAGGCGAAGTGGCTGATCGGCTGCGACGGTGCACGCAGCACGGTGCGCAAGCTGGCCGGGATCGAGTTCGAAGGCCACACCTGGCCCGAGCGTTTCGTTGCCACCAATGTGAAGTTCCCCTTCCATGAACTCGGCTATGAACAGGCGAATTTCGTCTGCGATCCGGTGAACATGGCGGTGATCGCCCAGCTTGACCGCGACGGGTTGTGGCGCTGCACCTACATGGAAGACTCCGCTTTGCCGGAGGAAACTTACGAAGAACGCATCCACCAGCGCTACGAATGGTTCATGCAAGGGCGCAAGGATTACGAGATCGTCTCTTCCAGCCCCTATATGCTCCACCAGCGCGCGGCGGAGACGCTGCACAAGGGCCGGGTGCTCCTGACAGGCGATGCCGCCCATGCCACCAATCCCTGTGGCGGACTGGGCCTGACCTCCGGCGTCTGGACCGGCATTGTGCTGGCCGACATTCTGGGGGCGGTGTTGCAAGGAGAAGAGCACGAGGAAATCCTCGACCGCTTCAGCGACGAGCGGCGGCGAATCTTCTGGGAGGTGGTCACCCCGGCTGCGACCGAGAACAAGCGCATGCTGCAGGAACAGGATATGGAGCAGCGCAAGAAGGACCTCGCCCATATCAAGGCGCTCGACACCAATCCGGAAAGCGGCGCGCTGCTGATGCTCTTTGCCTACAAGGTGATTGGTGATGTGCTGCGGCCGGGTTCGCGCTGGGCCGATGCCGATCCGTCCGATCGCGTCGCGATCAACATCCGCGACCGCAAGGGCCAGATCCATTGAGCAAGTCCTATCGACCGCAGGACCTGCACGCAGCCGGCAAGGACAAACCGTTGGCGCTTGCCGCGCAAGGCTTCTTCTGGACCGGTGCCGAATTGATCGACCACCCCGCCGCAGGAAAGGCCGTGCGGGGGCAGCAATACGTCGAATACTGGATTCCGCAGGATCTGCGCCACGAAACGCCGATCGTGATGATCCACGGCGGCGGGGCGCAAGGAACCAATTTCCTCGGCACTCCCGACGGGCGCGAAGGATGGGTGCAATGGTTCGTCCGCCGGGGGTGGGCCGTCTATGTGGTGGATCGCCCGCAACACGGCCGCAGCCCGTTTCAGCCGGAATTCCAGGGGAAGATGGCGCAACCGGGACCGACGATCTTCATCGAAAGAATGTTCACCAGGCCGCAGGACTTTCCGGACAATTATCCGCAAGCCCATCTGCACACCCAGTGGCCGGGCAAGGGCGATGTCGAAGATCCCGCTTTCATCCAGTTCTTCTGTGGCGCAGGTCCTTCATTGGCCGACAACACCGCCGCACAGATGGATGCCCAACGTGCAGGCGCGGAGCTGCTGGACCTGATCGGACCAGCAATCCTTTTGACCAACTCGGCAGGCGCTCCGCCGGGCTGGTTGATAGCCGATGCAAGGCCGCAACTGGTCAAGGCCATAGTCGCGGTCGAGCCACTCGGCCCGCCATTCGAAGCGGTGAGCGGACCCATGCCCTATGGCATCACCCATGCGCCGATAACCTTCGAACCACCGCTGGAGGACGGGCAATTGCCGCAAAGCCTGGACGTGCCGTCACCTGGAGAAGGAATGGTACCCTACAAGATCCAGGCGGAACCGGCGCGCCGCATAGCTGCCCTCGCCGCCTGTCCCATCGTGGTCGTCACGGCAGAGGCCAGCTGGATGGCTGCAGACAATCACGCCATTGTCCACTTCCTGCGTCAGGCCGGCGCACAGGTGGAGCATGTGCGGCTGGAAGAACACGGCATCCACGGCAACAGCCATGCCTTGCAGATGGAAATGAACAGCGATGAAAGCGCCGCATTGATCGAGAGATGGCTGGTCCAGCAGGCAATTCGATAGTTAGCTCAGCAAAACATTAGCCCTCATGCAATTCTGCCGTTATGGGGGCACAAGAGTATCATTGGGAAGAGACAGAGTGCGCAAAGTAATGGGTGTGACCTTGGCGGCCAGCATGTTGGCATCGCCAATCCTGGCGCAGGAAGTGGCTGACGGCGACTGGCCGCTTTATGCCCGCGATCATTCCGGCCAGCGTTATGCGCCGCTGGCCGATATCAATCTGCAAAATGTGGACACGATCCAACGTGCCTGGAGTTTCCCGATCAGCCCCGGTGGCGGTGGCGGCGCATTGGCGGGCACGGTTCCGGTAGTCATCGATGGCACCATGTACCTTCCCGTGACCGGTGCCATCGTTGCGCTGGACGGATCGACGGGTCGGGAAATCTGGCGCCATGAAGTTGCCGATGGCCAGCCGCGGCGCTCGGTCACCTATTGGCCCGGCGCTGGCAACATTGCCCCGCGCCTGTTCTACAATCCGGGAAATTCCATCGTCGCGCTCAATCCGGCGACCGGCGAAATCGATACGACTTTTGCCGACAATGGCGAGTTGACCTGGGAGGGTTCGCGGTACAGTTATCCGCCCAGCGTGTTCCACGATGTGCTGGTTATCGGTGCGCTGACGCCTGAAATTCCCGCAGGTCCGGATGGCGATACGCGCGCTTTCGATGCCCGCACGGGAGAATTCCGCTGGGCATTCAACACGATCCCGCATGAAGGTGAATTCGGCAACGAGACATGGCTCAACGACGGTTGGCGCGACCGTCCAGGTGCCAATATGTGGATCTGGTACACTACTGCCGATGTGGAAACCGGAACGCTCTACTTCACGCTCGGCAGCCCCGGACCAAACTACTACGGCGGTGATCGACCGGGCGACAATCTTTTCGGCAATTCGCTCGTCGCGGTCGATATCGAGACGGGCGAATACAGGTGGCACTTCCAGGCCATCCATCACGAATTGTGGGACTGGGACCTGCCTGCCCCGCCCGTACTGGTGAACCTTGATGTGGAAGGCGAAAACGCTCCCGGCCTCGCGCTGACCGGCAAGAACGGACTGATGTATATCCTCAACCGCGAAACGGGAGAGCCAATCCACGGCGTGAACGAGCATTTCGTGGCTGCCGCCAATGTGCCAGGCGAATGGTATAGCCCGACACAGCCGATCCCGGTGAAGCCTGAACCCTTGCAGCGCATGTGGTGGAACCCGTCGGATGTCGTCACGGTTGAGGACACCAACGAGGAACATGTCGCCGCCTGCCATGCCTTGCTGGACAGTTACGGTGGCACCTTCTTCAATTCAGGCCCCTTCACACCCTTCTTCCTGCGCGAGAAGGGCGATCCTCCCCGGGCATCGATCAATATGCCGCATAATGGTGGATCGGTCTGGGGCGGGAGCGCAGCGGATCCCACCACCGGCTATGTCTATGTCAACATCACCGAAGGCGGATCGATCGGCTGGATCGAACCGCGCGATCCTGAGGGCAATTACGGCAACGGCACGCAAGACTCATGGCAGCCTTACGACCGAGGAAGCCTGACCGGCCCCGGCGCCTATTCCGGCTTCATTGCCAGCTTCGAGGATGATGACGGACGCAGCGTGTCGCTGCCATGCATCCGTCCGCCTTGGGGACATATGGTTGCGGTAGATGGTAATACGGGTGAAATCGCCTGGAAGGTCAAGTTGGGCACCACGCCGCAACTGGAGGAAGGCAAGCGGGACACAGGCGCGAACAACTCCGCAGGCGGAGCCATGGTAACCGCGGGTGGCCTGGTCTTCATCGGTGCAACCAGCGACGGATTGTTCCGCGCTTTTGATTCCGCCACAGGCGAGATCGTATGGGAAGAGCAGCTCGACTATACTGTCAACTCGATCCCGATGAGCTATCGTGGGGCCGACGGCAGGCAATATATCGCCGTCGTCGCTACAGGCGGCACGGCCTATGGCCTTGTCCGCAACGAGGAAGGCCGCCCGGCCAATGCAGAATCCGTCATCGTCTGGGCGTTGCCCGAGTGACGCTGGGAGACATGTGATGAAAGCAACCAAGACTCTTTTCGGTGGAGTGGCCGCCATCGCCCTCACTGCCTGTGCCGTCAATGCACAAGAGACGATCACCACGCCGGAAGGCGCGGTCATGCAGTCCGGCAGCGATCTCGCCTATGCGCCTGGTGAACTGACCGACGCCCAGCTCAACGGCACCATGCGGGCCGAATTCCGGCAAAATTCGATGAATGTCTTCCGCCGTTTCCCCCGCGAATTGACCGAGGAAATGGTCAACTTCTATGTCAACGCATTACACCTGCGTTCGCTCAATCCGATCCAGCTTACCGCAACCCAGCAGATGATCCTGACAGGGGTCGGCAGCGGACAGATCAAGCTTTCTGCCGGGCAGCAGGGTAACCGCCTGTACAATCTTGAAGGAGGCTACGCAGGCGGGACCGGCATCCGCTTCTTCTTGCTCAGCTATCCCGATGCCGATGTGGTGAGCCAGCGCTTTGCCGACGCCGGGTTGGCCGCGCCCGAGTTCGTCCAACGCGGCGATGGTGTCCAGCAAGCTCTGGTTCGCGATCCGGGCGGTTTCGACATCGTTATCCTGATCCGCGAGGGGGTTCAGGATGGATCAGAGGACGGAATTGGCGTGGGTATCCATGTCTCCGATCTGGAGGCCAGTCGCGCATTCTATCGCGATTTTGTGGGCCTCGACGAATTGCAGCCCTTCGACGCCCCGATCCTGGGAACGAGATTCTATCCCTATCGCCACGCAGAAACGAGCATCCTGCTCTACAAGATGGGCGACGATCTGCCAGCCGACAACGGCAATGCAGGAATCCAGTACGTGGTGGCCGATGCGCCACTTGCGGCGGCCTTGGCGGCACATCGCGGCGTTGCGGTGGAAACGCCGCTCAACAAGCTGACCGGTTTCGACCTGATAACCGTGTGGCTCAACGATCCCGATGGCGTGACCAATTACTTCGCCCAGGTCGGCCCGAGCAGCCGCACAGCCCGCGGCGAGAACTGAGGGCGCGAAAAAAAAGGGGCCTTGCGGCCCCCTTTCAAACTTGGTCTTTCTGAAAGCCTTACTTCTTGGCTTCCATGATGTAGGCCGAGACCAGATCGATCTCTTCATCGGTCATCTGCCCGCCGAAA
>JAHEBH010000097.1 GCA_024642335.1 Erythrobacter sp.
CCGCCCCCCGACGGCATCAACGTGCCACGGTGGGTCTGCAACGATCCACAAAGGAGAGCGGTCATGTCGGAGATTACCACGGTCGGACTCGATCTGGCGAAGAATGTGTTCCAGGTTCATGTGGACTGCCCCCATCGAGTGGTCCGGTTTGATTGTTAGTGCATCATCGTCCTCTGTTCCATTGGAACGAAGCTTTCTGGCGCGGGCGGTCGGTAGCCGAGCGAACTGTGCGGCCTGACGGTGTTGTAGTGGCGCCGCCATCGCTCGATCAGGATTTGGGCTTCCCGAAGCGTGTAGAACATCTCGCCGTTCAAGAACTCGTCCCTGAACCGGGCATTGAAGCTCTCGCAGTAGCCGTTCTCCCAAGGCGATCCCGGCTCGATGAAGGCGGTCTTTGCGCCGACAGCGCCGATCCAGGCCCGCACCTTCCTGGCGATGAATTCCGCGCCATTGTCCGATCTTATGAACTCGGGCGGGCCCCGCAGGATGAACAGATCTGTCAAGGCATCGACCACGTCGGTTGAGTTGAGCTTGCGTTTGACGCGGATCACCAATGCCTCCTTCGTGAACTCGTCGATGATGTTGAGGCTGCGAAACAGCCGCCCGTCATGCGTCCGGTCCTGGACGAAGTCATAGGACCAGACGTGGTTCGGGCGCTCCGGCCGGAGCCGGACACAGGAACCGTCGTTGAGCCAGAGCCGGCCCTTCCTGGGCTGTTTTGGCGGGACCTTCAGCCCTTCGCGCCGCCATATCCGCTCGACGCGCTTGTGATTCACGTGCCAGCCGGCGTTGTTCAGCATCCCGGTGATCATTCGATAGCCGTAGCGCCCGTGCGTGCGCGCCAGCTCGATGATGTCTGCGGTCAGCCGCTCCTCGTCGGATGCGCCACACGGAACCTTGCGCTGCGTCGACCGGTGCTGCCCGAGTGTGCGGCAGGCGCGGCGCTCGGATACGCCGAGCGTCTGCCGCACATGGTCGATGCACTTGCGGCGGCGCGAAGGGCTCAGAAGTTTCCCCGTGCGGCCTCGGTCAGGATCATCTTGTCCAGCGTCAGATCCGACACCGCGCGCCGCAGACGCGCATTCTCCTGCTCCAGTTCCTTCAACCGCTTCAGTTGATCCCGGCTCATGCCACCATATTCTCGGCGCCACCGATAGTATGTCTGCTGCGTCACGCCGATCTGCCGAACCGCGTCACCGATCGTCATTCCTTGCCCCTGCAGCACCTCGACTTGCCGCAGCTTCAACACGATGTCTTCGGGCTTGTCTCGCTTTCCTGCCATCTCTGGTCCTCCTCGACGGGATAAATCTATCCCAGTTGCTGGACCACTCCAGTGGGGGCACTCCAGGAGCGTGCGGCCCCCATCAGGCAGGCACGTTCCAAGGCGCATTGGCCGTGAGGCCAATTCTGGGCGGATCACTTGTTTGCAGCGGCGAGGCGTGCGCGGCTCTGGCTGAGACGATAGCTTTCGCCGTTCATTTCGAGGATGTTGACGTGGTGAGTGAGGCGGTCAAGCAAGGCCCCTGTCAGGCGCTCGGTGCCGAAAGTCTCGGTCCACTCCTCGAAGGGCAGGTTCGATGTGATCAGGGTTGAGCCGCGCTCGTAGCGCTGCGAGATCAATTCGAACAGGAGCTCGGCGCCGGTTTTGCTGAGTGGCACGAAGCCCAGCTCATCGATGATCAGCAGCTTGACCTTGGCCAGTTGGCGCTGGAGGCGCATCAGGCGTTTCTCGTCGCGAGCCTCCATCAGTTCGTGAACCAGCGAGGCCGCGGTGACGAAGGCGACGGGCAAGCCCTTCTGGCAGGCGGCCAGCCCCAGGCCGAGGGCGACATGGGTCTTTCCGGTGCCCGAAGGTCCGAGCGCGATGACGTTCTCTCTGCGCTCGATCCATTCGCAGCGCGCCAACTCCAGCACCATCATCTTGTTGAGGCTGGGGATGGCCTTGAAGTCGAAGCTGTCGAGGCTTTTGACGGCCGGGAACTTCGCAGCCTTGATCCGGCGTTCGACCATGCGTCGCTCGCGGTCGATCAACTCGAGCTCGGTCAGCCGGGCCAGGTAGCGCACATGATCCACGCCCTCTGCCGCGCAGATACGGGCCAGCTTGTCATGTTCCCGCAGAAAGGTCGGCAGGCGCAGGGTCTTGAGATGATGCGCCAGCAGCAGTTCGGGCGCGCCGGTCATGCGTCGCTTCCGGCCAGCAGGCTCATGTAGGAGGAAGCCGAAGTGGTGGCGATGTTGGTCCTGGGCAGGAAGGGATAGACATCGAGATCGAGCCGGGGTGGCCGTCGTTCGACCCGGCACAGTACCAGATGCTTGATCGCGTCGAAGCTGACCGCGCCCATCCGCAGGGCGTCCCTGACGGCCAGATTCAGCACTGCGAGCTCGAAGCGCTCCAGAAGGCGCAGAACCTGCACGTACTCTCGTTTGCCCGCTTTGCCCTGGCGGGCTTGCAGCAACCGCTGCAGCGTGGCGAAGGCCTCGGGCAGCTTCCATTCCTGCAGGGGAGCCGCCTGATCGAAGGACATGATCTTGCGTTCGATCAGCGGCAGGTAGTGCAGCGGATCGAACACCATGTCGCCGGTGTCGTAGGACCGGGGGTGATCGGCGATCACCTCGGCGGTGCAGCCGATGACGACACGGGTGACGAAGCCCTTGATCCAGACGTCGCGGTGACCAAAAGCGACCGGTACCGAGTAGTCGTTTCCGCGGTAACGCACGACGGATGTCGACGTGACCTGGCCGCTTCGAAGATCGCAGGCTTCAAAGGGCGCCGCGGGCAGGTCCCGCATCGCGGCAAGGTCAGCATGCAGCCGGTCACCGATGCTGGCCTTGTGGCCGCGCAGAACATCGCCCTGCCGTTTGTGGCACTGCTCTTCGAGGTAGGCGTTGAACGCCTCCCAGTCCGGAAAGGATGGGACCGGCACCATGAAGTTGCGCCGAGCGTATCCGACGAGTCCCTCGACGGCCCCCTTGTCATTACCCTTGCCCGGGCGCCCGTAGCGATCCCGGACGACATAGTGCGACAGCATCGCGCTGAACCGCCGCGTTCTCTGCCGGGTGCCATCCGGCATGATCCTGGCAACGAGACATTTGTCGTTGTCATAAAGGATCGATTGGGGAACCGCCCCGAAGAACGCAAAGGCATGCACATGCCCGTCCAGCCAGGCCTCCGTGGTCGCTGCAGGGTAGGCCCGGACCAAGCAGGCGTCACTGTGCGGAAGATCGAAGGCGAAGAAGTGCGCCTTCTGCTCGACGCCGCCGATGGCGACCAGCGCTTCGCCAAAATCCGCCTGCGCATGTCCAGGCGGATGGCTCAGCGGCACGAACATCTCCCGGCCGGTTCGCTTCCGGAGCCGGACGTAATCCTTCACGATCGTGTAGCCGCCGTCGAACCCGCAGTCGTCACGAAGTCGCTCGAAGATCCGCTTCGCCGTGTGGCGCTGCTTGCGTGGGCGCCCTTGATCCTCGGCAAGCCACTGGTCGATCTGGTCCGCATAAGGATCAAGCTTCGGCCGTCGGATCGGCGCCGTCCGCCGATACCCAGGCGGTTCCGAATAGGCCAGCATCTTCGCGACACTGTCCCGGCTGATGCCAAAGTCCAAGGCAATCTGCCGACCGCTCAATCCATCCTGGAAATGAGCCTGACGCACCTTCAAATACAAGTCCACGGTGTAAATCCCCAAGCCCTCCCGAATACCGAAAGGGCACAAGTGGACGACTTTTACGCCGCCCGCGACCGCACAGCGCCGCCGCTACCGTGGCCGAGTATTGCTCCGCCGTTCACACTAAGCCTCTGAGAAAAAATGTATTTCGTTGGAAGGGGGCGGGGGTCTGGAGAAGTGACTTCAAAAAACGGGGGTTATTATTTCTCTTGTTATTGTTGGATTTTC
>JAHEBH010000098.1 GCA_024642335.1 Erythrobacter sp.
CCCCAGGGCCCCAGGCTCTTCTGCGCTTCCAGCTCCAGATCCCAGCTCTGCGGCGGAACCAGCCGGTTGTTTCCGGCGTTCGAATTGTTCTGGTCGAGCGCCACGCTGGCAAGGAAATCTCCAAACGACAGCTGCCCCACTTCACGCGCGAGTTCGAGCGAAATGTCGAGGCCGTCCTCCACCGCCCAGCCCAATGTGAGCGACCCTTTGGGACGCCAGAAACGCCGGGTCAGCCCGTCAGGGCCGGTCTGCGCCAGTGTGGAATATTCCGCACCTGCGCCCAGCTGCATCGACAGTCCTTCCACCAGCGTGCGGCTGTGGGTGAGGATCGATTCGTAACGATCCTCAGTCACTCCGCCCGAACTGTTCGGGAAAGGAATTTCCACGAAATCACCGGTCGGATCGAGATTGAACAGCGATGCCGACTGGTTGAGCCTGTTGAAGGCGGCCTCGGCATCAAGCTGCCAGTCGCCGCCCAGCATGGCCCAGCGATACTCCGACCGGCCGATCCGCTCGCCCGACTTGGCGATCGATGCAAAGCGATTGCCGGTATCGGGATTATCGTCCTCCACGGTTGTGATCGAAGTCTGGCGGAAGTTGTTGTGGTTGAAGCGATCGAGGCCGATCAGTTTCAACCTTCCCGGGCCCAGCGCGAAATCGACATCGCCACCGATCTCGTAGCTCCACCCACGCCGACGATTGTCAAAATCCCGAAAGAAGGCGGGTGAGCCATCGACCGGCGTGCGCAATTCATCGTTGGAGAAGTCGGTATATTGACGTCCGTAATTGCCGTTGAGGTTCACGATCGTGCCACCCGGACTGGTCCATTTTCCGCGCGCGGAGAGCTGCGGGAACTCACCGTTGAACTTGATCCGCGCATCGGTGTTTTCGGTGATTACACCGTCGGGGTCAGCAAAATGGGCTGTTCCTCCCGCAGCCGCACCGCGACCGACGCCGTGGTTATAGGCAAGCGTCCATTCATAGCTGTCACCCGATCCGCTGACAGATACCTCCCCGCCGAAGTAGCTGGGGTCGGCATATTTGGGCCGTGCGGTTGCGCGATATTGGTATCGTCCCGAAATCGCGCCCGGCCTGGTCAGCACATTGGCCACCTGGCCGGAGAGGCCGGGAATGCCCAGGGTCGCGCCATCGACCATCTCGATGCGGTCCACGCGGTCTATCGATATGCGGCGAAGCTGGTCGAACACACCATCGGATTTGCTGGAGACGCGCGCTCCGTTGATCAGCACATTGGTATCTGCCTGGCCCAGTCCGCGCTGGTCGTCGCCGTTCCGAATGCTGAAGCTGGGTATCTGCTCAAGCATGTCGAGCGCATTGCGCGGCGCGAAACGGGCAAAGTCTGCCGGAACATAGGCCACTGGCACCGCTGGCGGCGTATCTGCGTCCGCCGTTGCCGCTTGCGCATGCACTTGTCCCGAGATTGCGAATATGCCGAGTGCAGCCCCGGCAAGAAGGCAAAGCTGATACTTCAATCCTGATCCCATCCCCATGTCGACAGTTGTAGTCGTCAGCCGTTCATAGGGCGGCCGCACCTCGTAACTCGCTACAATCGACGGGCGGCACGGTTTGTCCGACGAACGGATTTTTTGCCCTCGGACGCAGACAAAGGGTTAATGCCCTTGAACATGCGGGCGCCACGCGCGACATAGGCGCCAAGCAACCCTTTTTGAGAGGAAATCCATGTTCGACCTGTTTGGTGACAGCAAAGACCGTTTCACCACCGATCCCGTGACCGGTGCCCTGGTTCCGGTCGTCGTCGAAAGCACCAGCCGCGGCGAGCGCAGCTTCGATATCTTCAGCCGCCTGCTGCGCGAACGCATCGTCTTCGTCACCGGCCAGGTGGAAGACAACATGGCCTCCCTCATCGTGGCCCAGCTGCTGTTCCTCGAAAGCGAGAATTCGCAGGACATATCCATGTACATCAACTCGCCCGGCGGCGTGGTGACGGCGGGCATGGCGATCCATGACACAATGCAATACATCAAGCCCAAGGTCCGCACCGTCTGCATCGGCCAGGCCGCATCGATGGGCAGCTTCCTGCTGGCGGCGGGTGAGCAAGGCATGCGCGTGGCGCTGCCCAATGCGCGAATCATGATCCACCAGCCTTCCGGCGGCGCGCGCGGCATGGCTTCCGACATCGAAATCCAGGCGAAAGAAATCCTGCGCATCAAGGCAAGGATGAACGATCTTTACGTCAGATATACCGGCCAGAGCCTGGAAAATATCGAAAAGGCGATGGACCGCGACACCTTCCTGGAAGCGGACGAAGCGCTGAAATTTGGCCTTGTTGACAAGGTCTTCGCCCAACGCCCCCAGGGTGAGGAAGAGCATCATGCCGATGGTTCGGGCGGCGCGCCGGAGTGAGTTGCAGCACCTGTCCAAAGGTTAACGGCTGGCCCGGAATTGTAGCATTTTGGCAACCCTCATCCTTCAGGCTGGATCAAGCCCGTGGGATATAGAAGGGTCGAGATTGATATTGTGACGGCCCGCTTTACATTGGCAAGGTCGAATCCCGCGCCCGTGGCGTAAGGGAAACTGGCAAGGAATATGACGAAATTGAGCGGAACCGATAGCAAGAGCACCCTGTACTGCAGCTTCTGCGGCAAGTCGCAGCATGAGGTGCGCAAGCTGATTGCAGGCCCCACCGTGTTCATCTGCGATGAATGCGTGGAGCTGTGCAACGACATCATCCGTGAGGAAGCCAAGGGTGGCCTGACGGGCAAGAAGGATGGCGAAATCGCCACCCCGCATGAAATTTGCGAAACGCTCAACGATTACGTCATCGGCCAGGAACGCGCCAAGCGCGTGCTCTCTGTCGCGGTCCACAACCACTACAAGCGCCTGAAGCATTCGGGCAAGGGCAACGAAGTCGAACTGGCCAAGAGCAACATCCTGCTCGTCGGCCCCACCGGTTCGGGCAAGACGCTGCTGGCGCAGACGCTCGCGCGCACTTTCGACGTGCCCTTCACCATGGCCGATGCCACCACCTTGACCGAAGCGGGCTACGTGGGCGAGGACGTGGAGAACATCATCCTCAAACTGCTGCAGTCGAGCGACTACAATGTCGAAAAGGCGCAGCAAGGCATCGTCTATATCGACGAAATCGACAAGATCACGCGCAAGGCGGAAAACCCCTCCATCACCCGCGACGTTTCGGGCGAAGGCGTGCAGCAGGCGCTGCTCAAGCTGATGGAAGGCACCACCGCTTCAGTCCCGCCGCAGGGCGGCCGCAAGCATCCGCAGCAGGAATTCCTGCAGGTGGACACGACCAACATCCTGTTCATCTGCGGCGGCGCATTCGCCGGCCTCGAAAAAGTGATCGGTGACCGCCTGCAGAAGCGCTCGATCGGCTTCGGCGCCAATGTCGCTGATCCGACCAAGGCCCGCATCGGTGAAATGCTCGAGAAGTGCGAGCCGGAAGACCTGCTGAAGTTCGGCCTCATCCCCGAATTCGTCGGACGCCTGCCGGTGATCGCCACGCTGCACGATCTCGATGCCGAAGCGCTGGTGACCATCCTCAAGGAACCCAAGAACGCGCTGGTCAAGCAGTACCACAAGCTGTTCGAGCTGGAGGATGTGGAACTCACCTTCACCGACGAGGCGCTGGTGGAAATCGCCCAGAAGGCCATCAAGCGCAAGACCGGCGCGCGCGGCCTGCGCTCCATCGTCGAGGGCATCTTGCTCGATACGATGTTCGACCTGCCCAGCCTCGAAGGCGTGACCGAAGTGGTCGTGGATGCCGATGTCGTTCACGGCCGCAAGGAACCCGTCCGCGTGATGGAAAGCAAGAAGAACAAGAAGGAAGAGGCGGCCTGAGCC
>JAHEBH010000099.1 GCA_024642335.1 Erythrobacter sp.
TCGCCCCAATAGCTGACGACTATAAGGCAGCGGTTAGGTCTGCTTCGCGTCATATTGCCGACGGGCGGCTTTCAGCGCGTGAGGTGGTCAAGTTGTTCGTCCCGTCCAGCTCTCAAAGTGACGTAATTTACCTGTTCTCTTTGCCCGCAATTAACCGGGCCGCCCGAGACTGATCCCTTCGCTCGGTAGGTGACAATGTCAGACGGCGAATTGCCCAAGCCTATGGGACCAGCCCCGATGCTGTCAGAATCGTTCTCGAACTCTAGTCGAAGGAGGCTCCGATGAAATCCCTGAGCGCAAGTATTTCAAGTGTGACTCCAATAGATCGCCGGCGCAGTCTTCGCTGGCGCGTCGAATTGCACGTATCGCTGGAGCTTGCTCCAGGCCAGGCCAGGGCGACGGTCCGGAACCTCTCGAAAGACGGCATGTTGATCGAGACCGGTGCGGATTTGCAGGTGGGCGATTCGATCCTCGTCGACTTGCCCGAAGCAGACGAGACCGAAGCCCGGATCGTGTGGCGGCATGATCGTTCGTACGGCTGCGCCTTCGACACGCCAACTCCATCGGCCGTGATCAGCGCGGCCTTGCTGAAAGCCCCTTTGGGCGATAGTGCCAGGCAGCTTCGCGAGCTGCCCTGCGAGGAATTTCCTGTCGCGGTCAGCCCGAGCCTCGATGAACTGGCAAATTGGAAGGCCAACTTCGAAAGCACGTGGGGCGAGAAGGGATATCGGATAATTGCGTATCGCCAGGCCGACAACGGGTTGGCGATCGCGATCGCCACAAGACCGGACATGGATTGACAGCACCAGCGCCAACACCGGCTATCGCGCGGCGAACTCGACGCAATTGTGTCCCTTCCCTTAGGGGCGTCGCTGTAAGTTGTTCGGATTAGGTGGAGATCGTGATGACACAGAGACTCCCTGAAAGACGACGCGCACCACGACATGCAGTCGAAATGGTTGCCCATCTGCGGCTAGGAATCTCGACGATTACGGTCATGCTCAGTAACCTCACTCCTCAAGGGGCTCGTAGGCGCGAGGAATAGTTTTCCTGCCGGCATGTCAACGGCGGAGTAAAAGTCGGCCATTGGGCGGAGCAAAATAAGGCCAGTTGATCTGTGTGTTGGCGAGCGCCGGGAGGGCGTAGCCCGAGCGGGGGTCGCCAACACACAGATTTCGGTTTTGTCAGGGGTTGGGGTTTGCTTTTCGTGCCTGGCTCTGGGCCAGACGATAGCTTTCGCCGTTCATCTCGAGGATGGAGACGTGGTGGGTCAGCCGGTCGAGGAGCGCACCGGTAAGGCGTTCGGAACCGAACGTCTCGGTCCATTGGTCGAACGGCAGGTTGCTGGTGATGAGCGTCGAGCCTCGTTCGTAACGCTGCGAGATCAGCTCGAACAGCAGTTCCGCGCCGGTCTTCGAGAGGGGAACGAACCCCAGTTCGTCGATGATGAGGAGCTTGTAGCCGGCCACCTGCTTTTGCAGGCGCAGGAGGCGGCGTTCATCGCGTGCCTCCATCATCTCGCTGACCAGCGCGGAAGCAGTGATGAACCCGACCGACAGGCCCTTCTGGCAGGCCGCCAGGCCAAGACCGATCGCGACATGGGTCTTGCCGGTTCCAGACGGCCCCAGGGCAATGACGTTCTCGCGCCTCTCGATCCATTCGCAGCGCGCCAGTTCCAGCACCTGCATCTTGTTGAGCCTGGGTATCGCCTTGAAGTCGAAGCTGTCGAGGCTCTTGGCGGCCGGGAACCTTGCGGCCTTGATCCGGCGCTCGACCATCCGCCGTTCCCGGTCGATCAGTTCCAGTTCGACAAGCCGGGCAAGGTAGCGGACATGATCCACGCCGTCTGCCGCGCATTGCCGAGCCAGCTTGTCATGCTCGCGCAGGAAGGTCGGCAGCTTGAGCATCTTGAGGTGGCTGGCGAGCAGCAGCTCGGGGGCCTGGCTACTCATGCCGCATCCTTCGCATCGGAGGAGAGCAGCCGCATGTAGGAGCGCGCCGATGTTGTCTCCACCCTGGCCCTTGGCAGGTAGGGATAGAGGGCCAGATCGAGCCTCGCCGGCCGGCGTTCCACCCGGCACAGCAGGAGATGCTTGACCGCATCGAAGCCGATCGCTCCCATATCGAGCGCCTGCTTCACGGCGGCGTGCAGATCGGCAAGGTCGAAGCTCTCCAGCAAACGCAGCACCTGCACATACTCGCGCCGGCCATGCTTGCCCATCCGCGCTTCCATGAGACGGCGCAGCGTCGTGAACGCCTCGGGCAGGTCCCAGGCCTGCAGGGGAGCGGCCTGATCGAGCGCATTGAGCTTCTGCTCGATAAGGGGGAGATAATGGACCGGGTCGAAGATCACATCCTCGCGCTCGTAACTGCGCACATGGCGGGCAATGATCTCGCCCCGGCAGCCGATCACCACCTCGCCGACATAGCCCCTGATCCATACCTCCTGATGGCCGAAGCGGACCGGAACCGAGTAGTCATTGGTCCGGTAGCGTACCAGCGCCTGGGACGAGACCTGGCCGCTCACCTGGTCGCATGCCTCGAAGGGGGAAGCCGGCAGGTCCTGCATCGCCGCCAGATCGCGCCGCAGCCGTTCGCCAATCGTCTCGCTCTCGCCGCGCAGCCGGTCATTCTGCCGCTTGCGGCACTGCTCCTCCAGCCACAGGTTGAACGCCTCCCATGTCGCGAACCGGGGGATCGGCACCATGAAGTTGCGGCGGGCGTAGCCGACCAGACCTTCAACGCTGCCCTTGTCATTGCCCTTGCCGGGGCGACCGTAGCGGTCCCGGATCAGGTAATGTGACAGGAATGCGCTGAACAGCCTCGCGCGCTTGCGTGTGCCGTCGGGCAGGATCTTCGAGACCAGGCAGCGGTCATTGTCGTAGACGACCGAGAGCGGCACCGCGCCGAAGAAGCCGAAGCCATGAACGTGGCCGTCCATCCAGGCCTCGGCAACAGCCGCCGGATAGGCCCGCACGTAGCAGGCATCGCTGTGCGGCAGGTCGAGCACGAAGAAGTGCGCCTTCTGCTCCACTCCGCCGATAACAACCACAGCCTCGCCAAAATCAGCCTGGGCATGCCCGGGGGCGTGCGCCAGCGGCACGAACATCTCCCGGCTGCGCTGCTCCCGTTCCCGGATGTAATCCTTGATGATCGTGTAGCCGCCGGTGAAGCCGTGCTCCTCACGCAACCGGTCAAACACACGCTTCGCCGTATGACGCTGCTTGCGCGGAACCTCACGGTCCTGGTCCAGCCACGCATCGATGATCGCAATGAACGCTTCCAGCTTCGGCCGCCGCACCGCAGCTGTACGCCGGTAGCCAGGAGGCTCCGAATAGGACAGCATCTTGCGAACCGTGTCGCGCGAGATGTTGAAATGCTTCGCTGCCTCGCGCTGGCTCATGCCTTCAGCACACGCCAGACGAACCCTCAGGTAAAGTTCCACGGTGTAAATCCCTCATCCCTCCTCGCCAGCATCGCGAAAAGGAAAAAAGTGGACGACTTTTACGCCGCCCGCAGCAGCACTTCGCCGCCGCTACCGTGGTCTAATTTTGCACCGCCGTTCTCAGGCCGAGGAACTGCGCCGCCTGGAAGCACTCGTCGCGGAACTGTCTGCCCAGCTCGAACAGGCGAACAGGCCACCGCGCTGGAAATTCTGGCGCTCGCGCTAGGTGCCGAGGTATAAGCAATCATGGACTGGTGGAACGACGACGAGCTTTACTTCATAATCGGTGGCTGG
>JAHEBH010000015.1 GCA_024642335.1 Erythrobacter sp.
GCCAGGCCGTCAGGGCAAATGCGGCCATTCAGCGCCGCTTCCGTCCTTCTCCGTCATTGCGGCTGACCAGATGCATCGCCAAGACGCTGCCGTCATTCGAAATGCAAGGCAGAATGCGCTTCACAAGAAAATGGGGTGGACCCTGATGAAGTCCACCCCATACCCGCACTGGTCACCCATTACGGGAGGATGCCTCTAGAATTGATAGCCGACCGTCACACCATAGGAACGTGGCGGCAAGTATGTGCCGGTGATCGTGCGGCTGGTCGAGACCGCAAAGGCCCCGGAAACCACCAGCTCGTTGGTCAGGTTCTTGCCCCAGATATTCACGCTCAGGCCGCTATCGGGGAAGCTGTACTTGATGTTGGCATCAAGGATGCCATAATCATCTGCCGCCATGCGCGGATCGTTGAACTCGGTGAAGAACTGATCGCCGGTATAGGCATAGGCGAGCGAGGCCAGGATGTTGCCGCCATTGGACAAGTCCTTGTCGTAGTTGGCCCGCAGGCTGAACGAGTATTCCGGCGTGTTGCGTGTCCGGTTGCCGGCCAGGTCGACCGTGCGCGGCACGAAGCCGGCCAAGCCTTCCAGCGCCCCAAGCGGATCCAGCGGATCGTCAGTCACGAAGGTGTCGAAGTCCACGTCATACCATGAGCCGCTGAAATCGATGCTGAACTCATCGGTCAGGAAGGCCGTGCCTTCAATCTCGATGCCCTTGCCATCGGTCGCGGCAGCATTCTCCACACTAGTGACAAAGCGAGGGCCACCGGCGATCAGGCGAGTGCGGTCGAACTGCGCATCATCAACCTTGTAGAGGAAGGCAGCGAGAGCCAGGTTCAATCCGCCATCGAGGAACGTCCCCTTCAGACCGACTTCCCAGTTCTCGATCGTTTCCGGGTTGGTGATCAGCGGCGTGCCGTCAACCAAGGCCGCTGAGCCGGACTTGAAGCCTTCGGAATAGGTTGCGTAGAGCAGTGTATTCCCAACATCGAGTTCAAGGCCGACTTCCGGCGTGAAATCGGAGAAGCTGCGCGAATCCGTGCCCGTCGCCAGCTGCAGGCCGGGACCGGCTCCTGGCAGGAACGTGTCTGCCTGTGTGTCACGACTTTCGTCAGAGTAGCGAGCACCCGCCTTGATGCGGAAGGTGTCCGTCACATCGAATGTGAAGTTGGCGAACAGAGCCCAGGCTTCGACGTCCATCGATCCGGGAATGAACACCCGGGCATCCGGGAACAAGGCTGCAACGGGCGGAACAGCCGCAGGTGCCGGGCCGGGATTCGTGCCGGTAATAAACGGGTCGAGAATGCCCCTGTTGTTGTAGGCAACGGCTGGGTTGGTTCCGATCGGAACATTCGCGCTGACATCGTCTGTAAAGTAGAAGCCGCCCACCAGGCCCCGGATGCGGCTGCCATCGACGAGGAACTGCACTTCCTGCGAGAACTGCTCGTTATCGACCTGTTGGACCTGCACGGTCGATGGGAGTGCGTCATCAACTCCGTGACGGACATTGGAAACGTCAAAGTCCTGCAAGAGATAGCTCTCGCCTTCACGGAAATTGCTGATTGAACGGAAGGTCAGCAGATCGTTGAGCTCGGCTTCGAAAGTATTGGTGACGCTTACCGTCTCGAGCCTGCCGATCGGCGGAAGATCGCCGCCGACATCGCGCGAATTGACCAGGGCATCCGGCCCGGCCAAGGTCACAAGATTGGGAATCTGCGCAAGCAAAGCGGCTCGATAGTCGGCGTCGCTGACACCGGGCTGATTGGATGAGAGCGTCGCGATAGTTGCCGGCAATCCGGAAATCACGGAACTCGAGAAGCTGGGCGCAAGGAACTTCACCGCCCGCGAACGCTCATCTTCCTTGTAGTATTCGACGGAAACCAGGTTGCTGACCCTATCCGAGAAATCGAAATTCAGCTGGGCCCGAAAACCTACCTTGTTGGCGTTGTCGACATCTTCGCCTGTAAGCGTGTGGGTGCCGAAGCCGTCCCGGTTCTGATAGCGAAAGGCGACGCGAGCCTGGACATTGTCTGCAAGCGGCCCGGAAAGTGCCCCTTCGCCAATGATGTTGAGGTCACCGCCGCCGATGGTCAGCCTGGTGTAGCCTTCCATGAAATCTGTGGGCTTGGCCGTGATCAGATTGATCGAGCCACCGGTCGCGTTGCGCCCGTAGAGGGTGCCTTGCGGGCCGCGCAGGACTTCGACGCGCTCAAGGTCGTAGAGAGACGCGAATTGCTGGGAAGCCTGGGCCACCACGGCGCCATCGACATGCAGCGCGACGGATGGATCGAGGCCCGGCAGCGACGAATTCAGGCCGATGCCGCGCACATATATCTTGGCAAAGGCGAAGTCGTTGCCGATCTTGAGAGATGGTACTGCGACCTGCAAGTCCTCAAGCGTATCGATCTGCCTGTTGGCAAGGGACTCTGCGCTGACCGCACTGATGGCCAGCGAGACGTCTTCGAGATTTTGTTCGCGCTTGTTGGCGGTAACAATGATCCTCGAATCGTCCTCATCCGCTGCTTCCTGTGCAACCACAGAAGTGCCAGTGAAAACGAGGCCAAGGGCCACCGCAATGGCTGCCCCATTCAAGAGATGCGCCTTGCGGCAATTCGTGACCATAACTTCCTCCCAATAATTTCCGGCCTCTTGGCCGGCGAAACTTGTAATGCTTCCATTTTCCATCGAGGCGCAGCCAATGAGCCACGCCGCAAGTTGAGCCGCCTGGGAGGGGCAATGGCCATGACAGGCAAATCTGGCACGCGCACGCCAGATGCGCGTCAGCACAAACCCCCCTCCCAGGAGCTTCGGATCTGACCCTGCTTAAAGCATGTTATCCGTGTCAATACCCACGCAGTATTCGCACAAAGACTTGTATTTTTCGATCATAGACGCAAAGACGCGGACTTATGAGCATGGGACGAGAGATCAGGAAATTCGGTTTATATGGCGAAGGAAATTCGGCCAGCAGCCCCGAATTTGTCCATATCGAGACGATTTCGGCGCGATCGCGCTTGCACAACTGGAGCATATCTCCCCACGTGCACCCGAACATCTTCCAGCTCCTGCATCTCATTGATGGTGGAGGAGTCTTGGCTGTCGATGGAGCAGAGATCCTGCTGCAGCCGCCGGTCCTGGTGATCGTCCCTTGCGGATGCGTTCATGCATTCCGGTTCGAAACCGATACGAAGGGATGGGTATTGAGCGTAGCCGACGCTCTCGTGGCTGACGGAAGGCTTGGGCCCATTGATGTCGCATCGACGGCGCAAGGCTCGCAGGTCTTGCACATTCCCCTCGATGACGCGCGTGGATCGAGCGACCTGATGGCCCACGCACTATCCGAATTGACCGTTCGGCACGAGTCTGCACCAGGAGTGCTTTCCCATGCGGTCATCTCAATTGTCGGCCTTGTCCTGAGCCTGGCGGAAGAGCTGGCACAGGAGAGAGTTGCCCGACTCGAAGGCGGACAGGATCGGCGCGTTTCGCTGGTGAGAAGGTTCGGCAAGCTTGTCGAGGTGCATATGCGCGAACAATGGTCGGTCGAACGTTATGCGGAGGAATTGGGCACAACTGCTCCTACGTTGACCCGCGCGTGCCGGGAAGTGTTGAACAGGGCGCCGGCCCAGATAGTGCAGGATCGCCGTTTGCGGGAAGCCAAGCGCGCCCTTTCCTACACCGATGCCAGTGTCAGCATGATCTCCGATGATCTTGGCTTTTCGGACCCGGCCTATTTCGCGCGCGTGTTCAAGCAGCAGATTGGCGTTACGGCCAGTGCCTTTCGCAAGGAACGCTTCTGGGCAGCCTGAGACCGCTCGCCCACTGCACGAATCATGCATGAAGATGAGCGATCCTAGGTGCATTACCCAATACACTTGATCGAAAAATACATTTTATTGATGGATTGCTGCATTCAAATCGATCTCGGAATCGACCAACAGGAGGGCAGCAAATTCAGGGAGAGAACGTGATGAAGACCAAAGTCGGTATCGTTGGCGGTGGTCCGTCTGGCCTGATGTTGAGCCAGTTACTGGACTTGAAGGGCATCGATAATGTGGTCCTCGAAAAGCACAGCCGCGAATATGTACTTGGTCGCATTCGCGCCGGCGTGCTGGAGCACGGCTTTGCCGAGCTGATGCGCGAGGCCCATTGCGGTGAGCGCATGGATGCCGAAGGAGAGATCCACGAAGGCTTCTACATTGCCGACGGGGCAGCCCTGCGCCGTGTCGACCTGGCCGGACATACGGGTGGCAATTCGGTGGTGGTTTACGGCCAGACCGAACTCACCCGCGACCTTTACGAAGCGCGCGACAAGATGGGCGGCAAGGTCATTCATAATGCCGAGGATGTGGCCTTGCACGATCTGACCACCGACGCTCCTTACCTCACCTATCGCGATGGTGACGAGGTGATCAGGATCGACTGCGATTTCATCATTGGTGCGGACGGTTTCCACGGCCCCTCCCGCAAGTCGATCCCCAGGGATGTGCTGACCGAATATGAAAAGATCTATCCCTTCGGCTGGCTGGGCGTGCTCAGCCGCACCAAGCCGGTCTCGCCCGAACTGATCTATTCGAAGAGCGAGCGCGGTTTTGCCCTGTGCTCGCTGCGCAGCCAGGTGCTGAGCCGCTATTACATCCAGGTTCCGCTGAGCGACAATGTCGAGGACTGGTCCGACGACGCGTTCTGGGCAGAGCTGAAATCCCGCTTGCCGGAAGATGTGGCGGCCAGGCTGGAAACCGGCCCGTCGATCGAGAAATCGATTGCCCCCTTGCGCAGTTTCGTGGCCGAACCGATGCGCTACGGCAATCTCTTCCTTGCCGGGGACGCGGCCCATATCGTTCCGCCAACGGGCGCCAGGGGACTCAATTCGGCTGCGAGCGACATCTATTACCTCTACCACGCCATGGTTGCCCATTATCGGGATGGCGATGACAGCGGGCTCGAGCAATATAGCGAAAAGGCGCTCGCACGCGTGTGGAAGGCCCAGCGCTTCAGCTGGTGGATGACCACGCTGCTGCACGAATTCCCGGACAATATTCCCTATGACAACCGGCTGCAGGACACCGATCTGGCCTATCTCTTCTCTTCCGAAGCGGCAATGACCTCTCTGGCCGAGAACTATGTCGGGCTGCCGTTCTGAAGGTCCCAATGACAGGGGGAGTTGAAAGGCCGAAATGGCCGGCCTGCCGCCCTGACATCCCCTCGCCCTGCCTCACACCGCTCATGCGTCAGCAAGGTGCATCTATTCTGGTATTCTGACGGCACTCTCCGCAATCTGAGTGTTTGGAGTTGCATGCTGGGGATATTGCCCATAGCCTGACATGATGCTGTTTCGAAGATTGCGCCGGACATGTGGCCTCCTGCTTGTGGCGCTTCTTGGGATGACGTTGGTCTCGTGTGGAGATCGGATTGCCGAGACGGAGAAGGCGGCGAAGGAAGGCATCCTGCTCATCGGCAACGGTTCGGAGCCCAAGGGCTTAGACCCGCATCTCGTGACTGGCGTTCCCGAAAGCTCAATCATCGGCGCTCTACTCGAAGGCCTTATCGCCCGCCACCCGACAAATGATCTTGAACCCGAGCCTGGCATGGCCGAGCGCTGGGAGCATAACGAAGACTATTCCGTCTGGGCCTTCCATCTTCGCGATGCCCGGTGGAGCAATGGCGATCCGGTCCTTGCTTCGGACTTCGTCTACAGCTGGCAACGCATCCTCAGTCCCGCTCTCGGCGCCGAGTATGCCCCGATGCTCTACGTCATCCAGAATGCCGAAGCGTACAATCTCGGCGAAATCGACGATTTCAGCCAGGTCGGCGTGAAGGCGCTGGACGACAAGACGCTGCAAGTTACCTTGCAGGGTTCAACCCCGCATTTCCTCTCGATGATCAAACACACCAGCTATTTCCCGGTCAATCCGCGGGTAGTGGAGGAGCATGGCGGCATGACCGATCGCCAGAGCGGCTGGTCCACATTGGAAAACTATGTCGGCAACGGTCCGTTTCGCCTCAAGCAATGGGTCACCAACCAGGTGATCGAGGTGGAGCGTAATCCGTCTTATTGGGATGCTGGCACTGTCCGCCTGAACGGCATCCGTTTTTACCCGATCGACAATGCCAACACCGAAGAGACGATGTTCCGCAACGATCGGCTGCACATGACCAACACGGTCAACCCGGACAAGATCGCCTATTTCCAGGAGATCATGCCTGACAAGATGACGATCTCGCCCTATCTGGGCACATATTTCTACCGCCTCAATGTGACACGCGAGCCCTTCACCGATGTGCGCGTGCGCCGAGCGCTGGCGCTGGCGCTGGACAGGCAGCTGATCGTCGAGAGGGTAACAAAGGGCGGACAGGCACCGGCAACCGGCTTCGTGCCCGATGGCGTGCCTGGTTATGGAGCGTCTACCGCCGTGCAATATGATCCGGATGAGGCGCGCCGCCTGCTGGCAGAAGCCGGCTATCCGGGCGGCGAGGGTTTCCCGCGCGCCGAGATCATGATCAATACGAGTGAGGCCCACCGCAAGATTGCCGAAGCGATTCAGGCTCTGTGGCGGGAAGAGCTGGGAATTGACGTCGGCATCTACAACCAGGAATGGAAGGTCTATCTCGATAGCCAGACCAACCTCGATTACGACATTTCGCGCTCGGCCTGGATCGGAGACTTCGTCTATCCCTCGACCTTCACCGACATGTTCACCACCGGGAATGGCAACAACGATACAGGCTGGAGCAATCCTCGGTACGACCAGCTCGTGGCGCGTTCTCGGGTGGCTGAGAGTGAGGCAGATCGCATGGCGATCTTCCACGAAGCCGAAGACATACTGCTGGATGAAATGCCGGTCATTCCGATTTACTGGTATACTCGCGTCTACCTGAAAGATCCGCGGGTAAAGGGCTGGTATCCAAAGCTGCTCGATGCCCATCCCTACAAATATGTCTGGCTGGAGCCGAATGACGACACAGGCGAAGAATGACAACGAAGCGAGGATCGCAACAGGAGAGGTGACCAGGCCATGCTGAAGTTCATAGCCTTGCGCCTGCTGCAGGGTGTGCTCGTTCTGCTGGGCATCTACGCCGTGACCTTCGTACTGGTCGCCGCAACCCCGGGCAGCCCGTTCAGCTCCGAACGCGCGATTGCGCCTGAGATCCTCGCGCAGATCGAAGCCTTCTATGGCTATGACAAGCCGCTGGGCGAACGCTTCATCACTTCGCTGGGCAATGTCCTGCAGGGAGAGTTCGGCCCGTCTGCGGTCTATGCCAATCGCACGGTGACGCAGATCATCGGAGAGAGCTTTCCCATTTCTCTGACACTCGGGTCGATCTCACTGCTGCTGGCGCTGCTGCTCGGCATTCCCGCGGGGATACTGGCTGCGGTGAAGCGCAATACGTGGCTCGACTACGTACCCATGTCGGTTTCGATGGCGGGCATCTGCCTGCCGACCTTCGTCATGGGGCCGCTGTTGGCGCTGGTGTTCGGCCTTATCCTGCAATGGCTGCCTGTTGCCGGCTGGTACGGCCCGGAATTCATGATCCTGCCAGCGACAACGCTTGGCCTCTATTATGCCGCATATTTCGCCCGCCTGACGCGCGGCGGCATGCTGGAAATGCTCAACCAGGACTGGGTCCGCACGGCACGCGCCAAGGGAGTGAAGGAAAGCACCATTATCTGGAAGCACTGCCTGAAAGGCGGCCTGATCCCCGCGATCACTTTCCTCGGCCCGGCACTGGCCGGCATCATCTCAGGGTCATTCGTGGTCGAGACGATCTTCCAGATTCCCGGCCTGGGCCAATGGTTCGTCCGTGCCGCCCTTAACCGCGACGATTTCCTGGTGCTGGGCCTGACGGTCCTGTTCGCCGCGATGATCGTCCTGATGAACCTGCTGGTCGATATCGTGCAGGTGGCCCTCAACCCACGGCTTAAATATGACTGATCTGCCTGGAAGTGCAGCCCCGGGCATCGCCGAGGAGGAGCTGGTCGAGGGTTCCTCTCTCTGGAAGGACGCCTGGGCACGGCTGAAGAAGAACAAGGTCGCTGTCGGCAGCCTGGTCGTCTTCACCTTCATCTGCCTGTTCTGCGTCCTCGGCCCCTTCCTTTCCCCCTACGATTCCAATGCACAGAATTTGTTTGCCGGTGCGGAGGGCCCGTCTGCCGATCACTGGTTCGGCACCGACACGCTGGGCCGCGACCTGATGGTCCGCGTTATGGTAGGTGGTCGCATCTCGTTGATGGTCGGCCTTGTCGCCACCGTGGTCGCCCTGGCCATCGGCGTAATCTATGGTGCCACGGCAGGATATATCGGCGGCAAGGTCGACGCCTCGATGATGCGTTTCGTGGACCTGCTCTACGCCCTGCCCTTCACCATATTCGTGATCCTGCTGATGGTCGCCTTCGGCCGCTCCATGTGGTTGATGTTTGTCGCCATTGGCTGCGTCGAATGGCTGTCGATGGCCCGCATTGTGCGCTCGGGCGTGCTCGGCCTGAAGAAACAGGAATTCGTCGAGGCAGCTGTATCGCTTGGCTATTCGCACAGCCGCATCATCCTGCGGCACCTCATCCCCAATGTTTTGGGCCCGGTTATCGTTATTGCCACGCTGACCGTTCCTGCCGTCATGCTGCTCGAGGCATTCCTCAGCTTCCTCGGCCTGGGCGTGCAGCCTCCCAACGCCTCATGGGGCGTCCTCATCAACGAGGGGCAGGCCAATATGGAAATCTACCCGTGGCTGCTGCTGTTTCCGGCCGGCTTCTTCGCAGTGACGCTGTTCTGCCTCAATTTCATCGGCGACGGGCTGCGCGATGCGCTCGACCCCAAGAGCGCCAAGGACTGATCAGATGCCCCTGCTCGAAGTCAACGACCTGACCACCTATTTCCATACACGGGACGGCGTGGTGCGTGCCGTCGAGGGCGTGAGCTTTTCGCTCGAACGCGGGGAGACGCTTGGCATTGTCGGCGAATCCGGCTCGGGCAAGTCGGTAACCTGCTATTCATTGATGCGCCTGATTCCCGAACCGCCGGGACGGATCGAGCGCGGCACGGCCATGTTTGAAGGTCATGATCTGCTGCAGATGTCGCAGAAGGAACTGCGCAAGGTTCGCGGAAACGGAATTGGAATGATTTTCCAGGACCCGATGACGTCGCTCAATCCCTATCTGCGGATATCGACCCAGCTGATCGAGGCGCTGCAGACGCACCGCGACATCGACAAGAAGGCCGCGCTGCACAAGGCGATCGAGGCGCTGGAGGAAGTCGGCATTCCGGGCGCCAGCAAGCGCGTCTTCAGCTATCCGCACGAATTTTCCGGCGGCATGCGTCAGCGCGTGATGATTGCCATGGCGCTGATCACCGAACCCGCCCTGTTGATCGCTGACGAGCCCACCACCGCGCTCGACGTGACGGTGCAGGCCCAGATCATGGATATCATCAAGCAGCGCCAGAACGACCTTGGCACGGCGGTGATACTGGTGACGCATGACCTTGGCGTGGTCGCCGGATCCTGTGACAAGGTGCTGGTCATGTACGGTGGGCGCGAGATGGAAAGTGGGTCGGTAGAGCAGATTTTCTACCGCCCGCGCCACCCCTATACGCGGAGCCTGCAGAAAACGATTCCTTCGCTGCAAACGAAAGGTCAGGAGCTCTACACCATCCCCGGCCTGCCGCCGGACGTATCCAAGCCGATCCATGGCTGTGCCTTTTTCCCGCGCTGCCCCTACCCCAAGACGGACAAGGCGGAAGGTGCCAGTCCCGAGCTGGAGGAAATCGAGCCCGGCCATTGCTGGTCCGCCTGTGGGTTCTGCGATTCCAGCACGCCGATCGAAAGCGTGCTGGCCAAGGCTGGCGAGGTCGCGGAAGATGGTGTGCCCGCAAGCGCAGGTGAACCGGCATGAGCGCGACCACCGGCAACCCGCAGGAAGACTTCCTCGTGCTCGACGATGTGAAGACACATTTCGATATGGGGACGACGCTGTTCACGCGCGAAAGCAAGGGTGTGGTGAAGGCGGTCGATGGCGTCACCCTGACGATCCAAAAGGGCGAGATCCTGGGGCTTGTAGGTGAATCGGGCTGCGGCAAGTCAACCCTCAGCCGCACGATCATGCAGCTGCTGCGCCCGACCTCGGGACATATCTGGCTCAAGGGCCGCGAGCTGAGCGCTATTTCCGACAAGGACATCCGCAGCGAGCGGATCAACTTCCAGATGATCTTCCAGGATCCCTATGCCTCGCTCAATCCGCGAATGACCGTGCTCGATACGCTCGGTGAAGCGGTGAGGACGCGCCATCCGGAACTCAAGGGCGATGCGTTGCGCGCGCGGGTGGCCGAGCTGCTGCGCACGGTCGGCATGAATCCGTTCCAGATGAAGCGCTATCCGCACGAATTTTCCGGCGGCCAGCGTCAGCGCGTGGCCATCGCCCGCGCGCTTGCTCCCGAACCCGAATTGATCATCGCGGACGAGCCCGTCTCCGCGCTAGACGTGTCGATCCAGTCGCAAATCCTCAACCTTCTCAAGCGGCTGACCCGCGAGCTGGGGCTGACCATGATCTTTATCTCGCATGACCTTTCGGTGGTGCGCTACATCTCGGACCGGATCGCGGTGATGTATCTCGGCAAGATTGTCGAGTTGGGCGATGCCGAAACCATCGTAGATCACCCGCTGCATATCTATACAAAGGCGCTGATGAGCGCGATCCCGGAGCCGGACCCGAACTTGGAGCGCAATCGCCACCGCATCGTGCTGGAAGGTGATCCACCTTCCCCCATGGAGCCGCCCGAAGGTTGCAAGTTCTGGCCTCGAAGCCCTGCAGGACACGATGAGCGCATGCGAAGGGAAGAGCCCCCGTTCGAGGAAATCAGCCCTGGGCACTGGGTATCAAATTGTCCCTTTTGTGTCGCAGACAACGGCGCATCCTGATGCCCGAACCGGAAGCATGTACCACCAGCGCTGCTGATGGCTGGGCCTAGGTCTGGGTCTGTGTCTGGGGCGGCCTTATTACACATCAACAAGATGGACTAGAGCGCTTTCCGATCTTTCCGGGTCGCCTTGCTTGTCCGGGCAACCAGCCCGGTCTGCGCAAGGCTCCTTGCCGAACGGCTTCCTGGCGCAATCACGGCGACCCGGAAAGATCGGAAAGCGCTCTAGCGGACGCCGAAGTTTCCGCTATCGATCGAATCGCTGTCGATATCGCCGACCCGCGCACGAACGCGGTCGAGCAATTCGCGGAACTGCTCCACTTCTGGCGTGCTCAATCCTTCAAACACACGCTTTTCCATTTCCAGCGCCAACGGCATGATTTCGCCATGCATGGCTTTGCCATCCGCGGTGAGTTCGAGGTGGTGCGAACGGCCATCCTGCTCGTTTGGCGTGCGCGCGGCAAGGCCGCGTTCTTCCAATACCTTGCAGGCGCGATTGACCGCGACCTTGTCCATCAAGGTGCGCTGGGTCAGGTCCCTCTGGGTGAGCGTTCCAGCATCACCAAGAACGGCCATGACGCGCCATTCGGGCACGCTGAGACCGAAGCGTGTGCGGTACTCCTGCGCTATCCGTCCGCTCACCGCATTGGAGGTGATGGACAGGACATAGGGCAGAAACCTGGCGAGTGGTGTTGTAGGTTGCATAGGCAACTACCTTGTTCGAATGAATGAAATTTTGCAAGCGGATCGGGTTACCCCAGCTTGTGAAATATGCGACCGGCAACAGCATCGAGGCGGGCAACCGCCCGGCTGTCCCAATGATCAGACGCCGTGATGATTGAAGAGTCAAGGACCGTATCGATCGGGCTGGGCTTGCGCTTGGCCGGCAAAACCTCCGCCAGCTGTCGCAGGCTTTCGCGGGCCGTTTCCGCATTGGTGCGCATGACCGCGAGAATATCGCTGACGTCCACATCGGCCTGATCGTCCCGCCAGCAATCGTAATCGGTCACCATGCCGAGCAAGGCATAGGGCAGCTCGGCTTCGCGGGCGAGGCGCGCCTCGGGCATGGCCGTCATGCCGATGACATGCGCGCCCCACTGGCGAAAGAGATGGCTTTCCGCGCGGGTCGAAAATTGCGGCCCTTCGATCGCGACATAGGTCCCCGCGGCGTGGACCTTGGCACCCGCCTTCCTTGCTGCCTTGGCGACCAGTTCCGACATTCGAGGGCAAACGGGATCGGCCAAGGGCACATGGGCAACGAGCCCGCTTTCGAAGAAGCTGCGCTCCCTGCCATGCGTCCTGTCGATCAACTGGTCGACCACCACGAATTCGCCCGGCGCCATGTCCTCCCGCAAGGAGCCAATGGCGGAAACGGCAAGGATATCGGTAACCCCGCAACGTTTGAGCACGTCGATGTTGGCACGATAGTTCACATGGCCTGGCGACAATGCGTGGCCTGCGCCGTGCCGGGGGATGAAGGTAAAGCGTACCTTTCCGATCTTTCCCATAATGACCGGGCCGGACGGCTCGCCAAAGGCACTTTCAACAGGAATTTCCTGCACCTCTTCCAGTGCCCCCGGTTCATAAAGGCCGGAACCGCCAATCACGCCAATGTGCCATTCGGACATGCCCAATCCTCCTCAACAAGCCGTCAGCGAGGCGGCATACGGATGGCACCGTCCAGCCGCACCGTCTCGCCGTTGAAATAGCCATTCTCGACCATTGTCATTACCAGATTGGCATATTCCTCCGGCTTGCCCAGCCGCTTGGGGAAAGGCACCGCTGCCGCCAGCACATCCTGCACGTTTTGCGGCAGGCCCGCGAGCAATGGCGTGTTGAAGATGCCCGGCAGGATGGTGTTGATACGAATGCCCTCGCTCATGAAATCGCGCGCGATCGGCAGCGTCATGCCCACCACGCCGCCCTTGGATGCGGAATAGGCGACCTGCCCGATCTGGCCGTCCACGGCTGCCACGCTGGCGGTGCAGACCATGGCGCCGCGCTCGCCATCTTCCAGCCCGTCGAGCGTCATCATCCCTGCTGCGGACTTGGCCACGCACTGGAATGTGCCCACCAGATTGACCTTGAGCGTCTTGGCAAAAAGCTCCACCGGCATATGGCTGACGGCACCGCTCTCCTTGTCGCGGCGAACCGTTTTGCCGATAGTGCCGATCCCCGCACAGCAGACCAGCACGCGTTCCTGGCCATGCGCTGCACGCGCGGCGGCAAAGCCTGCATCCACCGAAGCCTCGTCCGACACATCGACCTTGCAGAAGGTTCCGCCGATGTCGGCAGCTACTTGCAGCCCTCGCTCTTCATTGAGATCGAACAGCGCAACCTTTGAGCCCTTGGCCGCGAGCGCGCGGGCACTGGCTTCTCCCAGCCCCGACGCCCCACCCGTTACAACGGCGGAAATGGATTGATCTACTCTCATGAACCGGACTCTCCCCTTTTGTGGCGCATTGCCACAACATTACGTGAATGCTCCTACCCCCCCTCCGCAAAGGGTCAAGAAGCTGCCTGTAAGGAACCGGATTCATTATGTGGTGAATGTGCAACAGAACTGAAGCAATTCCCGAAAGAAGTATAATTGGAATTGAAACTAGTTCGGGGTTCAAGCACGTCAGCACATAACGTCGTGCTATCTCTGCGAAGACCGCTCTGCAGGGAATATAGAAGCGGTCTGAGCAGAAGAACAATTCACATGGCCGGATACGGTCAAAAAGTGAGGTACAAGCCTGTGAAACTAAGATCCGCTCTGAAGGGTGCAACCGCCCCAATCGCTCTTTCCGTCGTGCTGGCAGCCAATCCTGTGCTGGCGCAGGATGCGGAAGACGTCATGATCACCGATGCCGATGAAGAGGAAACGTCCCCCGTTTCCGCCGATGGCAGTTCGGGCACGACCATCTTCGTCACCGGTTCGCGCATTCGCCGCGACGAGTTTACTGCACCCGCCCCGCTGACGGTCATCGATCCGACGACTGCGGCGCGTCAGGGCCTTAACAGCACGGCTGACATGATCCAGGGCTCGCCGATCGCATCGGGTTCAAGCCAGATCACCGATTCGATCTCGGCCAACTTTTTGACCAACGGCGGCACCGGTTCGCAGACGATTTCGCTGCGCGGCCTGGGTGCAGAGCGTACGCTGGTCCTGCTCAACGGCCGCCGCGCCGGCCCTGCCGGTACACGCGGCGGTGTGTCCTCCTTCGACCTTAACGTGCTGCCGCAATCCATCGTGGCGCAGGTCGATCTGCTGAAGGACGGTGCATCCTCGATCTACGGTTCCGACGCTGTTGCCGGTGTGGTCAACCTGATCACCAAGCGAGACACTGACGGCATCGAATTCGACTTCTTCGGCTCGGTTCCGTTCGAGACGGGCGGCGAACAATGGTCTGCTGCTGCGACTTGGGGCAAGACCTTCGATCGCGGCCACATCATGATTTCGGGAAGTTACCAGCGCCGCAACGAGCTGGCCCGCGGCGATCGTGATTATATCGGCTGCCCGCAGCTCTATGGCTTCACCGACGAAAACTTCCAGACCCGGGCCGACCTGATTGACCCACGCACTGGTGACACCGCTTGTACAAGCGAGGACGGATCGACCTGGGGTCACGTGTGGACCTATGACTACAGCTATTATTATGGCGTTCCGAGCAATTTGCCCGAGCAATCGCCCGGCAACCAGACCGGCGACGGCGACGTTTACCTGATCCAGTATGACTATGATGGGTCGCTGGCCAAATATCTGGATCCCATCCCGCCGGCGACCCAGACAGGTCAGTTCTATGCACCTCCTGGCTGGTACATCACCGGCATCGATCCGCTGACGGAATCGCTGCAGAACCAGTACCATCCGCGTCGTGATTTCGACACGGTGATTCCGCAAACCGATCTCTACACGGTCTATCTCGACGCAGCCTATGAGCTGACCGACTTTGCCGAATTCTATGTCGAAGGCCTGTACAACAAGCGCAAGAACTATGTGAATGCGTCCGCGCAAGTCTACATGTTTGGCTTTGGTGAATCCTATTTCGGTGTCGAAGACGGTATATCCAATTTTCAATTCTGTGGCGATGCGGACTGCACCTTCACTTACAGCTACCCGGTCGGAACTGACGTAGACGCAGCGGAGGGAATGCCCGTTGATCCCCTGGCCGTTGGCTGGGGCGGCCTCGTTGTCCCCAGCCCGACCGGCTTCAGCGATTTCGTCGATAGCTCGGTCGAGGTCGACTATTACCGCGCCGTAGCAGGCTTCCGCGGGGATATCACCTCCAGCTGGTCCTATGACATCTATGGCCAGTATTCGAAGTCCGAAGGCACATATCGCAACCAGACACCGCTCAACGACGCGCTGGATTATGGCACCTTCCGGACCGAGTCCTGCGTCGGTCAGACGGTCAGCCCGGGCACACAACTCGAACGGCCTTGTGTCGACATCGACTGGTACAGCCCGCGCATCATGTATGGTGACTATAACCAGGCCGAAGCCGACTTCCTGTTCGGCTGGGACGAGGGCCAGACCGACTACACCCAGAAGTACCTCGAAGCCATCGTGACCGGCGATCTGATCGACCTGCCGTGGAGCGGCCCTGTCGGGCTTGCCGTGGGTGCCACGATCCGTGAGGACGAGATCAACGACGTGCCGGGATATCTGAGGCAGAATGATCTTGGCTTCAGCCTCGGCAGTGCCGGTATCACCGCCGGTAAGTCGGTGACCAAGGAGGCATTCGGCGAAATCAACATCCCGCTGCTTGAAGACCTTCCCATGATCCAGTCGCTGAGCTTCACCGGCGCCGCCCGCGTCACCAATGTGAAAGCGACGCGTGCATCTGACAGCTTCGCCTTCGCCGACAATGGCAACTGGACGTACAAACTTGGGTTGGACTGGGAAGTGACCGACTTCCTCCGCCTGCGCAGCACCTACGGCACGTCCTATCGTGCCCCGGCACTGTTCGAGCAGTTCCTGGCCGATCAGGTCGGTTCGCTGCGCAGCTGGCGTGATCCATGCGCCAACCTCAGCGCCAACCTTGCCAATGGTGACATCACCCAGCAGCGTTATGACAACTGCGTGGCCGATGGCATCGGGCTGAATCTGACAAGTTCGGGTATCCAGCCGGCAACCGTCACAGGTGGCGGTATCGGCGTACTCTCGCCTGAAACCTCGAAGGCATTCACCGTTTCGGGCGTGCTGACGCCGAACCTGTCATTCCTGCCGAACACCGACATCAGCATCGCTGTCGATTACTTCGAGATCGAGGTGAACGGTGAGATTGCACAGCTCAACCCGACCGGGATCGTCTACGGTTGCTACGATTCGGAATTCTTCCCGAACGAGCCGCTGTGCGCCCAGTTCGACCGTGTGCGTGACCTCGATCCGAGCGATCCGTTCTGGAATGCCGGTGTTCCGGAAAACGTTGCCGTGATCCGCAACAGCTTCCTCAACATCAACAGCCAGAAGAACAGCGGCATCGACGTGACGACCCGTATCGTCCACGATTTCCCCGGTGACGCTACGTTGACGTTCCAGTCGCTGATGACCTGGCAGACCAAGGACGAGGTTGCGCTGTTTGAAGGCAACTTTGAAGACAACAACGGCCTTGCCGGCCAGCCGAAGTGGGTGGGTGACTTCAACCTCTCGCTCGACACCGGTCCGTGGAATGTCTTTTACGGCCTTGATGTGATCGGCGGAACGGACAATACCGAATACTTCCTCGAGCGTTCCGGCGCGCTGTGCCAGGACTTCACGACCTATGCCACGCCGGTTTGCGCCAAGCTGGATATTGGCGCGAAGTTCTACCACAGCCTTGCCGTCACCCGGGAGATCAACGACAACTTCCTCCTGACGGTCGGCATGACGAACCTTACCGATGCCAAGCCGCCGCGCGTGACCGACGTATCGGGTAGCGGCGTGGACCAGCTCGGCCAGGGCGTGATCTACTCGCAGTATGACCTGCGCGGTCGCCGTGCCTTCGTGAGCCTCAACGTCAAGTACTGATCTTCTTCGATCGGTTCCGAAACTTGCGGGGCGGCGGGTGACAAACCCGCCGCCCTTCGTTTATCTCCAGACCATCACACAAGAAATTTCAGGGACACCCTATGACCCGCGTCCGCCTGCAGCCCGATACGCTCGATGAAGAGAACCGGAAGTTCAGCCATGAAAGGCTGCCGCGCCCGCTGTTCCTCAATTCCGTGCCCAAATCGGGGTCGCACCTGCTCAAGAACATCATGCGGATGTTCGTGCCGGTGGAGGATCACTTCAAGGACCAGTTCATCCAGTGGGGGAACCTGCAGCAATACAAGCATGCCTTTCGCGCCGAAACGCGGATGCTTAGCTGGGGGCACCTGCTTTTCTCCGATGCCAGCGCGGTCGAAGCAGCACCGGCGCGCAAGATCGTGCTCGTGCGTGACCCTTTCACCTGGGTGCTCGCCCGCGCCCGCTTCTTCCTGTCGGATGAATTCGGTGACAATTCGGTGCTGGTCAAGAATGGCGAGCTGACCGTGGATTCGCTGATCAACCTCATGATCTTCGGCATCCAGGGCAAGGCCATGAGCATGCGCGAGCTCTTTACCTACAACGCAGTGGCATGGGCGGGCAGAGACTGCACGACGCTGCGCTATGAAGACCTGCTGAAGGCGGTCAAGACCCTCGGCAGCGCTGAATCGGATGCCTATTTCATGCAGGTCTTCGATGCGGCGGGCCTGTCGAAGGTTCCCGATGACTGGCAGGAACGCGTACGGATCGGTTCCGACCGCAAGCAATCCGGCACTGCGCGCGAGAACCTGCACACGATGGACGAAATCCGCATTCCCGATGATCTGACCGATGAACAGAAGGCGCTGGTCGAATTCAGCGCGCCGGGCCTGCGCAGGATTTTGGGCTACGAATGACGCAAGAAGGGCCGGGGCATTACTCCCGGCCCTTTTTCCTTATGCGATGGTCATGGACAATGCACCGTCGCCTTCATCGATCTTCAGTGTAGATCCGTCGGGCACTTCACCTGTAAGGATCTTCTCGGCGAGCGGGTCCTGCAGATATTTCTGCACCGCGCGCTTGAGCGGCCTTGCGCCATAGACCGGATCGTATCCCACACGGCCCAGCCATTGCAGCGCGCCTTCGGTCAGGTCGAGCATGATCTTGCGGTCCTTGAGCAGCTTCTGCACGCGCGCAACCTGGATCTTCACGATCGGTGCCATATGTTCATGGCCCAGGCGGTGGAACAGGATGATCTCGTCCAGCCGGTTGAGGAATTCGGGGCGGAAATGTCCGCGCACCACATCCATCACCTGCTCCTCCACATCGGAGACCTTCTGATCATCGCCGAGGTTGGAGAGGTACTGGCTGCCAAGGTTTGACGTCAGGATGATCAGCGTATTCGAGAAATCGACCACCCTGCCCTGCCCGTCGGTGAGGCGCCCGTCATCGAGCACCTGCAGCAGCACGTTGAAGACATCGCTATGCGCTTTCTCCACCTCGTCGAACAGCACGACCTGGTAAGGCCTGCGCCGCACGGCTTCGGTCAGCACGCCGCCTTCGTCATAGCCGACATAGCCCGGAGGCGCGCCGATCAGGCGGGCGACCGAATGCTTCTCCATGAATTCGCTCATGTCGATGCGGACCATGGCGTTGTCATCGTCGAACAGGAATGTGGCCAGAGCCTTGGTCAGCTCGGTCTTGCCCACGCCTGTGGGGCCGAGAAAGAGGAAGCTGCCCAGCGGACGGCCCGGGTCCTGCAGGCCGGCACGCGCCCGGCGCACCGCCTTGGACACCGCCGTCACGGCATCCTCCTGCCCGATCACACGCTTGCCAAGAACTTCCTCCATCTTGAGGAGCTTCTCGCGCTCGCCTTCCATCATCTTGTCGACGGGAATGCCCGTCCACTTGCTGACGACGGAGGCGATATCGTCTTCGGTCACCTCTTCCTTCAGCAGTGCGTTTTCGGTGTGGCCTGCTGCCTCTGCCAGCTGCTTTTCGAGTTGCGGTATCTTGCCATATTGCAGTTCCCCCGCCTTGGCGAGATCGCCCTGGCGCTGGGCCTGCTCCAGCTCGATCCGCGCGGCGTCGAGCTCCTCCTTGATCCGTGCCTCGGCATGGATCTTGTCACGCTCATTCTGCCAGCGCGTGGTCAGTTCGGATGATTGCTGCTCCAGATTGGCCAGCTCCTCGCGCAAGGCGGCAAGGCGGTCCTTCGACGCCTGGTCGCTTTCCTTCTGCAGCGCCTGCTCCTCGATGCGCAGCTGGATGATGCGGCGGTCGAGCCCCTCGATTTCCTCGGGCTTGCTTTCCACCTCCATGCGGATGCGGCTCGCCGCCTCGTCCATCAGGTCGATCGCCTTGTCGGGCAGGAAGCGGTCGGAGATATAGCGTTCGGAAAGCTGCGCCGCTGCCACGATCGCACCATCGGTGATGCGCACGCCGTGGTGCAGTTCGTACTTCTCCTTGATCCCGCGCAGGATGGAGATCGTGTCCTCCACGCTCGGCTCGTCGACGAACACCGGCTGGAAACGCCGCTGCAAAGCCGCGTCCTTCTCGACATACTTCTGGTACTCGTCGAGCGTGGTCGCACCGATGCAGTGCAATTCGCCGCGCGCGAGGGCGGGCTTCAACAGATTGCCCGCATCCATGCTGCCTTCCGAAGCGCCAGCACCGATCAGCGTGTGCATCTCGTCAATGAACAGGATGATCTGGCCCGCGGCACCTTTCACCTCGTCGAGCACGGCCTTCAGCCGCTCCTCGAACTCGCCGCGATATTTCGCGCCCGCAATCATGCTGCCGAGGTCGAGGCTCATCAGCGCGCGGTCCTTGAGGCTGTCGGGCACGTCGCCGTTGGCGATGCGCAGCGCGAGGCCTTCGGCAATCGCGGTCTTTCCGGTGCCGGGTTCGCCGATCAGCACGGGGTTGTTCTTGGTCCGGCGGGCGAGAATCTGCACCGTGCGGCGAATTTCCTCGTCGCGCCCGATCACCGGGTCGAGCTTGCCGTCCCTGGCCGCCTGCGTCAGGTCGCGGGCATATTTCTTCATCGCATCATAGGCGTTTTCGGCACTGGCGGTATCTGCCCTCTTGCCCTTGCGCAGCTCGTTGATCGCGGCGTTGAGAGCTTCCGCCTTCACATTTGCGGCTTCGAGGGCCTTTCCGGCCGTGGTGGTCTTGGCCAGCACCAGCGCCAGCAGCAGCCGTTCGACGGTGACATAGCTATCGCCCGCCTTCTCGGCGATCTGTTCGGCCTGGTCGAGCACGCGCACGGTGTCATTATCGAGGCCGGGCGTCTGCTGCGCACCGCCGCCGGACACTGCCGGTATCCTGGCCAGCGCCTTGTCGATCTCGCCCACCGCCAGCGCGGCATTGCCGCCCGCGCGCTGGATCAACCCAGCGGCCATGCCCTCATTATCCTCGAGCAGGGCTTTCAGCAGATGTTCGGTGGAAATGCGCTGGTGGCTGTTGCGGATCGCAACGGTCTGCGCGCTTTGCAGGAAACCCTTGGCGCGGTCAGTGAATTTTTCCAGGTTCATAGATGTCCCTCAAATCCTTTCCCCGCAGAGATAGTGTGACAAAATCGCAACACAACCCCCTCAGATAAACTCCGGTGTATTAGCCACCTAAATCGGCGTTTCCCTCGAGGTTGCAAGCCCTTGACTGAATTTTCCTGACACCCGGGTGAAGCAAAGGCACTGATCGGCGTCAAATAGGGCCACGACGCGCCTTTCGGTCTGCTGGATGGCAAGCAGGCCTCAACGGCGCTAGAGAGCGTCACATGTCGCGCCTGATCGCCTTCAACAAGCCCTTCGGGGTGCTCTCGCAATTCACCGATGCGAAGTCCCCGACGGAGCGGCCTACCCTCTCAGGCTATATCGACGTGCCGCGTGTCTATCCCGCCGGGAGGCTTGATCGGGACAGCGAAGGACTGCTGCTTCTGACCGACGACGGGCGGCTGCAGGCGCGCATTGCCGATCCGAGATTCAAGCTGCCCAAGACCTATCTGGTGCAGGTGGAAGGCGTGCCCGACGAGGCAGCGCTGCAGGCCCTGCGCAACGGCGTGATGCTGAACGATGGCATAACGCGCCCCGCCAAAGTTGAGGCCATCGATCCGCCCGCTCTATGGGATCGCGACCCACCCGTCCGTTTCCGCAAGAGCGTGCCCGACAGCTGGCTGCGTCTGACCATCAGCGAAGGCCGCAACCGCCAGGTTCGCCGGATGACGGCTGCCGTGGGTTACCCCACATTGCGGCTGGTGCGCTGGAGCATTGGCGACTGGTCGCTCGACGGTCTCCAACCGGGAGAGTGGCGCGATATCAATCGCTGAACTGGCCCCGCACTGCCTGATAGGCCGCCGCAGCCACCGAATTGGCCAGATTGAGCGAGCGGACCTTGTCGCTGCGCATGGGCAGGCGGAACAGCCGGCCAGCATGAGCATCGAGGATCGCCTGCGGCAGTCCCTTCGTCTCGCGCCCGAAGACGAGATAGGCATCGTCGGGATAGTCCGGCTCGTAAAAACTGCTCGCACCGAATTCCTCGAACAGGAACAGCTGATCCGGCCGCGGCGCACGCTCCTCGATAAAGGCATCCCAGCTACGGAACTCGACCAGGCGGACATATTGCCAATAGTCGAGCCCGGAACGCTTCAATTTCTTGTCTGAAATCTCGAACCCGAGCGGGTGGATCAGCACCAGCTCCATATCCAGCGCCACACAAGTGCGCCCCACCGCGCCGGTATTGCCGGGTATCTCGGGCTGGACGAGGACGATTGAGGTCATGCCTGCCCCCTCGACCGATCAGCCCAGCCTGTCCTTCAGGATCTGGTTCACCACCGCCGGGTTGGCCTTGCCCTGCATCGCCTTCATCGTCTGGCCGACGAAGAAGCCGAACAGCTTGTCCTTGCCGCTGCGATATTCTTCGACCTTGTCGGTATTGGCGGCCATGATCGCGTCGATCGCTTCTTCGATGGCGCCGGTATCGCTGACCTGCTTCAGGCCCTCGCTGTCGGCAATCTCCTCCGGATCGCGGCCGGTCTTGAGCACGATCTCGAAGATTTCCTTGGCCTGCCCGCCGGAAATCTCTCCCTTGGCCTGCATGTCGAGGATCGACGCCTGCCGTTCTGCCGTGGCGTTCGCAACGTCCGCCTCGTCACCAAGAGCCTTGATCACGCCCGGTGCGACCGAGAGCGACCAGTTGGCAACCTGCGTGGCAACGTCCTTTTCGGGCTTGCCGATGCCCTTGGCGGTGGCCGCCAGCAGCGTCTCAAAGCGCGCGAAAGTCTCCACCTCGGCGGTCAGTTCGCGGGCGTTGTAGTCGCTCAGTCCCAGATCGCCCGTGTAGCGCGCACGCTTGGCATCGGGCAGTTCGGGCAGGCTGGCGCGGCAAGCCTCCAGAAAGGCATCGTCCAGTTCCAGCGGCAGCAGGTCCGGATCGGGGAAATAGCGATAATCATGCGCGTCCTCTTTTGAGCGCATGGACCGCGTGGTGCCCGTGTTCGGATCGAACAGGCGGGTTTCCTGCACGATCTTGCCGCCATCCTCGATCACGTCGATCTGGCGCTGCACCTCATGCTCGATCGCCTGCATGACGAAGCGGACAGAGTTGACGTTCTTCGTCTCCGTCCGCGTACCGAGTTCGGTATCGCCAACCTTGCGCACCGAAACGTTGACGTCCGCGCGCATGGAGCCTTCCTCCATGTTGCCGTCGCACGATCCGACATAGCGCAGGATGGAGCGCAGCTTGCGGATATAGGCACCGGCTTCTGCGGGAGAGGTCATGTCCGGGCGGCTGACGATTTCCATCAGCGCCACGCCGGTGCGGTTGAGATCGACATAGGACATGGTCGGATGCTGGTCATGCATCAGCTTGCCCGCATCCTGCTCCACATGGATGCGTTCGATGCGGATCACCTTGTCTTCGGGAATGCCGGCCTTCTCGTCAGCCTCGATCACCAGCTGCCCCTCACCCACAAGTGGATGATATAGCTGGGAAATCTGGTAACCCTGCGGCAAATCGGCGTAGAAATAGTTCTTGCGGTCGAAGCGCGACCATTTGTTGACCTCGGCCTCGATCGCCATGCCGGTGCGCACCGCCTGGCGGATGCATTCGCGATTGGGAACCGGGAGCATGCCGGGCATGGCCGCGTCGATCAGCGAAACCTGCGCATTGGGCTCCGCCCCGAATTCGGTGGAGGCGCTGGAAAACAGCTTGGCCTTGGAGGTGACCTGCGCGTGGACTTCGAGGCCGATCACGACCTCCCACTCGCCCGTAGCGCCGTGGATGCGATAATTGCTCATGCCGCTGGCGATAGGAGCAAACAGGGCCTGTGAACAAGACCAATTTTGCGGATCGGGCGGGCTAGCCTGGCGATGATCCGCCGGGTTCGGAACCATAGCCCGCGAGCCGGGCGAGTTCGGCAGCGTCGCTGGCGGGCTTGCCGGTCCTTTTGGCGACCTTGCGCACACGCCATTTGGCGCGCAGCAAGTGTAGCGGGTTGGCTGACAGGTCGCAGATCGTGGTCGGGATCGGCAGGCGCGCGCGCCATTTGTCACGCGCATAGCGATAGGCAAGCGTGTAGCCGCCGGAGAGCGTATCCACGCGCTGGCTGTTGTGGACCAGCGGCAATTCGACGGCAAAGGCCCCTCGCCCGGCAGTCAGCGCGCTCTGGACCAGGTCGGTGCCGTAGAGATGGAATTGCGGCAATTGGGGATCAAATGCGAAACCCCCCTCGTCGCGAACGATCAGCAGCAGTTCGTCAAGCGAGACCACCGGGGCATGTCCGAAGCCCTTCATGCCAAGCTCTCGCCCCAGCCCGCCATCCCAGACCAGCCCGACATGGCTGCCATCCGCACGCACCCCATAGGGGCCCGCCACCATCCAGTCCGACTCTGCCCTGGTGAGGGCGGCAAGGCGCTGTTTCGCCAGATCGAGCCATCCTTCCGGAAGGTAGACGTCCTGATGCGCAAACAGCACGATCAGCGGCACATCGCCTCTCTGCTCGCGCACTTTGGCCAGCCCGCCATTATAGGCCTCTGCCATGTTGCACGCGCCGCGCATGGCGGTGATGGTCAGGCGCCCCGCAACCACATCGGGCGAGGCGGCAAGGCAGCTGGCGAGAATCCCGTCATCGTTGACAGCCGCAACCAGTGCGAACCGGGCGTCACCCATCAACGCGGCGCGCCACGACGAAATAGTGCATGGTCACGAATTCGCGCAGCAGCCCAAGGGTCAGCCCGTTGAGAAGGCGCGCGCGCGGTGTAGCAATGTCCGACCGCACCACATTTTCGATCGCCAGGCCGGGCCGGTCCATCAGTTCCACGACCGTGTCCTTGACGAAGAAGCGCAGATGCGTCCGGTCAAGAATACCGGAATCGCCATAATTCCACCGCCCGCGAAGCACGAGATCTTTGACAACAGAGATGTGGCGCACGTTGGGCAGGCTTGCCACCAGCACCCCGCCGGGCTTCACCGCGCGGGAGAGCCGGTCCACGGCGGCCCAGGGATCGACCAGGTGCTCAAGCACATCGAGCATCAGCACGGCATCGAACGGCCCTGCATCGGCAAGAAAACCTTCAATCTCTGCCGGATTTTCCAGATTTGCATCGGACCAGAAATCGAGGCCCTCGGCATGGCTGGCGACGACCGCATCGAGAACGCCAGCCTCGCGAACGCGGCCGATCTCCTTCAGATGCCGCGCCGTCGCTCCCGTGCCGCCGCCGACATCGAGCAATCTTGCGCATTCCGGCACCAGCGGCACGATGTCGTGACGGATGTTGGAGTGATAGGATTGCATCGCTGCCGGTGGTTAGCGTAGCGGCAGGGCAACGGCAAGCGGAGGGCGGAGGCTACTCACCTCCGACCGGCTCACCACCACTTCTCCGGCTTGGCGGTGAAGCCGGCGCGCTGTTCGATGGCAAGGCCGGCGTTGAGCACACCCTGTTCGTCGAAGGCAGGGCCCACGATCTGCAGGCCGAGCGGGAGCCCATCCTTGTTGAGGCCGGCAGGCACGCTCATCGCCGGAAGGCCGGCAAGCGAAGCGGGCACGGAGAACACGTCGTTCAGATACATCGCCAGCGGATCGTCCAGCTTGTCGCCCAGCGCGAAGGCGGCCGTGGGCGTGGTCGGGGCAAGGATCACGTCGCACTTGGCAAAGGCTTCGGTAAAGTCACGCTGGATCAGCGTGCGCACCTTCATCGCCTGCGTGTAATACGCATCATAGAAACCGGCGCTGAGCACATAGGTGCCGATCAGGATGCGGCGCTTCACCTCGTCACCGAAACCGGCAGCGCGGGTGGCGGCATACATGTCCTGCAGGCCAGCCTTTTCGGGCAGGTCGCGCAGGCCATAGCGCACGCCGTCATAACGCGCGAGGTTGGAGGAGGCCTCTGCGGGTGCCACGATGTAATAGGCGGGCAGCGCATATTTTGTGTGCGGCAGGCTGATATCGACGACATCGGCGCCCGCATCCTTCAGCCAGGCGATACCGTCATCCCAGCTCTTGAGGATCTCCTCGTCAGTCCCGTCCATGCGGTATTCGCGCGGGATGCCGACTTTCTTTCCCTTGAGGTCCGCGTTGAGGTTTGCCGCCCATGCAGGAACGTCCAACTGCAGGCTGGTCGAATCCTTGGGATCGAAGCCAGCCATGGCCTCCAGCATGATTGCGCAGTCTTCCACGCTGCGGGCCATCGGGCCCGCCTGGTCGAGGCTGCTGGCGAAGGCGACGATGCCCCAGCGGCTGCAACGGCCATAAGTCGGCTTGATGCCGGAGATGCCGGTGAAGGCGGCGGGCTGGCGGATCGATCCGCCGGTATCGGTGCCGGTGGCGGCAGGCGCGATGCGCGCGGCCACGGCTGCGGAGGAGCCGCCCGAAGACCCACCGGGCGCCAGCTTGGCATTCCCGCCATCATTGCGACGCCAGGGGTTGGCGACATCGCCAAAGTAGGACGTCTCATTGGAAGAGCCCATCGCGAACTGGTCAAGGTTCAGCTTGCCCAGCATGCCCGCGCCTGCGTCCCACAGCTTCTGGCTGACGGTGCTTTCATATTCGGGCTTGAAGCCTTCCAGGATATGGCTCGCGGCTGTGGTCTGCACACCCTTGGTAGCAAACAGGTCCTTCATGCCGATCGGCACGCCGGCCATCTTGCCCGGTTCCTTGCCAGCTGCGCGGTCGGCATCGACCTTTTTCGCCGCTTCCAGCGCATGGTCGGGAGTGGTGACGATGAAGGCGTTCAGCCCTGCCGCTTCAGCCACGGCCGCGTTGAAGGCTTCCGCCACTTCGACGGCGGAAAAGTCGCCAGCGGCCACGCCATCGCGGATCGCCTTGACGCCGAGTTCAGTCAGTTCAGTCACAAAAAACTCCGCTCGTGCTGAGCTTGTCGAAGCACCGCTTTTTCTTCTGCGGCGCTAGAAAGGAAAGACGACCCTTCGACAAGCTCAGGGTGAACGGGGACGGGAACGAGGCAACGGCCATCACTCAATCACCTTCGGCACACCGAAGAAGCCGTGTTCGGCCACGGGCGCATTGGCGAGTATGGCATCACGCTTGCCGCCGCCGGTCAGCGGATCGGCATCGACCACGTCATCGCGCAGGCGCAGCTTTTGCTCGATCACCGCAGTCATGGGCTCGACCGAAGACGTATCGACCTCCCCCAATTGCTCGACCCAGGCGAGGATATTGTTGAATTCGGGCACCATGTGGTCGAGGTCCTTCTCGTCCACATTGATGCGCGCTAGCTGCGCGATCTTGGCAACTTCTTCTCGGGTGACTGACATGCGCGCTGCACTAGCGGCGCAGGCGAGGCGCTTCAAGCAGTGAAAGCGCTATTCGAAGGGCACACCCACCGGCACATCATCGGAATAGACCTGCCGCATTTCCACCTTGCGAACTTCGACAACCGGCGGAACCGGCTCTGCGTCCGGGTCAACCTCTTGCGAGGTAACTGTGCTGCCCGGAAATTGCGGGTAATATTCCTCCAACTTTCCTTCGCCATCGAGCAGGAAATGCGTCAGGCCGCGCAATTCGGCCAGGCCAAGATGCCGCTTGCCATTGGGCCCGACGCCCAGGTCGAGCGCGGTGCAGAATTCGGTGCAGCGGTAGGTCTGTTCCCGCAGCAGACGTTCGAAAGATTCTGCCAGTGCCGGATCGTCGAATGCGAAAGCCAGATTGGGCAGCCGTTCTGCCATGGGTTGCACCTCTTCCGAGGCGAAAACATAGGGGCGGGATTCGGCATCGCGCGCCTCTGAGGCCAGTTCGGCCACCTCGCCACCACGCGCGACCAGATCATCCAGCACCGCCCTCCCTGCGTCGCCGAAATCCCAGCGCAGCGCGGCGTAGTCGAAATCCTCCGGCGACACCGTGCCCGCGTCGAGCCGGGCAACCTGGCTGCGCGCGGAGATACCGCCGAAATCGAGGATCGGCAGGGCGAGGAACAGTGCGACCACACAGGTCGCGATCGCCAGATGCAGGTTAGCCCGGCGCAGCTTGTCCGCCCAGCCTTGCCAGCGGCCACGCGCCAACCCGGCCCAATAGGCAACACCATAAGCAACCGCCACAGCAATGGCGACCAGCCCCCATATCCGCTCGGGCGTCAGGCCATACTGGTCGATGCGAATGCCCATCGAAATCGCGGCAAATATTGCCAGCGGCAGGATACCCGCGGCCAGCACCAGCGCGGCCACTTGCATGACCTTGTTCGCACTGCGCGCCTCGTCATCGTCGCGGAACACGGCGTTGGAGAGGACAAAGCTGCCCAGCGCACAGGCGAGCAGGATCGGCGTCGCCGCCTCCGTCGCGTCCCACAATGCCTGCCCGCCCGATGCCAGCAGGGCGACAAGGAACACCACCAGCGCTGCCGCGAGCGGGATGGCAAGCATGGACAGCACGATCAGCACCAGCTTCTGCAGCGCGCCGATCACCTTGAGATTGTTGCGCAACACACCCAAAGCCGCGCCAAAGGCACCGCCACTCCACGCCCAGCCGAACCATGCCTCGTCGATCAGCATCTCGATGAAATTGATGCCAACAAGGTCGAACAAGGCGTCGAGCAGGAACAGCATCAGCCAGCTCAGGCCGAGGAATGCGAAGGCCCCCGCTGCGCTGACCGCATCGGTCCAGACATGGAAATGCGTGAGTTTGTAATCGGTCGCCAGCCGCGTGCGGTGGAAATCCGCCTGGAACAGCGGCAGGGTGATCACCGTGGCAAATACGCCCGCGGCAAAGGCGAATTCCTCGCCCGCCAGCGCATCGTCCATCGCCACGGTATTATAGGCGAGCCCGCCCATGACGAGACCGGCAATGACGGCGAATATCGCAGGGGCGACGACATTCTTTGGCCCCAGAGAAAATGCCGCGCAAAGCGATCCGAAAAAGAGAAAGGCCGTGCCCGCCGCTTCCGGCGGGCTAGGATCGCTGCCATCCCACAGGAAGTGGATCAGGAAACCGGCAAGGGCAAGGATACCGGCAAGCACCCAAGGGCGCAGCGGCCAGTCTTCGATGAGTGGCTCTGCGCTTGCCTGGTTGTCCATATCCTCTCCCCTCTTGGGCTTACTCCGCCGGTGCTTGCTCCGCCGGGGCTTCCGCCTCCACAGCCATGACTTGTGCCATGACCGCATTGATCTGGTTGGACCGTGCTTCCAGTTCCTCGGTCGTCATGATTTCATGCAGCGTGACGTTGAAGGTCAGGTCGGCGTTGGCCGGAATGGGCGATCCTGGCGGAGGCGTTGCGCCATATGCCAGCTCGGCCGGAATTTCGACGATGTAGCGGCCACCCTCCTGCATCTGCAGCAAGGCCTCGCGGAAGCCGGGGACCACGCCCTCGAGCTGCATGTAGGAGCCTTGCGGAATGAGGTCGGCAATCGCTTCGGGAATGTCGGGCGAACGCGGGGGCGATTCGTCAAACACCGTGCCGTCCTCCAGCATGCCGACATAATCGACGAAGACCGCATCGCTTTCCTGCGGGTTGGCACCTTCGCCGGCGACCACCGTCTCCACCGAAACCGAAGGCGGGCGCGACGTGAACCAGGCCACCGCGCTGGCCACAGCCGCGCCGACAAGCACGCCGAGCCAGAATTTCATGAGGGAGCCCTTGGCAATGGACTGCAGGGGTACGCGGGTGACTTCGGCCATGGAGAATCGATCCTGAAATGAAAAGGGCGCCGAGAGTTTCCTCTCCGCGCCCGTTTGGCTTAGCTTTGTAAAAGGTGCAAGCGCCGTTCCGCCTTAGCGGACGCCGTCACGTTCCATACGCTTGCGATCCATCTTGCGGGCGCGGCGCACGGCGGCAGCCTTCTCGCGAGCGCGCTTTTCGCTCGGCTTTTCATAGTGGCGGCGCAGCTTCATTTCGCGATACACCCCCTCGCGCTGCAACTTCTTCTTGAGCGCGCGGAGAGCCTGTTCGACGTTGTTATCGCGGACGATGATCTGCATAAACCTAAGCCACCTTATCTAATTTCGAAAATGGTCAGAGCCCGCGAGCGATCGGCGCGGGAAGCACCATTAGCTATACCGATGAAAAACGCGCCGAATCCGTAATGGACCGGCCATATGGCGCGCCCACTAAGTGAAAATGGTCACAAAGGCAAGCCTGAGATGGGTTTCGCAAGTGCGCGCTTGCGTCTAAGGCGCTTGCTATGTCAGCCACACCACAACTCTATGCTTCGCTTTCCGTTGCCCTGGGCGGCGGGATTGGTGCGCTTGCGCGCTACCAGCTCGGCCGTTTGATGACGCACTGGATGGGCGTGCAGGCGGTCACCACCTTTCCCTGGGCAACGCTGGCCTGCAACGCCATCGGCAGCCTGCTGATGGGCGTGCTGGCCGGATTTCTTGCCCGCCACGGACAGGGCGGCGAGCATGTGCGCCTGCTGCTGGGCGTGGGCCTGCTGGGCGGCTTTACCACTTTCTCCGCTTTCAGCCTCGAACTCACGCTGCTGATGGAGCGCGGCCATTGGACGCTGGTCTTCATCTACGTTGCGCTATCCCTGGCGTTGGGCGTGACCGGGTTGATCTTCGGCCTCACGCTCACGCGCCTGTTCGGTTGAGGCAGGCATGAGCGACGAAGTTCGCCAGTTCACCGTCGGGGATGACGATGATGGAGTGCGGCTGGACCGCTGGTTCAAGCGCCATCTGCCGCAGGTCAGCTTCGGCACCGTCTCGCGCTGGGCGCGCACCGGGCAGATGCGCGTGGACGGCAAGCGCGTGAAGCCGGATGACCGGCTGGCGGCAGGCCAGCTTGTGCGCGTACCGCCCGGTGGTGAGGACAGCGCCAGGAAACCGCGCAAGCGGCAAGAGCTGACGGCAGAGGAAGAAGCGCAGGCAGAAGCCATGCTGATCTGCCGCACCAAGAGCGCGCTGGTGCTCAACAAGCCGCCGGGCCTTGCCACGCAGGGCGGCACCAAGACCACAAAGCATGTCGATGGCCTGCTCGATGCCTATGCGGGAGAGGACGAACCGCGCCCACGCCTGGTCCACCGGCTGGACAAGGATACATCCGGCGTCTTGCTCGTGGCGCGCACGCCGGGCGCCGCGGCATCCTATTCCAAGCGCTTTGCTGGCCGCAGTGCCAAGAAGATATACTGGGCGCTGGTCGTCGGCGTGCCCGATATCAAGGAAGGTGCCGTCGATGCCCCGCTCGCCAAGCAGCCGGGAACGGGCGGCGAGAAGATGCATGTCGATACAGAGGGCGGACAGCCTGCCAGGACGCTCTATCGCGTGGTCGACCGCGCCGGAGACCGCGCAGCATGGGTGGAATTGCAGCCGCTGACGGGCCGCACGCACCAGTTGCGCGTGCATATGGCGGCAATCGGCCATCCCATTGTCGGTGACGGCAAGTATGGCGGGCCCGATGCCTTCCTGACCGGAACGATCAGCCGCAAGATGCATCTCCATGCGCGCCGCCTGATCATCGATGAGCCGAGCGCCAAGGGCAAGGAAGGCGGCATTCTCGATGTGACGGCCGAACTGCCCGAACATTTCGCCGCCAGCATGGAAAGCCTTGGCTTTGACGAGAACACCAGCGCTGCCGAGCCAGAAAGCGGACCTCCGCCAAAATCACGCGAAGTGAAAAAGCAGGAAGCCCGCCAGCACGCCAAGCAATATCGCAAGGCGCGCCGCGGTGAGCGCAAGGCCCGCTCGCAAGGAGGGGAACGCACCGGCAAGCCCCCGCGTCCCAAGCCGAAGGGCAAAGGCAAGCGTTGATGGGCAATCGCCTGGCGATATTCGATTGCGACGGAACCCTGTGTGACGGGCAGGCCTTTATCTGCCGCTCGATGGATATCGCCTTTGCCCAATGCGGATTGCCCGAGCCCGACGCGCACGAGGTTCGCCGCATCGTCGGGCTAAGCCTGCCCGTCGCAGTACGCCGCCTCGCGCCCGACATCGATGACAGCCTGCTGCGCCAGGCGGTTGCCGCCTACAAGGAAGCCTTCTTCGCATCGCGGCAGGACGGATCGCTGAGCGAGCCGCTCTTTCCGGGCATGGAAGCGCTGGTGCGCTCGCTCCACGGGAAAGGCTGGACGCTCGGCGTCGCCACCGGCAAATCCGAGCGCGGGCTGAAGAGCACGCTCGCCATGCACGGCCTGCTCGACTTCTTCTCGACCTTGCAGACTTCCGACCGCCATCCTTCCAAACCGCACCCGTCGATGCTCGTCACAGCAATGGAAGACGCCCTCGCTTCGCCCGAACAGACGGTAATGATCGGCGATACGATGTTCGACATGGAAGCCGCCAAGGCGGCGGGGACCGATGCCATAGGCGTCGCCTGGGGCTATCACGGTGTCGAGGAACTGTTCGCCGCCGGCGCGCGTGCGGTTGCGCGCACGGCCGGGGAACTGGAGGAACTGATCCATGGATAGGCAAGCAGATGAGGCCAAGGCCAAACGGCGTTTCCTCCTGATCAACCTCATGCGCGTGACCGGCGTGGCCATGATGCTGTTCGGCATTGCCATTGTCCAGCGCCTGATCGACCTGCCCGCCATCGCGGGTTATGTGCTGATCGTCTTGGGCTTTGGCGAGGCCTTCGTCACGCCGCAGATTCTCGCCCGTATGTGGCGAAGCAACAGGCGCGACGACCCGCAATGAGGCGCTTCTACAAGGATGTTTCCGCCGAGCCTGTCGATGGCGGCTGGCAGGTCATGCTGGACGGGAGCGGTATCAAATCGCCGGGCCGGGCAGCGCAGATCGTGCCGACTGAGAGGCTGGCGCTCCTGCTCGCCGAAGAATGGCGTGCGCAGGGCGAGGAAATCGATCCCAGGAGCTTCGTTTTCCGCGACATGGCGGATTACGCCATCGACGTGGTGCGCAAGGATCGCGCGGATACGATCGCCAAGCTGCTCAAGTTCTCTCAGACCGATACGCTCTGCTATCGCGGCAACCCCGGGGATCCGCTGTTCCAGCGGCAGGAGGAATTGTGGGAACCTCTGCTGCAACGCTGCGAGGCACGCCTTGGCATCACTTTCTCGCGCGTCAGCGGGATCATGTATGACCCGCAGGGCGCTGCAACGCTGGAGGGGCTGCGCGAGGCGCTGGAGACACTGGACGACTTCGCCCTCGCCGCATTGCAGACGCTCACCTCCATTGCGGCTTCACTGGTCATCGGGCTGGAAGCACTGGAAGATGGCGCCGATGGCGAAGCCCTCTTTGCTGCCGCCAATGCGGAGGAAGACTGGCAGGCGGAAAAGTGGGGTTGGGACTGGGAGGCCGAAGAACGCCGCAAACTGCGGCTGGAGGCTTTCACGATGGCGGGGGAATTTGTGAAGGTTTTGAAAGGCTAGCTTCCTGCCTCCGCTCGTCCTGAGCCTGTCGAAGGACGAGTTGGCGCGACAGACGCTATTCGTGTCTCGACAAGCTCAGCGCGAACGGCTCAAAAGTCACCCGACCCAGTCAGCCACCTGTGCCGCCACTTCGTTGACTGCCTGGTTGAAAGCCGGTCCGACAGACAGTGCATCGGGTGCAACGCCAGAAACCACGCTCTCGAAACGCTGCGTGCGCACATCGCCATCGGGTTGGCGCAGCACGGCGTCATAGCGCACAACCACGCTGGAGCTTGGCACGTCATAATCCATCGCCACAAGTTCCCCGCCAAGCTGGGTACGCGCGGCGTAGTCCAGTTCGCCCCCGCCAATCACCAGCCTGTCGCTGGTAGCGCGGATCGTTTCTGCCAGCACGCGCTGGAAAAGCTGTGATGGCTTCTGCACCCAGAACGCATCCTGCAGGTATGCAAGCGAGCTGTCGTTCAAGCGCACCGGAATGCGGATTACATTGAGATGTTGCGGTGTGGAAGGCTCGGTCACAGCCAGCGCGCTTGCCATGTCGCCGGTGGCCGCGTCGCCAGCCGGAGCGATTGCTGCCGGGGTAAGGGTCAACAGTTGATCGGGCGCTTCGTCGCCACTCCCAATGCTGACACAACCGCCAAGCGCCAGTGCCGCCACCGCGCAGCCAAGCTTTATGAACCTCATTCCCGTGGCTCCTTTCGCGCTCATGGCTCGTAATCCGGCAGTGGTTTGCCGGTCAGCAAAGAACCCGCACCTTCGGTTTCCAGCGTCTCGGTCAGATTGCGCAGCGATTCACTGGTGCGACGCAGGTCACGTATGGTGGCCTGCGCGGCGGGCAAGGTGTCCTGCGCGAGCTGCCGGGTCATAGGCTGCACATCCTGCATTGTCTGGTTGAGCGAATCTGCCGCCTCACGCGCAGCTTGCAGCGTATTGCGCAATTCTACAGCAGCAGCCTTGCCCTCGTTCCCCAACAGGTCGTCCGCACTTTCGAGCGTCGATTCGAAAGCCGCCAGTGTTTCGGTCGATTGCGCCAGCGTGCCCTGCAGCTCCTGCATGGTGCGCTGGAATTCCGGCGAAGCAGCGGCGATCTCCGCGCTGATACGGTCGGTATTGCGCAGGATACCGGCGATCGATGCCTGATTCTCGTCATCCACTAGGCGTGTCAGCCTGTCGGTCAAGGTCGCGAGCCGCTCGAGCAGCAAAGGCGCGCTGGCGAGAATTTCCTGGATCGGCCCGCCTTCGGGCGGGATCACAGGTACGCCTTCGGGGCAGGCAGTAGTCTCGCACGTGATCGGTGGCTGACCCTGGCGTGCGCCATCAAGACTGAGCGTGGATACGCCTGTAAAACTGAAAGAGATCGACGCCGTGGTCCCTACCAGCACAGGCACGTCACCGTCGATGCGGATACGCACCCGAACGTATTGCGGATCGTCTTCCCACAGCTTGATTTCCGATACCTGACCCACAGGAACACCGGCGAAATCGACAGAGGATCCGCGCGCCAGGCCGCCCACCGATTGCTGGAACAGGATGTCATATTCCTTCTGGTCGGCATTGCTGAGGCGGGCGAGCCAGACAAAGAAGCCCGCCAGCGCCGCCAAGAGCAGCAAGGTAATGGCACCGACCCATACGTGGTTTGCGCGTGTTTCCATCGTGCCTCGCTATGCCTCGCTATCGCCTTGCTTGTCCATGCCCTTGCCGCGTGACTTGGCTGCTGAAGCCGCCCTGGCTCGTGGGCCACCGAAATATTCCTGTATCCAGGGATGCGGGTTTTCCAGCAGTTCGGGAATGGTTCCGCAGGCGATCACCTTCTTGTCCGCCAGCACCGCCACGCGGTCGCAAATGGCATAGAGCGTATCGAGATCGTGGGTGATCAGGAACACGGTCAGTCCCAGCGTGTCGGTCAATTCGCGCAGCAATTCGTCGAAACGCGCCGCACCGATCGGATCGAGACCCGCAGTCGGCTCGTCGAGGAACAGCAGTTCGGGATCGAGCGCCAGAGCGCGCGCCAGGCCGGCGCGCTTCTTCATGCCGCCCGACAGCTCCGAAGGGTATTTGTTGGTCTCCTCGCGCGGCAGGCCGGACAGCACCGTCTTGTAGCAGGCAATCTCGTCCAGCAATTGCTGCGACAGTTCGGGATAGAACTGCTTGAGCGGAATCTGCACATTCTCGCCCACGGTCAGCGTCGAAAACAGCGCCCCGCCCTGGAACAGCACGCCCCAGCGATTGCGCACACCCATAACCTCGTCCGGTTCGGCGGCGGTAATGTCCCTGCCCAGCACTTCGATACGGCCTTCGCGGGGAACCTGCAGTCCGATGATCGCGCGCATCAGCACCGATTTGCCCGACCCTGAACCGCCGACCACGCCCAGGATCTCTCCCTTGCGGACCTTCAGGCACAGATCCTCATGCACCACGAAATCACCAAAGGCATTCGTCAGGCCTTCGATGACAATCGGGTATTCCCCTTCGAAATGCAGGTCCTCGGTGTTCATCCCCAGCCGATCTCCGTGAAGAAGACAGCGAAGAAGGCATCGAGCACGATGACAAGGAAGATCGCCTGCACCACCGCCTTTGTGGTGCGCAGGCCCACTTCCTCCGCATTCCCCTTCACCTGCATGCCCTGGTAACATCCGGACATCGCCACGATCAGGCCGAATACCGGTGCCTTGGCCATACCGACGTAAAGATCATGCAGCGGCACGACCTCCTGGATGCGGGAAATGAAGGTGAGGAACGGAATACCCAGTTGCACTTGCGAGATCACCGCGCCGCCGATGATCGCCATGACCGCGGCATAGAAGCCCAGCAAGGGCATCATCAGCATGGACGCCAGCACGCGCGGGATCACCAATGCCTCCACGGGAGAGACACCGATTGTGCGCATGGCGTCAATCTCTTCGGTCAGTTTCATTGTGCCGATCTGCGCCGCGAAGGCAGAGCCCGAGCGGCCGGCGACCATGATCGCGGTCATCAATATGCCGAGTTCGCGCAGCGAGATACGGCCCGTCAAATTGATGGTGTAGATTTCGGCACCGAATTCACGCAGCTGGATCGCGCCCTGCTGGGCAATCACGATGCCGACGAGGAAACTCATCAAGCCGATGATCGGAAGCGAGGTAACACCCACCAGTTCCATCTGGCGGACCAATGCGCGCCCGCGGAATCGGCTCGGATGACGGATGATCCCGCCGGCCGCGACCAGCAGCGCGCCGAGGAAACCCAGATTGCGCCGTGTTCCGGCGAGGAGCGCGAACACTACCTTTCCCACATGGGCCGGGACACGTGTCAGCAGATGGTCCTTATGCGGGGCAACGGCATGGGTGGTGGCGCTTTCCTCCACCGCCTGAAACAGCACCTTCGCCTGCTCGCTGGCCCCGGTTATCGTAGCAGCATGATCGCGTGCAAAGCGATATATGATCCATGCCCCCACCGTATCGATCGGTGCCGCCTGCGAAATGTCGATAGCCTGGCAGGAGACTGAAAGCGCTCGCAAATCCTTGTCCAGCTGCGCGATGGTAGCCACCAGAAGGGGGCCATTCACCACAACCGTGGTGCGCCCCGCTTCTTCCCTGATGGTGAATTCCGCCCTGTCGCGCATGATGGGCCGCGGTATGCGGGCAAATCGCCCAGCCCGCAAGGCAAAGAGGGCCAATGCCCACCAGACCATTGCCCTTAAGGAACAGCGCTGGCAAAGGCGCAAGCCAGTATGACACGCGAACTCGACAAGACTTTCGATCCCGCCGCCATCGAGGCGAAATGGTACTCCCATTGGGAGGACAATGGCCTGTTCCGTCCGGAACGCCCCGATGCGGAGCCCTTCACCATCGTCAACCCGCCGCCGAACGTCACCGGCAGCCTGCATATCGGCCATGCGCTGGACAACACGCTGCAGGACATCGTGATCCGTTACGAGCGGATGCGCGGCAAGGATGCGCTGTGGGTGGTGGGCACCGACCATGCCGGTATCGCCACGCAGATGGTGGTCGAACGCCAGATGGAAGCGCGGCAGGACAAGCGCACCAATTATTCGCGTGAAGACTTCGTCGACAAGGTGTGGGAATGGAAGGCCGAAAGCGGCGGCACCATCACCCGCCAGCTGCGCCGCCTGGGCTGTTCGATGGACTGGAGCCGCGAGCAGTTCACGATGGACCCGCATTTCACCCGCGCGGTGGTGAAGGTGTTTGTCGATCTCTACAACCAGGGCCTGATCTACCGTGACAAGCGGCTGGTGAACTGGGACCCGAAGCTAAAGACCGCCATCAGCGATCTCGAGGTCGAGACGCAGAACATCCAGGGCGGATTCTGGCACTTCAAGTACCCGCTCGCCGATGGCGTGACCCTGGATGACGGGCGCGAATACATCGAAGTCGCCACCACCCGGCCCGAAACGATGCTGGCCGACATGGCCGTGGCCGTGCACCCCAGCGACGAGCGCTATGCCAGCGTTGTCGGAAAATTCGTGACCCTGCCCATCACCGGCCGCCGTATCCCTATCGTGGCCGACGAACATGCCGATCCCGAGCTAGGTTCGGGTGCGGTGAAGATCACGCCGGGGCACGATTTCAACGACTTCGAAGTGGGCAAGCGCGCGGGGATTACGCCCGCCGACATGCTCAACATGCTCGATGCCGATGCCGCGGTTTGCCAATGCGCCGACGGGCTGATCCCCGAGGCGCTGGTCGGCATGGACCGTTTCGATGCCCGCGCGCGGGTTGTCGAACTGCTCAAGGAGCAGGACCTCCTCATCCCGCACATCAGCAAGAACAAGCAAGGCGAGGAAGAAGAGCACGACGCCGAACCACGCGTGATCGCAACGCCCTTCGGCGATCGTGGCGGCGTGGTGATCGAACCGTGGCTGACCGACCAATGGTATGTAAATGCCGCAGAACTGGCCAAGGCGCCGATCGCAGCGGTGAAGAACGGCGATATCGAGATCGTCCCCAAGACGTGGGAAAAGACCTTCTTCAACTGGATGGAGAACATCCAGCCGTGGTGCGTCAGCCGCCAGCTATGGTGGGGACACCGAATTCCGGCTTGGTATGACGCCAACGGCAATGTCTTCGTCGCAGAGACCGAAGCAGAGGCCCAGACGCTCGCAGGCGGCAAGGCGCTGACCCGCGACGAGGACGTCCTCGACACATGGTTCTCCTCCGCCCTGTGGCCCTTCGCCACGCTAGGGTGGCCTGAAGAAGATAGCAGCCCTTCGACAAGCTCAGGGCGAGCGGTTTCCTTGTATGAGCGCCATTATCCCAACGACCTGCTCATCAGCGGCTTCGATATCCTGTTTTTCTGGGATGCGCGGATGATGATGATGGGACAGGCCATGACCGGGCAGAACCCGTGGCCGCGCCTCTACCTCCACGGCCTCGTGCGCGCGCCGGACGGTCAGAAGATGTCCAAGTCCAAGGGCAATGTGGTCGATCCGCTGGGCCTGATCGACCAGTATGGCGCGGATGCGCTGCGCTTCTTCATGGCCGCGATGGAAAGCCAGGGCCGCGACATCAAGATGGATGAGAAGCGGGTCGAAGGATACCGCAATTTCGCGACAAAGCTCTGGAACGCCACGCGTTTCTGCCAGTCCAACGGCATTGGCGCGTCCGGCACCATTGCCGCGCCCGAAGCGAAACTGGCGGCAAACCAGTGGATCATCGGCGAAGTCCAGCAAACCGTCGAGGAGCTGGACAAGGCGATGGCGGATTTGCGCTTCGATGCCGCTGCCAACACGATCTACCACTTCACCTGGAGCCGCTTCTGCGACTGGTACCTGGAACTGATCAAGCCGGTCTTCCAGGGCGATGCGGATAGCGACGCGGCGAAGGAAACGCGCCCTTCGACAAGCTCAGGACAGGCGGCTTTGGTCGAAGAGACCAAAGCCGTGGCCGGATGGGCGCTCGACCAGATCCTGGTCATGCTGCACCCCTTCATGCCCTTCATCACCGAAGAGCTATGGCACGCGCAGGGGGATCGTCCCTACGAACTGATCGTGGCCAAGTGGCCCGAACCGCAGGCCAGCGTCTCGAAGGATGCGACCGACGCCAAGGCGGAGATCGAATGGCTAATTGGGGCAATCTCCGAAATCAGATCGACTCGGGTTGCATTGGATGCTGGTGGCAAACCGATGTCGATCTTTGTTAGTCGCGCAGCTGAGCCCCAACTGTCTTGGTTCATCAAAAACCTCTCTTCGATTGCGCGCATGACGAGAGCCCAAGAGTGCTATTGCCGAACTCCGGAAGGAAATCAGGCGCTAGAGGCACTTTCTGGTGACCCAACATCATGGGCCGATATAATCGTTGCCGTCGAAGGCGAAGGTGAAGTGCAGCTGGTCATCGAAGGCATCGATGGGCAATTGGACTTCTTTGGAGAGGTCGATCTAGAAAGCGCGAGAACTCGCCTGACCAAATCACTCGAAGCTTCGACCAAGGAGGCGAGGTCGCTCGAAGGGCGCCTGAACAACCCGGCATTCGTGGAAAAGGCCAAGCCCGAAGCGGTCGAGAAGGCGCGCGAGGACCATGCGCACCACTCGGCCGAAATCGCACGGCTGCAGGCTGCGCTGGAGCGGCTGGGGTGAACCTGTCCCCGCTCGCCCTGAGCTTGTCGAAGGGCCGTTTTTCTTCTTTAACAAGGTTGAAAGGAAGAGCGGTGCTTCGACAAGCTCAGCGCGAGCGGGGGTTATGACATGCCGCTAACACTCGCAACCCAATCGCCGGGAGAGCCCGAAATCTTCGCCTCCATCCAGGGCGAGGGGCCGAGCGCAGGCATGCCGGTGGCCTTCCTGCGCCTGTCGCGTTGCAACCTGGCCTGCGTCTGGTGCGATACCGCCTACACATGGCGTTTCGAGGGCGATAACCGCCCGCATCGCAGCGGCGAGACTTTCGAACGCAAGGCCAACCAGGTCACGCTGGATGAGAAGGACGTTGCCGAACGCATCGCCGCTTTGGGGCAGGATCGGCTCGTCATCACGGGCGGCGAACCGCTGCTGCAGGCAAGCAGACTGGCGGAAATGCTGCAGCACCTCGATACACTCGAGATCTCCCGCGAAGACGGGAGTCTCTCCGCGGATGCCACCGGTCCCCGCCTGCGCGGGGACTCGATGAGGGTGGAAGTCGAAACCAATGGCACTGTCGATCCGCCCGGCAGCTTCGATATCCTCGTCGACCAGTACAATGTCAGCCCCAAGCTCTCTCACAGCGGCAACCCTGCTGACCTCGCCCTGCCCGAGAAGATGCTCGACCGCTGGGCGACAGACGAGCGCGCCTTCTTCAAATTCGTGATCGCGGAGCCGGAGGATGTGGAGGAAGTGCTGGCCATCCAGCGCAAGCACGCCATCCCCTCCCGCCGCATCTTCCTGATGCCCGAAGGGACGGACAGCGAGACGATCAGCGCAAGGGAAAGAATGCTGATATCTCTATGCATGGAGCACGGTTTCCGGCTAAGCGACCGCCTGCACATTCATCTGTTCGGCGATACGCGAGGCACCTAGACCCCTCATGAGCTCCACACCGGCACCGGAAGGCAAGGGCAAGGCGCCATCGCCCATGCGCGGCGACCTGACGCAGGGCGCAATCATGCCCACGCTGCTGGCCTTCAGCGTCCCGACCCTTCTGAGCAATGTCCTGCAATCGCTGAACGGCACGATCAATTCGATCTGGGTCGGCAGGCTGATAGGGGAAGAGGCGCTGGCAGCCACCGCCAATGCCAATATCATCATGTTCCTGATGTCGGCCGCCGCGTTCGGCCTGGGCATGGCGGGAACGGTCAAGATCGGCCAGCGTTTCGGCGCACGCAACCTGGATGGTGCCCGCCGCACCTTCGGCACAGCGGTAGGCTTCAGCTTTATCGTGATGACCGTGATTGCTGCCGTCGGCTTTATCTTTACCGGCCCCTTGCTCGACCTGCTGGGAACGCCGGGAGCGGCATGGCAGCTGGCCTATGACTATCTGCGCATGCTCTTCGTTTCCATGCCTATCGTCATGGCTTCGATCATCCTGCAGATGGGCCTGCGCGGATCGGGCGATGCGAAAACGCCCCTAATATTCATGGGGGTCACAGTGGCTCTCGACATTGTCCTCAACCCGCTGCTCATCACGGGATGGGGGCCCTTCCCCGAACTGGGCATCACCGGTTCCGCGCTTGCCATGGTCATCGCCGCTCTCACCAGCTTCGCGCTGATGATCGTCTATGTCTATCTAAAGGACCTTCCTCTGCGACTGCGTGGCCCCGAGCTCGCCTATCTCAAGCCCGATAGCGAGGAACTGAAGTACATCATCAACAAGGGCGTACCGATGGGCGCGCAAATGCTGCTGATGAGCGCGGCGGGCATCATCGTGGTCGGCCTGGTCAACCGCGAGGGCATGCTGATGACCGCTGCCTATGGCGCGGCGATGCAGCTGTTCACCTATATCCAGATGCCGAGCATGGCGATTGGCGGCGCGGTGAGTGCGATTGCCGCGCAATATATCGGTGCCGGCAAGTGGGAAGGCCTGGAGAAGGTCACCAGGGCAGGCCTGTGGGTACAGGCGGCGATGACCGGCACCGTCACCCTCCTGCTGCTCGCCTTCGACCGCCCGGCGCTGGTACTATTCCTCGGCCCAGACAGTCCGGCGGTGGATATGGCGCGCCATATCCAGTTCCTGGCCAGCTGGAACTTCATCATATTCGGCCTGACCATGATCTGGACCGCAACCATGCGCGCGGGCGGCGCTGTCTGGGTGCCGCTGATCATCCTCGGTATCGCCATGTACCCCGTGCGGCTCGGCTTCTATTTCCTTACCTATGACTGGCTGGGGTCGGATGCGATCTGGTGGAGCTTCCCCTTCTCGGCCTTTACCGCGCTGGTGATGGCATGGTGGGCCTATACCTACCTGCCGTGGCGCGAGAAGGCGCATGCGGAAACCTCTGCCGAGGCACAGGAACAGGCGCAGGCCGACGGTATGCCTACCGGACGCTTCAAGCCTGAGATTTAGTGTTTCGCTCGTCCATCCGGGCGATCGATCCTCGGTGCAATTCCCTCCGTCCTTCGGACTGCGGGGCACCTGCGGACGGGCGGTCGCCCTTGCGGTCGCTATGCGACCGAAATCAGTTCTAGTAATCTAGGCACCACACGGCGCGAAGCGCCGCAAGCGCGACTGCGCGTCGGCCGGTCAGGCCGGAAGCCAAGCGGGCCGGATGGCCCGCGCCCGGCGTTTGAGGGTCTAAAGAAAACCACCAAGGCAGCTTTAGCTGCCTTGGGTTCTCCAGCGCTGGACGATGCGTTCGACCTGCTCTTCCTCACCTCCTTCTTCGCTCCACAATTCCACGAAGCTCGGGTCTTCGGAAGCAGGACGCTTGACCTCTTCGAGATTGTCGAAGGCCACGCGGATCGGGATTGAAACACCCTCGCCGCAGATGATGCACTCGCGGTTGCGCAATGCGGGAATGGAATCGAGGAAACCACGCGCGCCTTCGGGCATGGCCGCGCGCACGAATTCCTGGTCGCGATCGTTGTTGAGGCGCATCGAGATGATCGTGCCGCATTGCGACAGCACGCCTTCGGCAAGGTCAGACGGTCGCTGCGTGATCAGGCCGAGTGAGATACCGTATTTACGGCCTTCCTTGGCGATACGCGAGAGGATGCGGCCAACGCTCGAGCCATCGGCGTTCTTCTCGTTGGGGACGTAGCGGTGTGCCTCTTCGCAGACGAGCAGGATCGGGCGGGTCTTTTCGTTGCGGCCCCAGATCGCAAAGTCAAAGACCATCCGGCTGAGCACCGCCACCACGGAGCTGGTGATATCGGAGGGCACGCCCGACACGTCGATGATCGAGATCGGCTTGCCCATGCCGGGCATGCGGAAGATCTTGGAAATGAAGTCCGCCATCGTATCCGCCACCAGCATGCCCGAGAACATGAACTGGTAGCGCGGATCGGCCTTCAACTCGTCAATCTTGGTCTTGATGCGCATGTAGGGAGCAGTGGTGCTGGCCTTGTCCAGCTTGCCCATCTCGTCCTGCAGCATGCCGGTCAGGTCGCTGAGCAGGTAGGGAATGGGCGAATCCACCGTGATCTTGCCCATCTGGTTGGCCAAGCGGTTCTTGGAACGGGCGGCAAGCAGGCACTTGGCCAGAATGTCCTTGTCTTCCTGCAGATCGTTTCCGCTGGATCGCAGGATGACCTCGCAGTGCTCCTCGAAATTCATCAACCAGTAGGGCATCTGCAGGTTCGAGACGTCAAAGATCATGCCGGTAGTGCGGAAGGCGGCGGAATATTCGCCGTGCGGGTCGATCATCACCACGTGGCCCTGCGGCGCGGCCTGGATGATGCGGTGCAGGATCAGCGCCGCACTGGTGGACTTGCCGGTGCCGGTGGAGCCCAACAGGGCGAAGTGCTTGCCGAGCATCGCATCGATGTAGATGCCCGCGCGAATTTCCTTTGTAGGATAGACAGTGCCGACCTCGATCGCGTTGCGGCCATCGCTGGAATAGATCTGCCTAAGATCTTCAGTCGTCGCGGGGAAGATCATCGCGCCGGGAATGGGGTAACGCGTCACACCGCGGCGGAAGCTGTGGATCTTGCCGGTCAGCTTCTCCTCCATGCCTTCGCCCATGAAGTCGATATTGGCGACGACAGATCCGCCATCGCCGCGCCGGTCCTGGCGCTGGTTGCGGACGCTGGCGAGCAGCCAGCCGTCTCTGGTGCGAATCTTGATCTGGCTGCCGACCTGCCCGGCCTGGGCAATCGAAAGGTCAGTATCCTGCGAGCATTCGTTGATCCGCACCATGTCGAGCGCGATCTGCGAACCGGAACCGGCAATTTCGAGCACCACGCCGATCGGCTTGGCGGCATTTGCGGACTGTACTTCCTGGCGTTGCTGCTGCGGAACGGTGGCCGGAGCGGCCTGGGGCTGACCCTGCGGTGCTGGTTGCTGTGCGGGAGGCTGGGCCTGCGAAGGCATCTGGCCGGCTGGCTGGGGCGCCTGCACCGGTCGCGCCGGTGCCTGTCCGGCACTCGCTTGAGAAGAGGGAGGAGCCGGAATAAACTGCTGCCGGGGAATATCGTTCATCTATTTGCTCGCAAGGCTGTTCAACTTCAGCATTGCGCATAGGGATTCGGGGTTAAAATCGTGTCAATTGTACCGACAAACCACAAAAATTCCCTGCTCTCAGACGAGCGCGAAGAGCCTCCCTGCCGCCCAGCCCATGAATACGGACAGGGCGACAGCTAACAAGCCGTAAGCAAACGAATTTTTCTGCGACTGCTCGGAAACCTCGCGGTCGAACCCTTCCTTGCGAACCTGCACTTCCGAACTGGCGGCGGCGATCACCCGCCCGTCGCGAATGGCAAAGGTTTCTGCGACATAGCGCCCCACGATCACATTGGACGGCAAGTTGATACGCGCCTGGTAGAGCACACCACCGCTTATCGTGACCCCTGCTTCCACCTGCTGGTACAGGGCCGAGCGCTGGCGCAAATCCACCAGTCCTTCGGTAAACCGCGTATGCTTTTCCGGATCGATCGTCCCGGAAGGTGAAAGCTGGAGATATTCGAGGCCAAGCTCATAGATGGCCGCCGTGCGCTCATCGACGATTTCGTCGATCGGGCGCGAGCTGACCAGGGCATAGAATGACGGTGCGGAACGGAAGGACGTACTCTCGGCATTGATCCAGACACCGGCGAAGCGCTGCTTTTCGCGCAGCTGGATCGCCTCGGACGGGCCGCGAAGGACCACCACGATATCGTAATTGCTGCTGGCACGGCGCCCGTCGGGATCAAGGATCGCGCCATAAAGCAGCAATTGCGCACCGGTGAAGCCCTGACGCACCAGCACCTCATGCTGGCTGACCTCGGGCACCAGGATTGGATCGCGGTCTTGCGCAGCTGCCAGCTGCGGCAAGGCCATCAGGGCCAGAAGGGCAAGGCAGATGGCGCGCATCATAATGGCGCCACCGTATAGATTTCGTCCGGCGCAACACCGAGGCGGTAAAGCATGGCCAGCGCGACAACCACGACGATCGTGGCCAGCGCAAGGCGCAGGTATTCCGGCTTGACCGTGACCGCGATACGCGTGCCTATCTGCGCGCCGGAAACCGAACCCAGCAGCAACAGGCCCGCCAGCACAATGTCCACCGCCTGCGTCGTCAGCGCATGGACCATGGTGGTCATCATGGTCACGAAGAGGATATTGAACAGCGATGTGCCGACCACGACATTCGCGCTCATGCCCAGGATATAAAGCATGATCGGCACCATGATGAAGCCGCCGCCCACGCCCATCAGCATGGTCAGGATTCCCACGACAAGACCCATCAGCAAGGGCCCCAGCGGCGAAATGTACAGACCCGAGCGGTAGAAGCGCCAGCGCATCGGCAGGCTGGCAATGACGGGATGATGGCGACGCTTGGCGACAGGTGCCTTTCCTTGCGGATTGCGGCGCAGCGACCGGATGCTTTCATTGCCCATCATCCCGCCGATTACACCGAGCAGCAGGACATAGAGGATATTGATCACCACATCGATCTGGCCGAAGGCTTCGAGCAGGTTGAAGATCAGCGCACCGAGCATGGCGCCAAGCAATCCGCCCGCCACCGTCACGCCGCCCATGCGGAAATCCACTCCGCCGCTGCGCGAATGGGCGATGACGCCGGACACGCTGGCCCCGGTCACCTGCGTGGCGGCAGATGCAGCTGCAACCGTGGGCGGAATACCGTAGAATATCAGCAGCGGTGTGGTGAGGAATCCACCGCCGACCCCGAATATGCCTGAAAGGATGCCCGTCATCCCGCCAAGCAGCACGATCCACAGACCGTTCACCGCTTGATTGGCTATGGGGAGGTAGACATCCATAACTCGCGCCTAACGCATAGACGCGATTGATTGAAGATGAATGACGGCTCTCGCCTAAAATCCGGCGGATAGTGTGAGCGCAGGGCCACTTGCCGGACGGGCATCGCCAGCCACTCGGAAACGGTAATCTGCCGCCACGCGGCCACGCGTCTCACCCAGGCGGAACGTCAACGATGCGCTGGGGCCGACATCGAGCCGCCCCGCCCCATCCTGCGCCCCGCCCCACACGCCTGCTCCTGCACGCAGGTCGAAATCCTCGTCGGCAGCGATGGTGCGATCGACGCGCGCCTGTCCGTCAACAAAACCGGTGGCGAAATCGCCGCCGACATATCCGGCCTGCGCATAGGCCTCGCCGCGAAGTCCGCCCGGCAGCGCCAGCGAAGGAAGCTCGGTCACAGCGAAGGCCGCAGGCCGCACCTCCTTGCCGCCTGCGCGCTCGCTCACACGTGCCTCCGCATGCAGCCTGACGGGGATGCTGGCGAGAGGCCTGGCCGACATGCCTAGCGCAAGGTCACGCTCGCGCGTTCCTTCCAGCGCCGTCGTCGCGCGCAGGTAAGCCTGCGGCCGATGGCGACTGGAGGGTGCGAGTTCGTAGCGCAGCACTGCACCAGCCTGGCTGCGGCCATAGGAAGGGTTGCCCGAAACCAGCGGCGAATCGCTTCCCTGACGCCACAACAGCCAGCCATCGGCTGACCAGCGGCTGCGCTCCTGCACGCCTTGCGCAGCAAGGAACGGGAACGGCGCATTGCCCGATGCGGCAGCACCTTCCTGTGCCTTGCTGGACCCAATCGCCGCACGCATGTGGGCCGCCAGTTGCGGGGGGAGTTCCATCTGCGAGAAGCCTGCTGCCATCAGCATGGCGTGGCCAGATGCCATCCGCGGCGCAGTCCGCAACGAGCCAGCGGAAAGCTGGCTGATCTCTTGCCCTTGCACGCTCGCGCCGGGATCGCTCCAGGACGGCGAAACGGGAACGCCCTGCAACATCGGCGCACGCCAGCCGGAAGGATCGCTGTAGGATGGCGCAACGACAGGTGACTGCAATCGCAAGGGCTCCTGTGCCCGTTCCTGCTGCGATTGGGCCGCCGCCTGCTGACCCACCGCAGAGCTGAACGTTGCAACAGCTGCCCCACCCATGTCGAATGGAGTGGTCCAGGTGACAAAGCGAAAGCCTGTCCAAACAAGAGCAAGCAGCAGCAGGACCTTGACCGGCTGCCCGCGCAGCCTTTGCTTGCTTGCGGCGTGCATGCTCATGCCACCACCTTGCGCGGCTGTGGCCGGTGCTGGGCCAGTGTTGCCGGATGGGCATCGTGCAACGTCTTGTCCCAACGGGGAACCTCCCCGCGCAATGTCCGGATGTAGGCAGCCAGCGCTCGCCTGCTGGCCATGATGGCGATGATATTGGCGACCGGGATACGCATTATGGCCCGCGCACCTTCGGCGAAACCATAATCACGCGCGGTAAAGGCAAAGCGCATCGATGCACGCCAGGCAAAACTGATCATGTTGGCGATGATCAGGAAGCGCAGCAGCGGGTCCGCCTGCCAAGGACGATTGATCCCCAATTCACCCAGGATGAAGAACAGGCCGGTCAGCAAGAAGAAGGTGTAACCGCAGGCCAACACCAGCGCCGCCAGTGGTCCCTTGCGGTCGCGCAGGCGCATCCAGCGTTCGGCAATGCCGCCTTCCCAGCCCAGCCGGTCCCAGCCCTGCAGCGCAATGCCATGCACCCAGCGCGCCTTTTGCCTGACCGAAGCATCGATCCGCGCGGGGAAATAGGCGCGCGTTGCCACCAGCGACCCGTCCTCTCCGCGCACACGCAGGAAGCGCGAGCGCCCCCCAGCCGCCGCTATGCGCATGCCCAGCTCATAATCCTCGGTCAGGGAATCGACGGAGAAGGGAACCCCGCCCTCCTGCCTGCGCGCCATGTCACCCAGCATGGCACGGTCGAAAGCGCAGCCGACACCGGCGGCGGGCATGCAGGTAGAAAGCCAGTCACGCACCACCATGGTCTTGCCATGCGCCTCGGCAAACTCCTCGCAATAATGGCTGCCGACCCAACGCGAATTTTCCTGCGGCAGCGGCAGCACGGGTATCTGGACGAACTCCGCCCGGTCCATCGCCTTGTCCATCAGGCCCAACGCAGCCGGATCAACCATGTCTTCGGCATCGTGCAACAGCACCATGCGCACCGGCTTGCCTGAACGCCGTTCATCCACTTCCAGCGCCTGATACAGGCGGTTGAGGCAATCGGCCTTGGTTGTCGGACCATCGCAATCGAGCACGACGATCCTCACGCGCGGATCGCACCCTGCACCACGCATGGCCGATTCCAGCGTAGGCATGTCGTTGCGATAGCAGCCGACATAAATCCGGTAATCGTTATGCGGCCAGGCCTGCAGCGCATGCGCAATCGTGTGTTCCAGCACCTGTTCTTCATGCCAGGCGGGAATGAAGACGGCCGCCGTTCCCGACAGCCTGCGCTCGCGCACATCCTGGCGGTCGAATTGCAGGCTGGGAAGGCGACCCGACAGGCGCAGCCAGCCCCACAATCCGTCTACCAGCAGTTCATCCAATGCCCCGATCAGGAAGAAGATGCCCGCGAACAACAGCAATTCGCGCTCCACAAGCGCGAGCCACTCGAGTACCGTCCATCCTTCCATGCGAGAAGCCCCCAAGCCATGCACGTATTTCACCAGAACTATAGGAAGGATCGAAAAACACAACGGCGACAGAAGCCCTTGCATGTTTGCGACAATTGCGAAAAAGATGCCCTGACATGGCCTCCCAACCGATAATCAAGACCGTCACTCGCCAGTTCAGGGCGCTGTTTGTCAGCGACGCCTTTGAAGGCGTCCTGCTCATCGCCGTTGCTGCAGCCGCAATGTTGGTGGCCAATTCGGCAGTGTCGGAAAGCTACCACCACCTGTTCCACGGCGAGCTGTTCCCGAGCACGACCTTCAAGCTCAACACGCTGCACCTGTGGATCAACGATGCGCTGATGGTGATCTTCTTCTTCGTGGTTGGCCTGGAGGTAAAGCGCGAGCTGATTTCGGGCAATCTGGCAGACCCCCAGCAGCGCACCCTGCCGGTGCTGGCAGCGATAGCAGGCATGGGTGCACCGGCGCTCGTCTACATGGCGATCGCTGGCGGGGAAGCCAATCTTTCGAGCGGCTGGGCCATTCCCGCAGCGACCGATATTGCCTTTGCCATGGGTGTGGTCGGCCTGCTGGGCACACGCGTGCCTGCGCCCTTGCGGCTGTTCCTGCTGACCGTCGCGATCGTGGACGATATCGGCGCAGTGATGGTCATCGCCATCTTCTACACCGCAAATATCAAACTGGCCTGGCTGGTCGCTTCGGTACTGGTGCTGGGCGCCATGTTCGCCATGAACCGCCTGCGGATTGACCGTACATGGCCCTACATTCTGGCGGCTGTCGTCCTGTGGTATTGCGTGCTCAATTCAGGCGTGCACGCCACCATTGCAGGTGTGATGGCCGCATTCACCGTCCCCATGCGGCGGCGCGACGGAACGCCGCTGCTGGTGAATCTCGAACACGGGCTGGTCGGCTGGAACGCCTATCTGGTGGTCCCCGTCTTCGGCTTCGCCAATGCGGGCGTCGATATCTCCGGACTTGGACTTGAGGCCTTCCTCGACCCGCTGCCCCTGGCTGTGGCGGCGGGCCTGGTAGTCGGCAAGCAGGTGGGGATCTTCTCCTGCGTCTACATCTCCGACAGGCTGGGCATCGCGAAAAAGCCTGAAGGGTGCACCTGGCCCGAGGTTTGGGGGGTCACCGTGCTCTGCGGCATCGGCTTCACCATGTCGCTTTTCATCGGCGAACTGGCCTTCCCGCAATATCGCCTGCTGATAGACGAGGCAAAGATCGGCATTCTGACCGGTTCGCTGATCTCTGCAGTTCTCGGCTATCTGGTTCTGCGCCTGACCACCAACCACCCGGACGAAAAGGACGATCCGACCAGCCCGGTGGTGTAATCCGCCACTGGGACGGAAGGCACTTCCCGCCCGGAGAATGCCGGGGTGGGCGAACCCACCCCGTACAACTCACAGCCCGTCGAGTGCCTTGCTGACGAGGATGTTCACCGACACGCGGCGGTTCTGGGCACGGCCTTCGGCAGTGGAATTGTCTGCCAGCGGATCCGATGCAGCCATGCCCGTGGGCGACAGCATGCGGTAGGGCGCCCAGCGGCAGGCCTGCTGCAGATGGTTGACCACGCGGCCGGCACGCCGCTCGCTCAACACCTGGTTGGCGTCCGCGTTACCGGTGGAATCGGTATAACCGACCACCAGCAGCAGGGCATTGTCCATTGCTGCGGCTTCCTCGGCTGCTGCGCACAGATCTGTTTGTGCCTGGCGAGAAAGGTCCCACTTGCCCGTGTCGAAATAGACGTTGGTCACGCCCTTGATATTGTACTGGTCGATATCGCCCATCCGGCCACGAAGCGCATTGGCCAAGGCAGTAGTTTCGCCGATCGCAACGGTATTCTCGTCAATGGCGGCACCTTGCTCGGCAAATTGCTGTTCGGTGGCACCGCGGATCATCGCCGCAGTCTCGAGATCGCGGTTGCGGAAGCGGATGCGGCTGGCGATCAGACCGTCTTCCCAGCGCACCGTCTCAACCTCCACCGGCAGGCCATTCAGCAGTGCATCCGCCGTCAAGTTGGCACGGTCGAGGCCGAGGAAGCCTCCGCGGGCACGGATTTCGGTGGCATCGGCCACAACGACCGTGGTGCTGCTGCCATCATCGCTGGTAACCTGGATTTCGCGTCCCCTGCGCGCGGAAATGAATCCGGTAATGTCGGGGCCATCAGCCAGACCGGAAAGGTCCGCAGGGAGTGAGCCATAGACGGTGATCAAGTCGTCGGCCTGCTCGGCAGTCTCTGTTTGCCCGACCGGTTCCAGCTCCTGCGCTGACAAGCTGCCGGACATCGGCACGGCAAGCGCAGCAGCAAGGACAAGAGCCGTTGGCTTGGTGGAAATGGTTTTCATCACGTAGTCCCTTCAATCTGTGACAGCGATCTTGTCTTTTGTCTGTCCGACCGCCCTTTCATTGGCGCATCTGGCTGCCAAAACCCTTCATCTCGCGAGACAAGGCGTGCAACTTGCAAGCGACACTTGAACGCCTCGTAAGAGGTCGATTGTTCGGCACGTACTTTCATTCAGATGAACGCGTTTGGTTACACGGCCTGTTCCCGGGGTGGTACGAGGTCATCTTGCGACAAACCGTTACAATTGGCAGGGCCCCTCCGTCTATGCGGAAGGCAGCATATCCACAGGTCAGCCAGCCTTGGCGACCGGCGCATCCTCGCCCAGATCGTCGTACCACGCCTCGACCGGGCCGTTGAGCTTGATGGTCAGCGGGCGGCCCTTGCGGTCCATGGTCTTGCCCGCCTGCACGCGCACCCAGCCTTCGGAAATGCAATATTCCTCGATATCTGTGCGCACCCGGTCCTTGAAGCGGATGCCCACGCCGCGCTGCAGCTTGTCAGCATCGAAAAAGGCGCTGGAAGGGTTGATCGCCAGGCGATCGGGCGGAAGGTCGTTTGATTTATCGTCACTCATGACGCTGCGCTTAGACCTGCAATGGCGGCAAAATCAATCGCGATGCTGCAATTCTGCTCTTTGCCGACTCCTTCTCCTTGCCCTTTTTGCCCAGCAATCCTATGGGCGCAGCCTGTTTGTCAGGCGCATGCCTGCACTACTCGTCGGGCCGCGGGCGTGGCGGAACTGGTAGACGCGCTGGTTTTAGGTACCAGTATCGAAAGATGTGGGGGTTCGAGTCCCTTCGCCCGCACCAGTTTCATCGTGCGACTGGGCCTGGTTTACTGTTTGAAGAAGGCAAGAGAATGCAGATCGTCGAAACCACCAATGAAGGGCTCAAGCGTGCCTACACGCTGACCATTGCGGCCAAGGACATCGAAGCGCGCATCGATTCCGAGGTGAAGAAAATTGCACCGCAAGTGCGTATGCCCGGTTTCCGTCCCGGCAAGGTTCCCGCCAACCTCATCCGCAAGATGCATGGTGACGCGATCCATTCCGATGCGCTCAACGCCACGCTGCGCGAATCGATCGAAGGACTGATCAAGGAGAAGGCCCTGCGTCCGGCGCTGCAGCCCAAGGTGGACATGGCCGAGGGCTATAAACAGGGCAAGGATGCCGAACTGACCGTGGAAGTCGAAGTGCTTCCCGTGATCGAGGTCCCTTCCATCGATGGCCTGAAGCTCGAAAAGCTCAACGTGCCCGTTTCGGACAAGGCGCTGGACGAAGCGCTGGCCCGCATTGCCGAAGGACAGAAGAGCTACAAGGACGCCGCCAAGACAAAGAAAGCTGCTGACGGCGATCAGCTGATCATTGATTTCGTGGGCCGCGTGGACGGCGTCGAGTTCGAAGGCGGCAAGGCGGAAGACACCCCGCTGGTGCTCGGTTCGGGCCAGTTCATTCCCGGCTTCGAAGAACAGCTCGCCGGCGTGAAGACGGGCGATACCAAGACCATCAAGGTCACCTTCCCTGCCGACTATCCGGCCGAGAACCTGAAGGGCAAGGATGCCGAGTTCGACATCACCGTGAAGCAGGTGAAGGTTGAGGCCGAGACCAAGATAGACGACGATTTCGCCAAGAACCTCGGTCTCACCGACCTGGAACAGCTCAAGGGCCTGCTGAAGGGCCAGCTGGAGCAGGAAACCGCCGGCCTCACCCGCACGCAGATGAAGCGCCAACTGCTCGACAAGCTGGCCGCCGACCATGATTTCGAAGTTCCGCCGACGATGGTCGAAGCCGAATTCCAGCAGATCTGGAACCAGCTGCAGCAGGAAGCCGCACGCGAGGACGATCCCGCAGCGGCGATGAAGGAAATCGAAGCCGAGAAGGATGATTACAAGCGCATCGCGGAACGCCGCGTGCGCCTGGGCCTGCTGCTGTCCGAAATCGGCCAGGCCAACAAGGTGGAAGTTTCCAGCCAGGAAATGTCCATGCTGATCCAGCGCGCTGCGCAGCAGTACAGCCCGGACGACCGTGAACGCTTCATCGAATATGTTCGCAGCGAGCCGATGGCGCAGGCCCAGCTTCGCGCTCCCCTCTATGAGGACAAGGTCGTCGATTTCCTCTTCGACAAGGCAGAGGTGACGGAACGCGAGGTAACGCGCGAGGAACTGGAAGCTGCAATCGAGGCCGAGGAAGCTCCTGCAGAAGCCAAGAAGGCCCCCGCCCAGAAGAAGGCTGCTGCGAAGAAGCCAGCCGCCAAGAAGGCTCCGGCCAAGGCGAAGGCGGATGACAAGCCGGCCGCCGAGAAGAAGGCACCTGCCAAGAAAGCTCCGGCGAAGAAGGCACCGGCAAAGAAGGCAACCGCCGAGAAAGCCCCTGCCAAGAAGGCTGCTGCCAAGAAGTAAGGCATCAGCCCTTGGCGCAGCAAAGTTTGGGGCGGCCCTGCCAATTGGCAAGGCCGCCCCGTTTCTATCCGGCTATAGGGGGGGGAAGCCGGTTAGAAATTTCCTGAAATGTTGAGGTTGACGACGTGACCGACTTCGCGGCGCCGATCTTCGCTGAACAGGAGGGGCGCACCACTCCCGCGCGGACCAGTGAAGAC
>JAHEBH010000100.1 GCA_024642335.1 Erythrobacter sp.
GTACGACACAGAAAAGGGCCGGGAGAGCGATCTCCCGGCCCTTTTTCTATGCGCTGCAGCGCGCGGCTGTCAGGCGACCAGGCGCAAGTGTCCCACGCCGCGGATGGGAGCCAGCACGACGTTTTCGATCCCCGGAATGGCCGAGAGCCGGTCGACCAGTTCGCCGCCCAGCGCGAAATCGCTGCCCAGCAACAGGCGCGGCTCGTGCTCCGACCCGGTGTGCAGCAGCAGCACGACCTCGCCGTGACCCGCCCTGCCCGGTTCCAGCATCTCTGCCACGGCCGGGATCGCGTCGACATCCGACACTTCGGCAGTTAGCTGCATTCGCGCCGTGCTTTTTACCTCCGCCAGTGGACGCGCCCCGCGCACGGTGACGCGCGGCGGATCGTCGGGATTGGGCGAATCCAGTTCCACGTTGAGCAGCACGCAGGTGCCGTCCTGCGCCCATTGCTGGAAGCTCTCGACCAGCGATTCCTCGAAACAGGCGGCGCTAAACTGGCCCGACGAATCGGAGAAATCCGCGCGCACGAATTCCGCGCCGCGCTTGGTGCGGCCCTTGTTCACGCTCTCCACCATGGCCGCCATCACCGCCGGTTGCCGCCCGCCGCCGAACCCGCCTTCCATCAGCGAGGCATAGGTGCGCGCGCCTTGCGAATCGGCAGCTTCGCGGAATTCCTGCACCGGGTGGGCAGCGAAGTAGAACCCGAACACCTCGCGTTCCTGCGCCATCTGGTCGGCGCGCGTCCACGGCTCGCAGTCGGTCAGGCGCAACGTGGGCTCGGCGTGCTCCTCGCCGCCGAACAGCCCGGCCTGCCCGCTCGATTTCTCGCGGTTGGCAGCTTCCGTGACTGCCAGCAGCATGTCGGCATTGGCCAGCACCCGCGCGCGGTTGGGCTCGAACCGGTCGAAGGCACCAGCGCCCGCCAGCCCTTCCAGCTGCTTGCGGTTCATCGAACCGGCGGGCAGGCGGCTGAACAGGTCCTCCAGGCTTTCGAACGGCCCGTGCGCCTCGCGCTCGGCGACGATCATCTCCATCGCCCGCTCACCGACGTTGCGGATGCCCGCCATGCCGTAGCGCACCGCCCAGCCATGGTCGGTTTGCTCCACCGAGAATTCGGCTTCTGACCGGTCGATATCCGGCCCCAGCAAGTCCACCCCGTTGCGGCGCAGGTCGTCCACGTACACCGCCAGCTTTTCCGACTGGTGCATGTCGAAGCACATCGAAGCGGCGTAGAATTCCTCCGGATAGTGCGTCTTCAGCCAGGCCGTCTGGTACGACAGCAGCGCATAGGCCGCCGCGTGCGACTTGTTGAAGCCATAGCCGGCGAACTTGTCGATCAAGTCGAACAACGCCGAAGCCTCTGCCGCCTCGATCTCGGACACGGTCTTGCACCCGTCGATGAACCGCTGGCGCTGCTGGTCCATCTCGGCCTGGTTCTTCTTGCCCATGGCGCGGCGCAGCAGGTCGGCATCGCCGAGCGAATAGCCCGCGAGGATTTGCGCGGCCTGCATCACCTGTTCCTGGTAGACGAAGATGCCGTAGGTTTCGGCCAGGATGCCTTCCAGCTTGGCATGCGGGTAGACGATCGGCTCCTCGCCCGCCTTGCGCTTGCCGAAGCTGGGGATGTTGTCCATCGGGCCCGGCCGGTAGAGCGAGACGAGCGCGATGATATCCTCGAACCGCGACGGCTTCACCGCCGTCAGCGTGCGCCGCATGCCTTCGGATTCCAGCTGGAACACGCCGACCGTGTCGCCGCGCTTCATCAGGTCGTAGACGGCGTCATCGTCCCACGGGATGGTGTCGAGGTCGACGGCAATCTCGCGCCGGGCAAGCAGGTCCACCGCCTTGCGCAGCACCGACAGCGTCTTCAGGCCGAGGAAGTCGAACTTCACCAGCCCCGCATCCTCGACGTTCTTCATGTCGAACTGCGTCACCGGCATGTCCGAGCGCGGATCGCGGTAGAGCGGCACCAGCTGGCTGAGCGGGCGATCGCCGATCACCACGCCGGCCGCGTGGGTGGACGAATTGCGCGGGAAGCCTTCCAGCTGCATGGCCAGGTCGACCAGCCGCTTCACCTCGTTGTCGTTCTCGTACTCGCGGCGGAAAGTCGCCTCTCCGTTCAGGGTGCGCGGCAGGGTCCACGGGTCAGTGGGATGGTTGGGCACCATCTTGGTGAGCCGGTCCACCTGGCCATAAGGCATCTGCAGGATGCGGCCGGTATCGCGCAGCACGGCGCGGGCCTTCATCTTACCGAAGGTGATGATCTGCGCGACCTTGTCCGAACCGTAACGCTCCTGCACGTAGCGGATCACCTCGCCGCGCCGCGTTTCACAGAAGTCGATGTCGAAGTCGGGCATGGAAACGCGTTCGGGATTGAGGAAGCGTTCGAACAGCAGGCCCAGGCTGATGGGGTCGAGATCGGTGATCGTCAGCGACCATGCCACCAGCGAACCTGCACCCGAACCGCGCCCCGGCCCCACCGGGATGCCCTGCGCCTTGGCCCACTTGATGAAGTCGGCCACGATCAGGAAATAGCCGGGAAAACCCATGCCCTTGATGACTTCGATCTCGAAATCGAGCCGGTCGACATAGACTTTCAGCTGCTCGTCGGTGAGGTCCTCGTACTTTTCCAGCCGGGCGGCGAGACCGCGCTTGGCGTCTTCTTCCAGCATCCGGCCTTCGCCTTCGAGGTCACCGGCGAGGCTGGGCAGGATCGGCTTGCGCTTGGGCGGGGCAAAGGCGCACCGCTGCGCAATCACCATGGTGTTCTCGATCGCTTCGGGCAGGTCCTCGAACAGTTCGCGCATCATCGGTGCGCTTTTCACGAAGGCCTGCGGGTTCGACACCGGGCGATCGTCACTGTCGATCTGGCTGCTGTTGGCAATGCACAGCATGGCATCGTGCGCCGAATGCATGTGCGGTTCGGCGAAATTGGCGGGGTTGGTGGCGACCAGCGGCAGGTGCAGCCGGTAGGCGAGGTCTAGCAGGCCAGCTTCGGCGGCTTCTTCCACCGGATGTCCGCGCCGCGCGAGTTCGATGTAGAACCGGCCCGGAAACAGCGCCGACAACCGCTGCGCGCGTTCGTCGGCGCGCTTTTCCTTGCCGTCGGCCAGCAGCCGCGTCAGCGCGCCTTCGCTGGCGCCCGATAGCGCAATCAGGCCGTCGGTGTGGCCTTCAAGGTCTGCCATCCGCACGTGCGGGGCCATTTCCAGCGGCCGGTCGAGGTGCGCGAGGCTGACGAGGTGGCACAGGTTGTTCCACCCATGCTCGTCCTGCGCGAACAGCGGCAGGTGGTCCACCGTCTCGCCATCGTCGGCCACCACGCCCAGCAGCGACCCGACGATGGGCTGTACGCCCTCGCCCATGCAAGCCGAAGCGAACATGGTGGAACCGTACAGGCCGTTGCGGTCGCAGATGGCGATGGCGGGAAAGCCGCGTTCCTTGGCCAGCTTGGCGATGGCCTTGGGATCGATTGCACCCTCGAGCATCGAGTAGCTAGACAGCACGCGCAGCGGAACGAAGGGAGCAAAGGCCATCGGTGCAATATGCGGATCGGGCCGGGATTCGCAAAGCCAGCTTGGGGAAAACCGGAGGGAAACTTGGCCCTATTCTTCGCCTTCG
>JAHEBH010000055.1:0-5355 GCA_024642335.1 Erythrobacter sp.
TCAGCCTGAGCATTGGCCGGCGCAGAACAGGCCGCAATTGCGAGGCCCGTTGCCAGCGCGGCGCTTACCTTCTTGTGAAACATGTTTCATTCTCCCCCAAATGATTACTTGCGCACATGGTGCCCAAATCCCCCTTTGTTCGCAAGACCATGAATTTCCGCATGTGAACGCAGCTTGAAGCATGACTTGCTCGGTTCTTCATTTACTTGCATCCGCCGGCGGTCAAACCCGTTATCAGCGCTTGCCCCTCACCCGCGGTAGGTGCCAGATGGCGGACCCAGCGCATTTTCATTTCGAGCAAGGAGCCAACCGCGTGGCAAACGACGACGAAGACTATGTCTATGACGAGGAGAGCGGCGAATGGCTGCCCGCGTCCGAACTGGCCGCCAAACAGGCCGCTGCAGGCCAGGTGGAAGTGCGCGATGCCGTGGGCAATCTCCTCGCCGATGGCGACCAGGTCACGCTGATCAAGGACCTGGAAGTGAAAGGCGCAGGCCAGACCTTGAAACAGGGCACGCTGATCAAGAGCATCCGCCTGACCGGCGATGCGCAGGAGATCGACTGCAGATATCCCGGTATCAAGGGCCTGGTGCTGCGCGCCGAGTTCGTCAGGAAACGCTGAGGTGCCGCAGGCGATCGCCTAACCCGCATCCTCCTCGGTCGTGGCCTCGCCCTGGGGCAGAAGCTTACCCAGCATCCTAACCTGGCAGCGGTCCATTCCGCGCGAGGCGATATTCGAAGGGACCAGCAGGGTTTCCCTGTTGCCGGTACACAGGCTGGTGCTCCCGCGCAGATCGAATGCGATCCGGTTCGCGAAATTGAGATCGATGCAAGAGCCCACGACCTCGAATAGCCACTCCTCGCGCGGTCCGGTCCGCACAATCAGTCGCTTTTCTCCATTGGGACCATTGGGCGCGGAAGTATATCCGCTGATCCTGCTGGAGAAGAAACATTGGCGGCCGGTGTCGACGCCGGCGATATCCTGCGGCGGCTGTGACGCTTGCGTGCATGCGGCGAGCAATAGAGCGGGAGCGGCAAATAGTGCAATGCTTTGTGGGTTCATTTCATCCTCGGCAAAGGCATCATGTGATCCTCGCACAGCCTATGGCCTTGACCGCCTGACTGCAAGGTGAAGCAGGCAGAACCAGCGCGCCATCGTCCCGGCTTGTCTCGGCACCATCTCGTACCAAATGTTTGGCGCGACTCGGGTTGCGGGCGCATAAAAGCCCGGTCGGGATGCAATGCACCGGTCACGCCTCTGGTCGTTCGGTCCTCGAGCCCGCCGGACAGCGGGTAACGCCAGGCATGGCGGTAGATCGCACCTTCTCCTTCGGGGTTGGTGCGATCCTCGTTTCTGATGGGACAAATTTCTTCCGCCAGACTTTACACATTTAACACTGTCCAAAAGGAAAAAAGCCCGGCTTTGCCGGCAAGGCCTGCTTGCGCCGGTTTGTGTGCCCGGTGGAGTGGAGCGGATGCGAGTCATCGCCGCGAACCAAGCATGGATGGCTTGCTGTAGGACAGGCTTTCCATCGCCATGCCCAGGCGATAATCTTGCCCCCTTTCAAGGGAGGGAAGTCATGAGCGGACGCACTTTATCGGGCCATTGCCTGTGCGGCGCGGTGACGGTGGAGGCAACTCCGGTGAAACCGCATGTCGAGGCCTGCCATTGCGACATGTGTCGCCGCTGGGGAGGGATCGCCTTCCTGGGCATACAATGCGGACCCAATGTCGCTTTCACCGGTGAAGAGCATATCGTCCGCTACAAGAGCTCGAACTGGGCCGAGCGCGGCTTTTGCGGCAAGTGCGGCAGCAACCTCTTCTACCATTTCGTCCCCGCCGGGAATTACGGCCTGCTCGCGGGCCTGTTCGACGATCCGGGCGAGGTCGCCTTCACCGAAGAGATCTTTATCGACGAGAAGCCCGATTACTATTCCTTTGCCGGAGAACGCCCCCGCAAGACCGGCGAACAGATAATGGCCGAAGCCAAGGAAGCAGGGTTCGAGTTCTAGGCCGCGCCGTCAGCCGCGCGCGAACATGCGCGCGAACAGGCCGCGTTTCGGCTCTTCCTCCACTTCGGCAGCGGCCTCTTCCGCCACCCTGCGACGCAAGGCCGCACCAACGGACTCGCCTTCCTCCACGGGTGCAACGCGCGTTACCCTGATTGCCGAAAGCGAACCCATCGAACCGGCCTCTTCCTCTGCCGGAGCGAGCGCTTCATCATTTACGCTCACCAAAGCCATCGAGGCCGGAACCGCATCGGGCAAGGAGCGCGACGAAACCATCGCAGCCCTTGCATGTCCGCCGTGCAGGCACACCGCATCGGCGCGCATGTCCACCATGCCTGTCAGCAGCTTGACACAAGCCGGCAGGGGCGCGGCGGCCATTTCGGCTGCGACTGCCTGGTGAAAACGAAGCGCGCGCCACCAGTTGCCGACCACGAAATCGACATAGCGCAGCGGCGCATGACCGGTTTCGCCATCGCGGAAGAAGAAGCGCTGCTTGTGGAACAGAAGCGCGGTGTTGAGCCGCTCCAGCCCGCTTACCTCGAGATAGACCTCGACGTCTTCCTCGGCCCCCGTCCAGCCGGGTTCCTCCTTGGCGCATTCGTCCAGCAATTGCTCGTGGCTTGCCGCGCTCCAGTTCCACTGCTCGTCGGTATAGAGGCTCAGCAGCACATCGGGCGTGTGAAAGCTGCCCTTCTCGAAAGCTGTATCGGCATCATTGGTGATCGCCAGCGTGACGCCCGTGATCGGCGCGCCTTCCTGCACTTCGATCGCATCGACCAGGTCCTCCCAGCCATCCAGGATCACATCTTCGCGCGGCAAGGCGCGGCACAGGCCGGCAATTTCGGACTCGAGCCCTTCCAGCGCCTCCAGCAGCCTGGTTTCCGCCGCGTCGAACTGTCCCCGCTCGATAAGAAGGTGCAGCGTATCGCACCATTCCTGCTCACCTTCGGCGGTGGCGAATTTTTCCTGCAACCAATGCATATGTTGTGCTCCCCGGGGCGACGTTTGCGTGCCATTTCCGAGAAAGTTAGCAACAAATGGTAATCAGATGGTTGACCATCCTTGTTGGGCATATGCGTTTGGGATGGGCAAAGTGGGGGCCGGTCACATCACCTTGTCTGGCGACGGGTCGTGCTTGTGACGCTCGGCCTTGCCGAAGTGCCTGTCGAGCCGCTGGGCCAGCGTGTTGGCCGCCTTGCTTGCCGCGGTATCGACATCGGCAGCATGGGCCGTGACGCCGATGGCCCTGCCGCCGCGCGGCCGCGCCTCTATGGTGCAGGCCTTGTCATCCGCGCCATGCTTTGGCCCGTTCTCATCCCGCACATGGATCTCGATCCGGGTCAGCCGCTCCTCGAACCGCGCAAGCCGCTCGCGCACATGCGCCTCGATACGTTCGGCGACATTGGCCGTGCCCATCACCGAAGAGTCGGAATTGAATTGGACCTGCATCGGGGTTCTCCTCTCTCGTTGCTGTTCTCTTATCTGTCGAGATGGGGAGGATCGGGCGAGTTTCCAGCCGAATTGATGCAAGGGTCTGCGAAAAATGGCGTAGCATGGGGTCGGGGCATTCCGCCCCGATTGGGAAAAATCCATGTCCAAGGGACAGAAATCGAACCGCGAAGCACGCAAGCCGAAAAAGGAAAAGGTGAAGACCAACGCCTCGCAGCCTTCCCAGAAGCCCGGCACGATCAAGGGGCTGGAGAACATGAAGAACAGCTAGGCGGCGTATTCTCCTGGCTGCCCCGCACTCACCCGCCCTGGCCTGGCGCCGGGCGGGGCCAGCAGGATCATGCCACCCCGTCGCCGTAGCAGGGGCCGCTTTCCGCATGGACGCCCTCATCGAAGCCCCCGGCATATTTCCCGTAATTTGCGCGGCTGAACGAGGTCCAGCATCCGGGTCCGAATTCGACCGGGAGTTTAGTATACTGTCCTCGGAACTGTCCCGGACCTGGGGCCGTGCCCAGCGGATTCGTGCTGCAATCACAAGAGACTGGAGCCTTGATCCGAAACCCCTATGCTCTGCACATGACCGCAGCACCCGAACCCGTCACCCTCCTCGTCGATGCCGATGCCTGCCCTGTTAAGGAGGAGATCTACCGCGTCGCCGAACGCTTCAAGGCCGAGGTGCGCGTGGTCAGCAACTCCCCCTTCCGCGTTCCGGTGAGCGAACGCATCAAGCGCGTGGTTGTGGACGACGGCTTTGACGCTGCGGATGACTGGATTGCCGAGAACGCCGGAGAGCGCAGCGTGGTGATCACCGCCGACATCCTCCTCGCCGAACGCTGCCTGAAATCGGGCGCAACGGTGCTGGCGCATAACGGCAAGCCCTTCACCGCCGCCAGCATTGGCAGCGCCATAGCCACCCGCGCCATCATGGCAGACCTGCGCGCCGGAATGGACGGGCCATTGGGCGCCGCGGGCGGCGGCCCGCCGCCCTTCAGCAAGGCAGACCGATCCCGCTTCCTGCAGGCGCTGGACAAGGTGCTGGTGGGAATGCGGTAGGAGTACGAGCCGCGGCTCAGCCCGCTTGTTTGGCCTTATGCGCGGCGATCGCCTCGTCCAGCGCCTCGATCCGCTGCCGCTCGGGGGTGCCCCTGGGCAGCCCCTTCATGCGGCAGATGGACCAGAGCTGCTTGCGTTCGGATTCCAGCTTCTTGAGATAGAGATCAGCCATATTGTTTTCCGGTCAATCCCCCGCCTTCACATAAAGCTCGCCGCCCTCTTGGTGGAATTTGGCGCTCATCTCCTCCATGCCGCGCTTGGCTTCGGCCACCACATCGCCAGCCGCTGCGATGAAGGCATCGCTGGGCTGGTTCTGTTTCGCGGCGAAGTCTCGCACTTCCTGGCTGATCTGCATCGAGCAGAATTTCGGGCCGCACATGGAGCAGAAATGGGCGGTCTTGGCGCCTTCTGCGGGCAGGGTCTGGTCGTGATATTGTTCGGCCGTATCGGGGTCTAGCGAGAGGTTGAACTGGTCGCGCCAGCGGAATTCGAAGCGGGCGCGGGAGAGGGCATCGTCGCGCAGCTTCGCCGCCGGGTGGCCCTTGGCAAGGTCCGCCGCATGGGCGGCCAGCTTGTAAGTGACCACGCCCACTTTCACATCGTCGCGGTCCGGCAGGCCGAGGTGTTCCTTCGGCGTGACATAGCAGAGCATGGCCGTGCCATACCACCCGATCATCGCCGCGCCGATGCCGCTGGTGATGTGGTCGTAACCCGGCGCAATGTCGGTGACGAGCGGGCCGAGCGTGTAGAAGGGCGCTTCGCCGCACGCCTCCAGCTGCTTGTCCATATTCTCCTTGATCTTGTGCATCGGCACGTGGCCGGGGCCTTCGATCATCACCTGCAC
>JAHEBH010000055.1:5455-13599 GCA_024642335.1 Erythrobacter sp.
GCGCCCCAGCGGATCGACCAGACCATCTTCTCGACTTCCTGCGCCACGTCCGATGCGACGGCGGAGTTGCCGATATTGGCGTTGATCTTGACGAGGAAGTTGCGCCCGATGGCCATCGGCTCGCATTCGGGGTGGTTGACGTTGCTGGGGATGATCGCCCTGCCCCGCGCCACCTCGTCGCGCACGAATTCGGGTGTTACGTAATCGGGGATGGCGGCGCCGAAATCCTGCCCGTCACGCGTATATTCGGCGAGGCGGGCGCGACCGAGATTCTCACGCTCGGCGACATATTCCATTTCCGGTGTGATGATGCCGCGTTTGGCGTAATGCATCTGGGAAAGGTTCGCGCCGGGCCTGGCGCGCAGCACCGTCCTGGCGACATTGGGGAAGGCAGGCACGCCGCCGCTCCGGTCTGGCCCCAATTGGCCGTTGTCCTCCGGCTTCACTGCGCGCGCGGCATAGGACTCCACATCGCCGCGGGCTAGCTGCCATTCGCGGCGCAGTGCCGGCAGGCCGGCCTGGATGTCGATGGCGGCGGCAGGATCGGTATAGGGACCCGATGTGTCATAGACGCGCAGCGGCGGTTCACCGCTCGAAGGCTCCAGATCGATCTCGCGCATGGCAACCTTGAGCGGCCCGACATGGACCTTGCGGCTGCCGCGGATGGGGCCGGTGGTAACGCCGATTTCGAGCTTGGAATTGATATCTGCCATTGTCGGGACTTTCGTATTGAATAAGTGTCGTAAGGGGATCAGAAGCGCAGTCCGGCTGCACAGACGAGGGCCACGCCCAGCACCAACGCCATCCACGCCCAGAGGATGTCGATCTTGCCCAGCAGCTTGCTGGCGAAATGGAGATAGGGGCGCCCGAAGCCGAGGATGATCACACCTTCCAGCGCCATGCCGCCGCCGATCACGGTGACCAGCACAGACATCCAGTCGGCCCGGTTCCACGGATTGACGAGGTAGATCGCCGCTCCCAGCGCCAGCACCACGATGCCGGTGAGGAAGCGCAGCGCCTCATTGTTCTCGAAGCCGTCGAGCATGGCCGCCCAGCTGCCGGGCGATCGCAACTCGCCCACCGCGGCCCCCGCCGAATAAAGGCCCATGAACAGGATGATCCATGCAGAAATCTGGTCAGCTTCAGCCATTGCGCGCACCTCTCCAGTTCGGGGGAAAGAGGCATCGCCACAATGCGCCAGCCTGCCCTTCCCTCCGCCCGTGCTAACGGGTTCAGGTTCAACGGGTCGGGCGGCGTCCTGAGCTTGTCGAGGGGCCCCGCCCCTCTCAGCGAAAGCTCGCTCCCCGGGGATGACAAGAACGATAGGCCAGTGGCAGGCGCTTGTCGAGCACTGCCGCTAGGCGGCGGGCCCATCCACGATGAGCAGGGTATCGACACCGAAAACCTCGGGCGTGGCGCCGAATTTTTCCTGCATGGTGGCGGCAAAGCGCGGGCCGAAGAATGCCTCGGCCTGCTCCTTCGTTTCCCACAGGTAGACGCTGTGCCCGCAATGCGCGGCTTCGTCATAGCAGAAGTACTTGCGCACCAGCCCGGGCAGCCCGGCGAACTGCCCTTCCGCCGCATGGAAGGCTGCAAGCATCGCATCGCGCGGCTTGGCTTCGGGCAATTGGTATTTGACGATCACCGTGTGCATTTGAGGTCTCCCCGCCGCACAGCATGCCGCGAGTGCCTGCGCAGGTCCAGCAAGGTTCAGAGCCCGATTGCGTCGAGCAATTGTGCGATCCAGCCGTTTGACACCGGATCGCGGAAATACATGGTGTTGGTGTAGGCCCAGACGCAGCCATCGACATTCACCGCCTCGAACTCGTCATGCACGGCCTTGTACCAGGTGGCGCGCTGGTCGACCGACACACCCTCATAGACGCCGAATTCGCCAAGGAAGAGCGGGCGACCCGTCCGGGTCATGAAATCCTGCGCAAGCTGCGCATTGGCCTGCAAATCGGCAAGATCGGTGCCGGACGGGAATATCCGCCCCACCGGCTGCATGGGCGTGATCCATGGCGCACCCTGATGGGTGAAGCCGAAGGGATCATAATAATGGAAGGTGACGACCAGGCGGTTGTCATCGGGAATGGGAATATCGTCCAGCGACCCGATCCCGCTCCAGAATTCGCCGCCCCACACCACCGGCCGGTCCGGATTGGTCTTGCGGATTTCGGCCAGCGCCGGATCGAGGACGGAGCGCAGGTTGGCATGGGTGATCTGGTCATGCGGTTCGTTGAGGATTTCGAACCAGACCATGTCGTCCTTGTCCTTGAACCGGTCTGCGATCTGCGTCCACATGCCGGCCAGGCGGGCGGTCTGCGCCGCCGGGCTGGTGAAGATATTGCCCTGCGGGTCATCATAGTGATGCAGGTCCAGGATCACCCGCAGTCCGGCAGTGCGCGCCAGGTCCACGACATGTTCCACCCGGTCCATGAAGACAGGATCGATGGTGTAGGGGGCGGCGGTCGCGGCATGGTTGGAAAAACGCGCGGGCAGCCGCACCGTCTCGAAGCCCTGCGCCCTGATATCGAGGAAGTCGGTATCGCTGATCGCCCTGCCCCAATCGCCCTCATTGGGCGGCTCCAGATGATTGCCCATATTGATGCAGGCCCCGACGCGGGCATCGGTCTGCGTCAGCGCGACACTTGTCGGGGTTGGTGTTGGCGTGGGAGAAGGCGTGGCTGTTGCGCTGGGCGTGGGGGTTGGCGGTGTCTGCCCCGTTGCACCACCAGATCCAGCCCCGCCGCATGCCGCAGTGGAAAGGAGCAGGGCCATGCCCAGTCCCGATAATGTCCGGTGACGCATCGTTCCTCTCCCGGATCTGTAGTCCAAGTCGCCTGATGATAGCGCTACCATAGATGCGAGTCCAGTGTGCGCACTTTCCCAGCGCCATGTTGGAAGCCAACTGTCGGGAATGACCCGGCTTTACCGCCCCGTGGGCGATGTCGATGCCATGTTCACCCGGTCGCCATCCTTGGTGATGAAGGACACGATATAGCCGCCATCCGATCCATCGCGCATCGGGGCGATGGTGATGGTGATCGGGTCACCCGCCTGTACCGCACCGCGATTGTAGCCGGCGCGGTAGAAATTGCTGGCGCTGTGGCCTTCGAAATTCCAGTCCCGCGTACCGCGATCATCGGTGATCGTTACCAGCATGTGCGTGTGCGGATTGATCACCTCGACCTTCTTCACCGTGCCCGAAAGGGTCTTGGTGTTGCGAAAATCGAACATGGCGGCGGAATGGTGCGCCTGCGCCTGCGTGGCGGCAAGGACGGCACCGGTCGCGGCCAGCGCCAGAAGAGGTCGAAGCATGCTGTCTGTCTCCAGTAGGTCTATTCGTAGACGTCGATGACGTCGCTCATTTTGGCAGTGACCGGTTCGCCCGCCTGCAATTGCGCGCGCCGCGCTTCGAGCAGGCGCAACCATGCCTCCTCGGTGCAGTTGTAGGCCATGATATAGCCGTCCTGGAGCGGCATCCAGCGCCGCTCCAAACTGACAGGCGCAGTGTAATAGACCGGATCGGTCATGGTCATCTGATATTCGAGAATGGCCCCCACCGTTTCGTCGGGCACCTTGCGGAAACGCTCCACAATCACCGCCTGGTCGCTGTGCGGATAGCTGCGCTGGTCGAAACCGTCGTTCATGTCGGTGGTGGTGACTACCAGCGTATCGCCTTCCCAGCGTCCTTCGGAATAGCCCTGTCGCACGGGCAGTCGCTTTTCCGGCGGGATGCCGTGGCCGGGCATGTAGACGCGCCGGGTCTCGCTTTCGACCTCATAGATAATGGTGAGCTGTTCGGGCCGGTGGATGAACTCGATCGGGTAACCCCCGGCAGACGCCATCATGGTGGGCATGCCATAGACCACGCAGTGCGCCGCCGCATTGTCTCCGCCCTCGCCCATCAAGGCGTCGTATTCCTCGCGCAGGCGCTGCCCTTCCTCTGTCAGCGGCAGCGGTGCGGGGGCAGCGCGCGGACCGGGTGGCGGTCCTTCGGACGAGCGATAGGTTGTCCAGACACCCGAGAAATCGCGCGAGGCGGGAAGGCCCGCCATCGCATCCTGCGCCATCAGCGGCGCATCTGCCGCAATCATCGCCATGCCGGCCAACATGGCCAGACCCGTCAATCGCATCCTTGTCTCTCCCTTCGATGCCGGGCAATGCCCGCATCCCGACCTGTTTGGTTCGCGGATGAGTTTTCCGCGAATGCGCGGCTTTGGCAAGCGGAGAGATTCGAAGACGTGTTGCCCGCTCAACCTCCACCTGCTTGCCTTTGCGTCCAGGCCAGTCCACCGCTCGGGCGCAATGACCCAGCTCTACCGCCTCGATGCCGCTGCCGCCGAAATTGCGCGGCACTTCGATTGCTGGGCGGGGTCCGATCCGTGGGGAGGAGGATATGTCGCGCCCGGACAATTCGCCCCGGTGATCACTGCAGGCCGCGAGTTCATTGCCGGGGCGCGAAAAGGGCGCGGCCAGCACCGCTTGATCCCGCGCATCTGGGGCGTTCCCCCGCCGCCTTCCGCGCATGATCCATCGCGCGGCATTGCCAATGTACGCAATGTGGACAGTCCCTTCTGGATCGGGAATCTTCGCAACAGCGAGTTCCGTTGCCTGGTGCCCGCAACCAGCTTCATGGAATGGGGCAGCGGCATCGATGTGGAAGGGCGGCGGATCCAGCACCGCTTCGCCTGTGCGGACCAACCCTTGTTCGCCTTTGCTGGCGTGTGGAAGGACAGCGAGGTGCCGACATTCGCCCTGCTCACCTGCCCCGCCAATGCCGCCCTGCGTGCCATCGGGCGCGATACCATGCCGGTGATCCTTCCCGCAGGCAGAGCCGCACAGGACACCTGGCTGCATGCCGGATGGGACCGGGCGAAAGCACTGCTCGCTCCCTGCCCTGCTGGACTGATGCAAGGCACGGCAGCGGGAATCTGAGATCACCCTCCATCTGCGCCCGCAAACGTGCTATGGGGGGACCGGGGGCATTGAGGAGGATCGAGGATGAGAAAACATGCTGGGGCCCTGATGGCAGGTGCCGCCGCCATTACCCTTCCGCTGGCAAGCGCCGCCCATCATGGATGGGGCTGGACGCAGAGCGAGGAAAGCCGTCTTTCGGGCAGGATTGAGCACATCACCTTCACCAACCCGCATATGCACCTGCGATTGCGCGATGGAGATGGCGGATTGTGGGAAGTGGACCTGTCCCCGCCGATCGTGGCAGCACAGTCAGGCTTCGGGCCAGAACATGCCTCCGCCGGCGATACTGCCGTGATCACCGGCCACCGCGCGCGCGACATGGACCTGCTCGGTTTCAAGGGCGAGACCATCACCGTGCGCGGGCGGACGTTCGACGTCTACCCGCAGCGCGAGAAGAGCCTCACCCCGAGCTGATCAGGCAGGAACTTCGCTTTCCTTCGCCAGCAGGCACAGGGCCAGGAGCAATGTGGCCGCGGTGCCCGCTGCTCCGGCGAAGAAGACCGCCCCCATGCCCACGGCCATGGCCCAGAGGTTGAGCGCCAATGCGGCGATGCCCGCCAGCGCGGCGATCAGGCCCAGCCAACGCCGCAGGCCCGCTCGGCCGCGCCACAGATCGAGGCCCAGCACCAGCGCAGCGATCCCGAGAGCTGCCTTGGCGGCAAAGTAGAGGAAGAAGGAAAACCCGAGCACGGCAAAGAAGGCCGGGTCCGGTTCTCCCTCCCCGCCATAGCCGAGCTGGTAGAACATGGTCAGCCCCATGCCGGTCTGGAACAGGTTGAAGATGCCGCCTGCCACCAGGCAGCCACCGATCAATGCATTGCGCGACAAATACACAAGGCCGAGCACGGCAACGACCAGTCCCGCAACGGCTTCCGTCCGCCAGATGGGATAGGCGATGTGCGACTTCCCGCTCGCGTCCAGCGCCAGGTAGGCAAGCTGGGTGACGACGGTTACGATCAGCGCAGCCGCGACAATTTGCCCGGCGCGCCTGTGTTGAAGTTCCATGATCCGATCCCCCTTCATTGAATTGAGTGCATCAAGCTCAATCCGATTGCATGCCTTCGCTGGTTACATCTCTGACAGCGCGGGCATTGTCATACCTTGCCGGACCATTATGAAGGTTGCAATCGCAACCGGAGACCGAGGTCAGTCCCTCCCATGAAGTCAATTCGCACCGCCTTGCTTGCCACCGCCATTCTCGCCCCCGCTACCGCCATGGCACGCCCGATGACGCCCGAGGACCTCGCGCGCATCGCCTATACCGGTACCATCGCCGTTTCCACCGATGGCAGCCAGGTCGCCTATACGAGCTACTCTCGTCCCGACGTGACGCAAGGCGAGGAAAACGGCGGCGGAAAACAGCGCCTTTTCCTGGCCGATGCCCCCAGGCAGTCGCGTGCCTACCTGCCCGATGATGTGGGCGTAACGGGCATAGAGTTCTCTCCCGATGGCAAGATGATCACCTATCTCTGGGCCGACAAGGATGAGAAGCGCGCCGTGTGGGGCGTGCCGGTCGGCGGCGGCGCACCGGTGAAGCTGGCCGGTGTGGAAGATGCCAATGTCGGTGCCTATGCCATCGCATCCGATGGCGCCAGCGTGGTGCTGCTGGCAGATGCCGCTCCCGACGAGGACCGCAAGAAGGAAGCCGACAAGGGCTTCAATGCGCAGGTCTATGAGGAAGAACAGCAATTCAACCGCGTCTTTGTGGCCACTCTCGGCGGGGAAGAACTGGACGGGGAACCGCGCGAGCTGGCAATGCCCGGCCATGTCGATGAAATCGGCCTGGCGCCCGATGGCAGCTTCCTGGTCGTTACTGCCAGCCCCTCCACTCTGGTCGATGACAGCTTTGTTGCGCGCAAGCCCTATATCGTCGACCTTTTCACGGGCGAGGCGCGGGTAGTCGATACGCCGGGCGTTATCGGCGACATCGAGATTTCGCCCGATGGCACGCAGCTTTCCATGGTTGCCGCCGCGGACATCAATGACCCCGATGCCACCACGATCCACATCGTCGATGTTGCGACCACTTTCTATACCGCGCTCAATGCAGGGGCAGCTGAAGCCGCCGTTGATGCCGAATGGATGGCGGATGGCAGGCTGGCCGTGCTGGTGGACGTGGGCGCGCAAAGCCTGCTGCGCTTCTATGCGCCCGATGGCAGGAAGCTGCGCGATGTCGACCCCGAAGGCCTGATCCTGACCAGCATCGAGCAAGGCGGCAATCGCATTGCAGTAGAGGCAAATTCGCCGCAACATCCCAACGAACTGTTCCTGTTCGATGGCGCGGAATTCAACCGCTGGACCGACCACAATCCCTGGCTGGCGGACATTGATTTCGGCGTGCAGCGCACGCTTACCTATACCGCGCGCGACGGGCAGGAAATCGAGGGCATATTGATCGAGCCGGTAGGCGGCATCCCCTTCGAGCGCGCACCGACCATTCTCGACGTACATGGCGGTCCGGAAGCGCATGAATCGAACGGTTGGGTGACCGGATACAGCAATCCCGGCCAGGTTGCGGCCGGAAAGGGCTATGCGGTGTTCCTGCCAAATTATCGCGGCTCCACCGGCTATGGAATCGATTTCTCCAAGCAGCACCAGAAGGATGCCGCAGGCCGCGAGTTCGACGACCTGGTAGACGCCAAGCGCTGGCTGGTGGAAATGGGCTACACCGATCCGGACCGCGTGGGCGTTACCGGCAGTTCCTACGGCGGCTATGCGACAGCCTGGAGCAGCACCCGCTATTCGGAGGAATTTGCCGCAGGCGTGATGTTCGTGGGCATTTCAAACGTGCTGTCCAAGTGGGGAACAACCGACATTCCAACCGAGGAATACAATGTCCACGCCCTCGCCTATCCGTGGGAAGACTATATGGACACCTTGCAGCGCAGCCCGGTGTACTATGCCGACCAGGCCGATACTCCGCTGTTGATCATGCACGGCCGCGACGATCCGCGCGTCAGCCCGACGCAGAGCGCCGAGCTTTACCGCCATATTCGCGTGCGCCGCCCGGATACGCCGTTGCGGCTGGTGTACTATCCCGGCGAAGGCCACGGCAACGCCATGGCTGCCGCGCGCTATGACTACAACCTGCGCATGATAGAATGGTTCGACACCTATCTGATGACCGGCAATCGCGACGCGCCGCTGCCCGACCCTCGTCC
>JAHEBH010000016.1:0-36157 GCA_024642335.1 Erythrobacter sp.
CGCGGATAGCGCCACGGCCACCACAAGCTGGTAGGCATTGCCATATTCCAGCTCGGTCTCCGGCTCCGGATTATCCTCCGCCAGGCGGCGGAAGAATTCGAATATCTGGTCCCTGGTCATGCGCGATTGGTCAAAGGTCCAGCACATCCTGCATCACGTAGCGGCCCGGTGCCTTGCCGATCAGCCATGCGGCACCCTTCACCGCGCCATTGGCGAAGATCATGCGGTTTTCGGCGAGGTGGGTGAGTTGCAGCCGCTCCTGTTCGCCGGCGAAATAGACCGTGTGCTCGCCCGCAATCGTCCCGCCGCGCAGCGCGGCAAAGCCGATGGCTCCTTCTGCCCGCCTGCCCGTGTGTCCGTGCCTGCCGCTCTCGCTGTGGGTGAGCAGCGATATGCCGCGCCCCTTGGCCGCCGCCTCTCCCAGCAGCAGTGCGGTACCCGATGGCGCATCCACCTTCATGCGGTGGTGCATTTCGACGATTTCAATGTCCCAATCGGGGCCGAGCCGCGACGCGGCCTCCTCCACCAGATGGGCGAGAAGGGTGACGCCGAGCGAGGTATTGCCCGTCTGCAGCACGGCCACGGCCTGCGCGGCATGGTCGATCGCCAGATGGTGCTGGTCCTCCAGCCCGGTGGTGCCGATCAGGATCGGAATCCCCGCGCCAATGGCGGCATGGAGATTGTCCTTCAAGGCTCCGGGCGCGGTGAAATCGACCAGAGCATCGCTCGCATCGGCAAGAGCCGCGACATTGCCGCCCTTGTCCACGCCGCCCGAGCATTCATGCCCTGCGGCCGCGATAGCCTCTGCCAGCGCATGGCCCATGCGCCCTTCGCTGCCGATAATTCCGATACGTGCCATTGCCATATTCCCTTCGCTGATGCTTCATGCGGCGAATGAGGGATATCCGCAACATCGTGGTGCTCACCGGCGCGGGGATAAGCGCGGAAAGCGGGCTGCGCACCTTCCGCGCGGAGGATGGCCTGTGGGAAGATCATCCGGTGGAGCAGGTGGCGACACCCGAGGGCTTTCGCCGCGATCCCGATCTGGTGCAGCGCTTCTATGACGAGCGGCGCGCAGGGGTCATGGCGGCTGAGCCGAATGCGGCGCATCGGGCGCTGGGCAGGCTCGATGCGGAGTTTTCCGGCGATCTGCTGATCGTCACACAGAATATCGACGATTTGCACGAGCGGGGCGGGGCGAGCCGCGTGCTGCACATGCACGGCGAGGCGCTGAGCGTGTGGTGCACATCCTGCGATGCGCGGCATCAATGGCACGCTACCTTGCGCGATGGCCCTCCCTGTCCTGCCTGCGGAGAACCTGCCATGCGGCCCGACATCGTGTGGTTTGGCGAAATGCCCTACCGGATGGAGGAGATATTCCGCGCCATTTCGCAGGCGGACCTGTTTGTCAGCATCGGCACCAGCGGCGCGGTATATCCCGCAGCAGGCTTCGTGCAATCGGCGCGCGATCACGGGGCGCGGGCGCTGGAGCTCAATCTGGAGGCAAGCCTCGGCAGCCGCTTCTTTCACGAGACGCGGCTGGGCAAGGCCAGCGAACTGGTGCCCGCGTGGGTAGGGGAGGTTTTGGGATGATCGAGATCCGCCTTGCAACCGATCAGGATGCTAAGCTCCTGACCAGGCTCAATCGCACGATTCAAGAGCCGCATGCCGCGATGGCACCAAACTTCTTCAAGGGGGAGGTGGACGAGAAAGCCGTCACTGACTTCTTTCGCGAGACCATCAGCGAGAAGGACAAGGAAGCCGGCATTGCCGCCATTGACGGTGAACCGGTCGGCTATGTGCTGGTGGAAAGGATCGAGCGTCCAGAGACGCCCTTCACCTGGGGCGGAAAGCGGCTGATGATCCATCACCTCGTTGTTCTGGAAACAGCGCGCTGCAACGGAGTGGGAACTGCACTGATGCATTGGGCAGAGGACTGCGCGAGAGAGGCGGGAATAGGCAGGGTGGTGCTCGATCATATGGTTCAGAATGACCAAGCGCGCCTATTCTACGCACGGCAGGGCTATCAAGCGCTCCGCGTCACTTGCAGCAAGGACTTGTGAACGCCGCTCCCTCCCAGTCAGTCGAGGAATTCGTGCATTCGTAGCCAGCTGGCAAAGGCCTCGAACCAGCCCGTGCTGGTGGTTTCCTTCTGATACATGCCGAAGCCGTGGCCGCCCTGTTCGTAATAGTGGAATTCCACCGGCACGCCCGCTTCCCGCCAGGACTTGATCAGGCCGAAATCGACTGCAGGGAACAGCGGATCGTCAGCTGCCAGCGCCACGAACAGCGGCGGCGCGTCGGCCGGTACGTCCATGGCCGTCAGCGGCCCGTAGATATCGCCCAGAAAGGCCGGCTTGGCGGTCTTGCTGGCCGTGGCGGTGGCCATGGTCAGCGCCGCACCTGCCGAAAAGCCCACCATGCCGATCCGGTCGGGATCGACGTTCCATTCGTCGGCATTGGCGCGGATCAGGGCAAAGGCGGCCTCTGCATCAGCGATCATCGGCTGGATGCCCGCCGTGCGATCCCGCAGCGCCGGGGGCGGGCCGGATGGCTGCGCGGGCGGCGCGGCGAATTCTTCGAGGCTGGCGGGCGTCTGGTTCAGCCGGTACTTGAGCACGAAGGCGGCAATCCCGCGCTCGTTCAGTGCGCGGGCGACATCCCAGCCTTCGTTTTCCATCGACAGGGTGCGAAAGCCGCCGCCCGGCGTGACGATGACGGCCGCGCCGGTGGCCTTTTCCGGATCGGGCAGGAAGGGCGTCAGTGTCGCCTCGACTACATTGCGCGCGAAATGGCTGCCATATTGCATGTGCCAGCTTTCGGGCTGCGTGGCGCCGGGCAGTGGCCCTGTCTCGAGCGGAATCACGCCTGGCTGTTCCGGTATGGCGATGGCAGTCATCACGTCATCATCCTGCGCAGCCACCGCGGGCGCGAGTGCCAGCGCAAGCGAGGCGGATGCTCCGGCAAGAAATTTTCGCAAATGATCGACCGCATTGGCCCCAGTGAAACTCGACAAAATCCCTCTCCTTTTACCGGCAGGCTAGAGCACTTTCCGACCATTCTGGTGCAACCGCTTTGCGGCGGGCCGGAACCGCCCCATTGCAGCGTTGCTCGTCAGTCACGATGCTGCCGCATCGCTCCATCCTCGCGCCTCGCACTGGGGCGGTTTCGACTCCGTCACGGTGACCCAGAATGGTCGGAAAGTGCTCTAAACCAGAATCCGGCTCCATGCGACGCAGGCTATCGGATTTACTCATACAATTAAAGAGGTATAAATGTGATCCATATCAGAGCATTGGGCGCAATATCGCTTGAAAGGAGTGGGAATCGCATGGGTGGAGCCTCACCGTCTGGAGCAAGATGATAAAGCGGGGAGGTCGCGAGAGCGGCTGGGATATGCAGCACGAGGCATCAGCTGCATCATCGAACGGTGAGCGTTTGGCTGATCTGACCCGGATCAAGGATCGCAACATAGGCATTGTGCTCTATAGTCCCCAGTGAAAGGGGTTCTTGAGACGATGAAGGCAGGCCCTGCAATCGATGCAAATTTGCTAACCCCCGTCTGGTTCGACGAGCTCCATTCCGGGTTCGGGCGGCGCCTTCACTTCGCCGTCTCCGGCAATGTCCGGGACCTCTATCCTTTCCTTGAGGGCGAAGGCACGCAATTCCTCAGCTTCGAGCAGATCGTCTGGCGGATTGCCGCGCAGAAAGGATATGCTGCCCTCTTCACCTACAACCCCGATTCCGGGCTGGCGCTGCATGGCGAATGCGATGGGACGATGCTGTCAAAGCTGAAGGGCACGGGCATCGCACTGGGCGAACCTGCCCATACGGCAGATGAATTCGCGGACCTGCATCGCAGCCTCATCGCCATCGAAGACCTGCCCCTCGTGCTGCTGGTCGATTACGCGACCCACCTGTTCGCCAATTCCGCTTCCGGCCTCACAGACACGCTGATCGAGGCGCATCGGTCGGCGCGCATCTCGGCCATGCAGGAGCATGAAGACACGCCAGAAAGCGCAACGATCTGGCTTGTCGACCGTCCCGGCGACCTGCCCGACTGGTTTACCGCCAGCAACGATACGCTGCGCGAGGTGATCGTAGAGCTGCCCAATCTCGAGGACCGCTATGCCTTTGCCAAGACGCTGATCCCGCACTTCGCGGGCAGCGCCAATCCGGATGAAGGCGAAATCGCCGACTTTCTCGAACAGTTCGCGCTGCAGGCTGACGGGATGACGCTGATGGGCATGCGCAACGTCGCCTGGCTGAGCGAGGACGAGGGGATGGGCTGCGCCGAGATTGCCGAAGCCATCCGCATGGACCGGCTCGGCACAAGGCGCAATCCGTGGAAGGCGCCGGTCATGCGTGCGCGTGTCTTGCGGGCAGAGGAAATTCTCACGCGGCGGATCAAGGGGCAGAAGCACGCCATCCAGAAGGCGCTGGATATCCTGACCCGCTCAATCGTCGGCCTGTCCGGCGCGCAGACCAGTTCGCGCCATGCGCGCCCGCGCGGAGTGCTCTTCCTGGTCGGGCCAACGGGCGTGGGCAAGACCGAACTGGCCAAGGCGGTTACCGAGCTATTGTTCGGCGATGATACGGCCTGCCACCGCTTCGACATGTCCGAATTCATGGAGGAGAATTCGATCAATCGCCTGATCGGCGCGCCTCCCGGCTATCCCGGCTACGAGCTTGGCGGAGAGCTGGTCAACGCCATGCACAAAAGGCCTTTCAGCGTGGTGCTGTTCGACGAGGTCGAAAAGGCCCACCCGCGCATCCTCGACATGTTCCTGCAAATCCTCGACGAAGGGCGGATCACCGATTCACGCGGCTCGACCGCCTATTTCTCCGAGGCGCTGATCGTCTTCACCTCCAACATCGGCATGATCAGTGGAGACCGCACGCGCGATGCGGGGATGAATATCCTGCCGTCCGACGATTACAAGGAGCTGGAGCGCAAGCTGATTGAGGCGGTGCGCGACCATTTCCGGCTCGATCTCAACCGCCCCGAACTGTTCAACCGCCTGGGCCAGAACATCATCAGCTTCGAATTCATCGATCCGGAGGTAGGGTCCGAAATCTTCGTTGCCATATTGGGCCGCGTGCTCGATGCTGTACGGGCCGAACATGGCGTCGAGATCGAAATCGATCCCGAGGTGCAGGAAGAACTGCGCTGGATGTGCATGGCTGACTGGTTCGAGGGCGGGCGCGGCATCGCCAACCGCATCGAAACACATGTCATCAACCCGCTGGCGCGCGAAATCTTCCTCCGCCAGCCGGAAAAGACCATGCGCATCACCGGCGTGCACGAGGTCGACGGACGGACGGTGCTGGACTGTAGCTAGGCTGTCAGGACGTCCCGCACGCCCGGCACGCAGGGTCCTTGGCAATCTTGAGCGTGCGCATGGCGGGTTTGAGGCCGTCGAGGATATGCAGTTTTCCCCATTGCGGATCGCCCATTCCGCCGGTGGAACTGACCAGAATGCGCACTGCCTGCAAGGCGGCGAAGCTGGCGGCCCAGCCCGCCATGGCGCCCAGCATGCCGTCTTCTGCGCAGCTGTCGCAATCATCGGCATCGAAGGCATCGCCGACATAGCAGCGATAACAGGGCGAGGAGACGAGGTGCCCGGCAAATGCACCGACCTGCCCCTGAAAGCGCCCGACGGCTGCCGAGAGCAACGGGACCCGCTCCGCCACGCAGGCATCGGATACCGCGAGGCGCGTGGCGAAATTGTCGGTCCCGTCCAGTACCAAGTCGACGCCCTCGACCATGCCAGGCGCGGTGTCTGGCGTGATGCGCCTGTCCGATATCGTCACATCCAGTTCGCCATCGAAATTTGCCACCCAGCGGCGCGCGGCAACGGCCTTGCCATGCCCGATATCGCGCGTGGTGTAGATCGTCTGGCGTTGCAGGTTCGATAAATCGACATCGTCATCGTCGATCAGAGTCAGCTTCCCGATCCCGGCGGCGGCAAGATATTGCAGAGCGGGCGCGCCGATGCCGCCAAGCCCCACCAGCAGAACATGGCTGCGCGTCAATGCGGCCTGGCCCGCGCCGCCCACTTCGGGCAGCACGATATGGCGGGCAAAACGCTCAAGCCGTTCGGTGGACAGGTGTGTGGACGGATCCATGGAGTGGCTGTTTACAGCCTGTGCACAGCCTGTCGACAGCCATGTGGATATGGCTGTCGATCAGTCTGTGGTCGGGCTGTGGAGGCGCCTGTGGAGAAAAGCGATAGTAACCATCAACTCTCAAGCTGGCGGAGCAGGCTGCGGACGTCACCGTCCATGTCTGCATCGCGCTGGCGCAGGTCTTCGATCAGGCGCACGGCGTGGATCACGGTGGAGTGATCGCGACCGCCAAACTTGCGGCCGATCTCAGGATAGCTGCGCGGGGTCAGCACCTTGGCGAGGTACATTGCCACCTGGCGTGGACGCACCACTGCACGGGCACGGCGTTTGGAGCTCATCTCGCTGCGGTCAATGCGATAGAACTGGCACACGGTGCGCTGGATCTCGTCGATCGTGATGCGCCGACGATTGGCCGACAGGATATCGGTCAGCTGTTCCTCGGCGAGATTGAGCGACACTTCCTGCCCGGTCAGCTGGGCATAGGCGACCAGCTTGTTGAGGCCGCCCACCAGCTCGCGCACATTGCGGTTGATCGTGCGGGCGAGGAAATCGATCACATCGCTAGGCACGTCGAGCGGTGCGAACCTGGTCAGCTTGCTTTCCAGAATCTGGCGGCGCAGCTCGATATCGGCGGCCTGGATATCGGCAACCAGGCCCATCGACAGGCGGCTGAGCAGGCGCGGTTCGACGCCGTCCAATGCCTGCGGGGCGCGGTCGGCGGCAAAGACCAGCCGCTTGCCCTCTGCCAGCAACGCGTCGATCGTATAGAGCAGCTCTTCCTGTGCGGATGCCTTGCCGATGATGAACTGGATGTCGTCGACCAGCAGCAGGTCGAAACCACGCAGGCGTGCCTTGAACTCCATCATCTCGTTCTGGCGCAGCGCCTGGACGAATTCGACCATGAAGCGCTCGGCGCTGCAATAGAAGATGCGCGCGCGCGGATGCGCCTGCATGTATGAATGACCGATGGCATGCATCAGGTGCGTCTTGCCCTGGCCGGTCGCCGCCTTGAGGTAGAGCGGCGAGAATTGTGGCTTTTCGGTCTTGGCCATGCGCTCCGCCGCATTCTTGGCGAGCACATTGGTCGAGCCGGCGACGAACGCAGCAAAGGTCAGCGAGGGATCGAGCCCGACGCTGGAGGTAAAGCCGTCATCGCCGATCGATTCCATCGCCAGCGTGGCATCATTGGCCGCACGGTGGCCGAAGCCGTCTTCGCCGCGCAGGTCCAGATCGGCCAGCTTACGGCGGCCGGGATGCACCTTGATCGAAACCTGGCGCACTTCGCTGCGCGCGATCTTCCAGGCCAGCGAGAGCCGGTCATGGAATCGGTCGTTCACCCAATTGGCGGAGAACTCGGTCGGCAGGAAAAGTTCCAGCGTGCCATCGTCCTTGTTGAATCCGCCCACCTGGATCGGACGAATCCATTGCGAGAAGAGCTGATGGCCCAGATCCTTGCGAAGCCCCTGGCTGATGTCCGACCAATCTGCCGCCAGGTCCAATGCTTCTTGTTCTTCCATTTCTTTCCCCGTGCCCTCATGCTTCGCCGAATTCGCCCGTCCGGCGTGTGGCCCCATCCGAATCATGCCTTCTCGTTCCTATCCCAAGGCCTGCCCAGCTTTGATTTCCAAGCCCTGAAGGAGAGACAAAACACCCCCCGCCGGAGAGTCGTGAAAACGACAATCCGGGTACCCCGACCAAGACTCGATTTATAGATGGACAGGGCGGAACAGCCTCGTCCGATTCCAGTTATGAACTGTCCTGCAGCGGGGGCAAGGGGCGCGCTGTAAAAAAACTATAATTTATACTGTTGACTCGCCGCTATTCGGCAGACTTCCGTTCAAGTCTTTGTTTTCAATAAGAAGATTTATGACAGTCCCGCGAATCGTGGGTTTCCCTAGGGTTGGTGCACTGCGGCAGGACATCGTGCTGCGCATGCGAAAAGGGCCGGTGGATAACCCACCGGCCCTGTTCCATTTTCGTTCTCGAAAAATCCCGCCAGGGACGCGAATCAGAGAGCGGCGACTCGCTTGCTGAGTCGGCTCATCTTGCGAGCAGCAGTGTTCTTGTGCAGCACGCCCTTGGCAACGCCACGTGCCAGTTCGGGCTGGGCGTCCTTCAGTGCAGCAGCGGCACCGTCCTTGTTGCCTTCGGTGCAGGCGGTTTCGACCTTCTTCACAAAGGTGCGGATGCGGCTCATGCGCGCACCGTTGATCTCGGCGCGCTTGTTGTTGCGACGGATGCGCTTTTTGGCTTGCGGCGTATTGGCCATGTTCGTCCTTGTCTCGGGTCGCATCGGGCGACCGGATTGTCATCGTATAAAACTGCTGGAACGACGGTTGCCCGCCGGAAAGCGCGCCACATAGGCCGAGAGTCCCGAATCGTCAACTTGTTTACGCCCTCTGCGGCGATCACTTCTGGCAGGTGTTGCAGAACCACGTGCTGCGCCCGCCCTGCACGATGCGCCGGATGGTGCCGCCCTCGCAGCGATGGCAGGCTTCGCCTTCCCTCCCGTAGACATCGAAACGCGTGGCGAAATAGCCCAGCTCGCCATCAGGGCGGGCATAGTCGCGCAAGCTGGACCCGCCATCTGCGATCGACTGGGTCAGAACCTCGCGAATGGCGGGCACCAGCCGTTCCAGCGCGGGGCGGGTGACCTTGCCGCCTGCCTTGCGCGGGAGGATGCCTGCACGAAACAGCGCTTCGCAGACATAGATATTGCCCAGGCCCGCCACGACCTTCTGGTCGAGCAGCAGCAGCTTGATCGCCTGCTTTCGCCCCTTCAGCGCGCTGCGCAGGTGATCAACCGTCAGCGCTTCGCCCAAGGGCTCAGGCCCCATGACGGCGAAAGCGGGCCAGTGCTCCAGCCCTTCGGTGTCCACCAGATCGACGTAACCAAAGCGCCGCGGGTCGCAGAGGGCGAAACGGTGGTCCGCTGTTTCGATCACCAGATGGTCATGCTTGTCGGCTTCGATCGGATCGATCCGCCAGCGCCCGCTCATGCCCAGGTGGAAGATCAGCGTGGTGCCGCGATCAGTATGCACCAGCCCATATTTGGCCCGCCGCCCGAGCGCGATGACACTAGCACCCGTCAGCGCCTGAACCAGCCCGTCGGGAAAGGGAAAGCGCATGTCCGGACGGTTCTGCCGGACGCGTACAATGCGTTCTCCCCGCAGGTGGCGCTCCAATCCGCGCACGGTGGTTTCGACTTCGGGTAGTTCGGGCATCGCAAGTGTTCGTCTAGCTACCTCTGCTCAGCGAGTCATCACAAGCTGGCACTATGATCGCCGCTCCGTTGATCCTAAGGGGTGCCATGCCCAGTGAACGACCCAGCCTTCGCGCCTTTCTCCTGCTTGGTCTCGTCATGCTGTTCTGGGGCGGCAATTTCATTGTCGGCAGGGCCGTGGCGGGGCAGGTCCCGCCGATGACATTCGCGCTGCTGCGCTGGATTGGCGCGCTGGCGATCATGTTGCCTTTCGCAATCGCTCCCATGCGCCGCGAATGGGCGGCGATCCGGCAAGGGTGGAAGCCGATTGTCCTGCTCGGCCTGCTGGGCGTCGCGGGTTTTCACGGGCTCCTCTACACCGGCCTGCAATACACGACCGCCTCCAATGCGCTGCTGCTCTCTGCCGTCACGCCGGTGCTGGTCGTTGCGTCGAGCCGGATCATCTTCGGCGAGCGGATCAACGGGGCGCAGGGGCTGGCCATGATGGCCTCCGTTGCCGGTGTGGTGGTGATCGTGTTCGAAGGCAGCCTGGCCGCCGCATCGCGCCTGCATGTCGGTCGCGGCGAGCTGATCGTGCTGGCCGCCGCCCTTGCATGGGCGCTCTATACCGCATTGCTCAGGCTGCGACCTCCCGTGGGGGCGACGGCATTCCTGGCATCAACCTTCATCGTGGGTGCGGTGATGATTGCGCCCTTCAGCGCGTGGGAGCTCGCCTCGGGATCGGCCATTGCCTGGAGCTGGCAAGTCGTGGGTGCCGTTGTCTATGTCGCGATCCTGCCCTCCATCGTCAGCTATTACATTTACAACGCGGCATCGATAACGGTGGGTCCTGCCAGGGCGGGGCAGACGATCACGCTGCTGCCGCTTTTTGGTGCCCTGCTATCCTCGCTGCTGCTGGGTGAGAAGCTCCACTTCTATCACGGCGTGGGCATGGTGCTGATCCTGGCGGGAATTGTGCTGGGGGCTTTGGCTGGGCGCGCGGCGAAGCCCGGCGCGTAGCAAGTGCAAACAAGCGGGTGGCGCAGACCGGCAGGCGAAGCTAGAGGACTGCTCCATGAGTGAAGAAGTCTCCTTCGGCTACGAGAACGTGAGCCCGGAAGAAAAGACCCAGCGCGTCGGCGCGGTCTTTTCCAGTGTCGCGGCCAAATATGACATCATGAACGATGCCATGTCAGGCGGCATGCACCGCTTGTGGAAGGACCGGTTCGTCCGGCGTGTGAAGCCGCAACCGGGCGAGGCGATCCTCGACATGGCGGGCGGCACGGGCGACATCGCCTTCCGCATGGCCGAGCGCGGGGCCGAGGTCGTGGTGGCCGATATCAACCAGGACATGCTCGATGTCGGGATTGATCGGGCAATGAAGCGCGGCATTGATGGCCTCAGCTGGTCGCGCCAGAATGCCGAGGCGCTGACCTATCCGGGCAAGCAGTTTGATGCCTACACCATCGTCTTCGGCATCAGGAACGTGACCCATATCGACAAGGCGCTGAAGGAAGCCCACCGCGTGCTCAGATATGGCGGCCGTTTCTTCTGCATGGAATTCAGCACCACCGAATGGCCCGGCTTCAAGGAGGTCTATGACCTTTATTCGCACAAGCTCATGCCCAAGATCGGCAAGATGATCGCCGATGATGAGGATAGCTATCGCTATCTGGCGGAATCCATCCGCCGCTTTCCCAAGCCCGGCGAGTTCGAAGCGATGATCCGCGCGGCGGGCTTCCAGAACGCGCGCGTGGAACTGATCCTGGGCGGTGCGGTGGCGATCCATTCGGGGTGGAAAGTCTAGGGTGACCCGCCCCTCCACGCATATATGGCGCCTGCTCAAATGGGGCCGCACATTGGCGCGGCACGGTGCGCTGCGCGGGATCGAAGGCGATCCCAACACGCCGCAGCCTGTTCGCCGGCTGGTGCGGCTCGCGCGGCTGGGCACAATACAGCCACGCATTCCCGACTATGCGAGCGCCTTCCAGGCCATCGGCCCTGCTGCCATCAAGCTGGGGCAGACGCTCGCCACCAGGCCCGACCTTGTCGGCGAAGAGGCCGCACATAACCTGCTCAGCCTGCAGGACAGCCTGCCGCCCGTTCCCTATGCCCAGATCGAGGCGCAGCTGGAATCGACTTTCGGCCAGCCCGTTTCCGCGCTCTATTCCGAAATCGATCCCGAGCCCGTGGGTGCCGCCTCGATCGCGCAGGTGCACAAGGGTGTCACCACCGACGGCCGCACGGTTGCCATCAAGGTGCTGCGTCCCGGCATTCGCGAAAAGTTCGCCCGCGACATCAATACCTATGAATGGGCCGCAGCCCATGTGGAGGCGATGGGCGGAGAGGCAGCGCGGCTGCGCCCCGCATTGACCATTGCCAATTTCAAGCGCTGGACCAATCGCGAACTGGACCTGCGCCGCGAGGCCGCCTCCGCCTCCGAACTGGCCGAGGCGACCAGGGGAATTCACGGATACAGCGTGCCCGATATCGATTGGGACCGCACCAATGGCCGGGTGCTCACCATCGCATGGGTGGACGGCGTCAAGATCAGCGATGTCGCGGCCCTGCGCGCGGCGGGCCACGACCTGCCCGAACTGGCAAAGCGGCTGGTGCTGGCCTTCCTGACGCAGGCGATCGGCGCGGGCTATTTCCATGCCGACATGCACCAGGGGAACCTGTTCGTGCGGCCGGACGGCGAGATCGTGGCGATCGATTTCGGCATCATGGGCCGGATCGACCGGCGCGCGCGGCAATGGCTGGCGGAAATTCTCTATGGCTTGACCACCGGCAATTACAAACGCGTGGCCGAAATTCATTTCGAGGCGCAATATGTGCCCAGCTATCACTCGGTCGACGAATTCGCGACCGCGCTGCGCGCTGTGGGCGAGCCCATGCGGGGCAAGCCGGTTTCGGAACTGAGCGTGGGCCAGATGCTCGACGGCCTCTTCGCCATCACGCGCGATTTCGACATGCAGACGCAGCCGCACCTGCTGCTGTTGCAAAAGACAATGGTGATGGTCGAAGGCATCGCTACCCAGCTCAATCCGGAAATCAACATGTGGGATGTCGCCAGCCCCTATGTGAAGGAATGGATTCGCGACGAGCTGGGGCCTGAAAGCGCGCTCGCCGACCGGATCAGGGAAGATACCGAAACCTTGCTGCGTATCCCTGCATTGGTGCGCAGGCTGGAAGAACAGTTCCCGCCCAAGGGCGGCGCGCCCGAACCGCCCCCGTTGCCGGAGATCGAGCTGGTCTGGGATCGCCGCCGCAAACGGCGCGGCTGGCTGGGCTATCTGGCTGCCGCGCTGGCAGGCGGTGCGGTGATATGGGGAGGCATGGTTGCCGGATGGCTGGGCTGAGGGGCCGCGCACCGAAATGGGACCGGTTCAACCACTGGGCGCCGGGTGCTGCCGTTCTGGTGCTGCTGTTCTGGGTCTTGCTGCTGGCGGCAGCTGCTCTCACCGACAGGTCCGAGCTGGAGCCTGAGGCTGGCCCTGCCCCGTCAACCGGCATTGCGGAAGGCCCCGCAGGTGACGAGGATGACGCGCGCGACAGGGACCTGGCCCTTTATGACGTCATCGCAGAGCGCTTTGCTGCGGGCGAGAATTACCATGCGGTCGCCGTCGAGGAACAACGTGCGCGCGGCTTTCCCGTGCGCCCGGAGCTTGCCGTGCGCTTGCCGACGCTTGCTTACCTGACGGCATGGCTGGGGCAGGAAGGCATGATCGTGCTTGCCGCCGGATTGGCCCTATTGACCCTGCTGGCCTGGTACCGGAGGCTGGGTGACGAGCCCGGCGGCGAAGAGCACCGCACCATCGCCTTGCTGCTGCTGGTGATCGGCGCCGGGATGGGGCTGAAGCCGCAATATCTGGTGCTGCACGAAGTCTGGGCCGGCGTGCTTCTGGCCCTGAGTTTCGGACTTCACAGGCCCGGCAAATGGAAGTTGGCATGGCTCGCCGCCGCCGCTGCATTGGCGATCCGCGAGCACGCCCTTCCATTCGTGCTGCTGATGGGGGCAATGGCCATGTATCGCCGGGATTGGCGGGAAACGGCAGCCTGGGGTTTCCTGGTGCTGGTGTTCCTGATCGGCCTTGCGGTGCACCTGGCCGAAGTAGGCCAGCTGATCTCCGATGCAGATCCTGCCTCTCCATCATGGCTCGTGTTCAGGGGGCTGGGCGGCTGGACGTCCAGTATCGCGCTTTCGAGCACGCTTTACCTGCTCCCCGGCGTGGTGGCTGCGCCGCTTGCGCTGCTTCCCCTGCTCGGCTGGGCAGGATGGAAGAGCAATGCCGGTCTCTTCGGCCTGCTGCTGTTTGCCGGATATGGCGTCTTCTTCATGCTCGCCGGACGAGATAACAATTTTTACTGGGCCCTGATGGTCACGCCCTGCTGGTTCATGGGGCTGGTCTTCCTCCCGCGTTCCGTCAGATCACTGTGGAATTCGGCGCGTGGACATTGAGCCTTAACGATTAGGAGGTCAGAAAGAGCAGCCATGGCATTCTTGAAAGATCCGATCGGCTGGTGGACCTCGCTGGGCCGCCCCTTGCAACACCTTTCGCGAGGCGGGGCCATCGCGGTGCTTTCCGCGCTCCTGCTGGCGATGGTCTGGGCTTCGTTCGCAACGGGCGGCGGAGCGCGGGCATATGACGAGAAGGTCGCAGGGCAGAGCGGACAGGTGCTCGGCGACATCAATCTCTATCGCAATATCCAGCAACGCTACGTCGCCGGGGAAGATTACTACGCGGTCGCCGTCGATGAACAGCGGCGCAGCAATTACCCGACGAAGCCATTTGTCACCGTGCGCCTGCCCACCCTTAGCTGGATAAACGGGCTGTTCAGCGAGACATTGCTGGTGATCGCTGCCTATGTGCTGATGATTGCCACTGTCATTTCGTGGATCGGCACATTGGTGCCAACCACCAACCAGGCGGAACGCGTGGCGGCGGGCGTCCTGCTCGCTTTCGGCGGAATCGGCCAGATGGGCGAGGCGGCAACGCTCATGCACGAGCTTCCTGCCGGTCTTTTGCTGACCTTGGCATTGGGCATCTACCGGCCAGGCCGCTGGTGGCCCAGCCTGCTCGCAGCTGCGCTGGCGCTGGCGATACGCGAGCTTGCCTTGCCGTTCCTGCTTTTGTGGGGTGCATTTGCCCTGTCGCAGAAGCGCTGGGCGGAAGCGGGCGCAATTGCCGGGGTGGTGCTGGCCTTCCTTATCGGCATGTATTTCCACGCCGGTGCCGTGATGGCCCAGCAATTGCCCGGCGATGCGACGTCCCCTGGCTGGAATGGCATGCACGGCCCGCAGCTGGGGCTGGTTGCTCTTTCACGGCTGACGGCATTGCTTGTCCTGCCACCGGAGTTTGCCGGGCCGGTCGCCTTGCTTGCAATACTGGGGTGGATCGGGTTCGGCGGCCGGCTGGGCCTGTTCGCGTCGCTCTGGTTTGCAGGCTTCTGGTTGGCGATGTCCCTGTTTGCCCGCATGAACAATTTGTACTGGATCATGCTGCTCATGCCAGCCTATGCCGCAGGGCTCGCTTTTGTGCCGCGCGCCATATCAGATCTTGTGCAGATAGCGCTGGACCGGCAAGGGAAAAGGCATTCTTAACCATCATGTGGCAAGGCTGGCCTCGGGTAATTAGCGGAGCTAGGCTTGCTGCAGGAGCAAATTCACCGGGAGGACCGGGACGAATACATGGATAGGCCACGCGTGCTCTTGGTCGTGGGCGGCGGAATCGCTGCCTACAAGGCGTGTGAACTCGTCCGCCTCATCCGCAAGGGTGGGGGCGATGTTACCTGCGTTTTAACCAATGGCGGGTCGCAATTCGTCACGCCAATGGCCCTGGCGGCTCTTTCCGGAAACCAGGTTCACACTTCGCTGTGGGACCTGAAGAACGAGGCCGAAATCGGCCATATCCAGCTTTCGCGCGATGCCGACCTGGTGGTGGTATGCCCGGCCACGGCCGACCTGATGGCCAAGATGGCCGCGGGTATTGCCGATGACCTGGGCACTACGCTGATCCTCGCCACCGACAAGCCGGTGCTCTGCGTGCCTGCCATGAATGTGCGCATGTGGGAACATGAGGCAACGCAGCGCAACGTTGCATGGTTGTCCGATGCCGGCGTGCAGGTGATGATGCCCGATGAGGGCGAAATGGCCTGCGGTGAATTCGGTGTCGGCCGCCTGCCCGAACCCGAAGCGGTCTATGCCCAGATCGCCGACATGATCGGCCTCGAACCTGCCGAAGTGGATTACGATCAGATCGCCGCGAAATTGCGCCGGATGGCCGAAGAGGAATTCGACGAATTCGACGAGGATGCCGTCGAGCCCGAAGAAGCCGATGGTGGCAAGGGCGGCGGGCTGAGCGGCCTTCTCAGTTCCATCATCCCGCGTTCCACTTCGGGCAAGGGCGTGGACATCGATGCCGACAACGAGGACATGGAAGACCTGCCCGAAGCCGCAGAGCTACTGGATGGCGAAGGTCCCGATCTGCCCGAGCCCGACCTTGCAGGCGGCCCCGTGCTCGCGACAAAGGGCAAGGCGAGTGCAGCCCCGCCGACCGATCGCGAGGCGATCAATCACGAGGTCAATGCCAAGCAGACCGCGCCGCAGCCCTTCGAAGGCGAGGAAGCGGCAGCTCCCGTGGTCGGCCTGTCGCCCGGACAGGCGCCCGAAGCGGAGCCCGCCCAGGCCGAACCGCACCGCGTTGCCGCGATCGCCAAGAATGTCATCGATCCGCTGGAAGGCCAGCCCGCCTTCGCCGAAGAGATCGAGCAGCGCCCGCTTTTCGGCAAGCACGTGCTGGTTACAGCCGGCCCGACGCATGAACCGATCGATCCGGTGCGCTATCTCGCCAACCGGTCCTCAGGCCGTCAGGGCTATTCCATCGCCGCCGCCGCCGCTGCCGCCGGCGCAAAGGTGACCTTGATCTCCGGCCCTGTGAATTTCGAAACCCCGCCGGGCGTCGACCGGATCGATGTCGAAAGCGCGGAAGAGATGTCCAAGGCGGTCAAGGACGCGCTTCCTGCCGATTGCGCCATCATGGTGGCCGCGGTCGCCGATTGGCGGCCCAAGGACTTCCATGCGGAAAAGATCAAGAAGCGCGGCTCCGCCCCGCCGGCGCTGATGCTGGCCGAGAACCCGGATATCCTCGCCATGGTCGCCGCCAGTACCAAGCGCCCCGACCTGCTGATCGGCTTTGCCGCCGAGACGGAGAACGTGATCGACAACGCCAAGAAGAAGCGCAAGAGCAAGGGCGTGGACTGGATCGTGGCCAATGACGTCTCAGGCGATGTGATGGGCGGCGAGCAGAACAAGGTCCACCTCATCAAGGAAAAGGGCTCTGAAGACTGGGAGACCATGGGCAAGATGGATGTGGCCTGGAAGCTGGTGGAAGACATCGCCAGGCAACTGAACGCCAATGGCTGACGTTCGCGTCCCGATCCGGATCAAGCGCCTGCCGCATGGCCATGGCCTGGACCTGCCGGCCTACGCGACAGAAGGTGCCGCCGGCATGGACGTTCTGGCGGCTGAAAACATCATCCTGCGCCCCGGCATGCGCCACGCGGTATCGACCGGCTTTGCAGTTGCCATCCCGCCCGGCTACGAGATCCAGGTCCGCCCGCGTTCGGGCCTCGCGCTCAAGCACGGCATCAGCGTGCCCAATACGCCGGGCACGGTGGACAGCGATTATCGCGGCGAGGTGAAGGTCATCCTGATCAATCATTCGGACGACAATTTCACCATCCAGCGCGGAGACCGGATCGCCCAGCTGATCGTTTCTCCCGTTACGCTGGCAAGCTGGGAAGAAGTTGCCGAGCTGGAAGATACCGAGCGCGGCTCAGGCGGTTTCGGCTCCACCGGAGGCTATGCGAAGCTTTAGGCAGTGGCCGGGCAGGAATGGCACTGCGGCATTTTCAGAGCACGCGGGAATTACAGATATTCGATGACTACTTATGGGTGGGAAGCGGACAACAAGCTATGTTGTTCAGCCTCCCGGGAACTGTGTAGAAGCTCCAATGACGTAGACATAAGGCCTCGTGGCAACTTCGAAGCCTACCTTCGTGTAAAGCGGAAATCCCTGCTCGGTTGCACCTAGGGTAAAGCGTTTTGCTCCCTGGTCCTGATAGTGAGCCATGGCTGTTTCGAGGATCGCCCGCCCAACGCCCCGTTTTTGCTGATCCGGGTGCGTCGCCATGGTGTAAATCCCCACGTGCTCGTCATTGCGAATGAAGACACCGCAGCCAAGTGGAACGCCATCGTCATCTGCCAGCCAGAGATCGATGGCACTCGTATCGAAGGCGCCAGGCGCCATCGCAAGGTTGCAAGCTGCTTCGTCGAGTGAAAAAGCAGCCGCAGCGAGCCGATTGGCAACTCCAGCTTCATTCGACCCGGCACGCAAGACCCGAAAGCTTGAAGAGGGATGCAGCTCGCCCACTTTACGTTCCATCAAGGGCATCTGGCCGACGCAAGAGAGGCCCCGCTGGTTGGCCCAGGAGCACAGTTCTTCTGCGCCCTCGTCAATGACCAGAAGGGCGTCGACACCTTTGCGCTGGACTGCTTCCAACGCCTGTTCACATTCTTCTGCTGTGGCTCCTGATGTCAGGAAAAGCATGTTCAAATCTGACGCTGCTGCCCCTGAAACTGCTATCCCGCTGTGCGGCAAGATCCGACAATCGCATTCAGGACCATGGCCGAACAGTCCGGCGACGTCTGCCGCGGTCTGCATGAGCATCTGAGATGATGTGTGCGCCAAGACGTTTCCCCAATGGCAGTGAGCATGTAGCTCAGCTTTCCCATATCCGGCGACCGTCCGCAATTGGATCGTCAGCGGACACGCAAAGTCGGCTACCTGCGATCAACTTCCGCCGCGCTGCACAGGCTGGTCCTCCGGCGCGATGGAGATGCGAACGGTTTCGCCCGAATTGCCGGGAAAATCGATGAACATGGCTTCGACCAGGTTGGGAACCAGATATTGCAGCCGGTTGGAGGTGGAGACCGCCTCTGCCGTGCCCTCGAACAGGCGTTCGCCCGTCTCGCCATCGTCGATCTTCAGCGAAATGCCGCTGGTATAGATGGTGTAGCTTTCCACATCGCGGCCGAAACCGCTGTCGAAGAACGGGTCATACCAGCCATAGCCCCAGGCGCGGTTGGGGAGGTAGGCAATGCGCGGGCGGCCCAGCGGGTCACGATAGACAAAGGGCGTATAGCCGTACCAGGGACGGTAGAAGGGATCGCGATAAGCGCTGCGAAAGCTGGACCTTACGCGTTCGCGCCCGTCATCGATGCCATAGGCAAAGCGCACCAGCAGCGTGGCCTGATCCGGCGATGAAGCCTGGCTGTAGCCAAGTTGGGCCATCCGCTCCTCCACCAGATCGGCATATAGGGCGAATTCCAGCCCGCCAGCCAGTTCGGGATCGTCTGCCACCACGGCAAAGCTCTGCCCTGCAGGTGCGGGCAGGTTGGATTCGAAACGCGAAACATCGGCGCGAAATGGCGATGCGCAGGCGGCAAGGCCTGCCAGCATCAGCGGCACGGCTGCGAGCTTCAGGCCTCTGGCGAGATTGGCAAACAGGGACATGGCAATTCTCTCAGCTATCGGCCGGGACTCACGCCCGGCTCTGACGAACCCTTCAGGAGGGCAAGTCTTGATCATGGCGCGGATAATAGCAAGCGCGCGGTTAACCGGGGTTGAATTGCAATCTGAAGGTAAAAGGCTGGAATTCGGGGTGCCAGGACAATCAGGCTGACCTAACCGCGAATGAGCCCCATCGCATCATAAGCCGCCTTCAGCGTTGGAATGCCGATCTCTCGCGCCTGCGCTGCGCCGCGTGCGAGGATGGCGTCGAGCGATTCCCGGTCCTCCTTCAGCTCAACGAAGCGGTTGCGGATCGGGCCGAGCCTGGCGACCAGCAGGTCTGCCAGCGCGGGCTTGAATGCGCCAAAGCCCTGTCCGCCATGATCAGCCAGCACCGCGTCGACGCTGGTTTCTGCCAGTGCGGCGTAGATCGAGACGAGGTTCAATGCCTCGGGACGATCCTCAAGCCCTTTCAATTCGCTCGGCAGGGGTTCGGGATCGGTTTTCGCCTTCTTGATCTTCTTAGCCATCGTATCGGCATCGTCGGCCAGGTTGATGCGGCTCATGTCCGACGCATCGGACTTGCTCATCTTGGCGCTGCCATCGCGCAGGCTCATGATCCGGGCGGCTTCGGGCGGGATGATCGGATCGGGCAGGGTGAAGACGGGATTGTCCTCGCTGGCGAAGTCATTGTTGAACTTCTGCGCAATGTCGCGCGCCAGCTCCAGATGCTGCTTCTGGTCCTCGCCCACCGGCACATGCGTGGCCTGGTAGAGCAGCACGTCGGCGGCCTGCAGCACGGGATAGGTGAACAGGGCCACGCTTGCACCCTCGCGGTTCTTGCCGCTCTTGTCCTTGAACTGCGTCATGCGGTTGAGCCAGCCCATGCGCGCGGTGCCATTGAGCAGCCATTGCAGCTCTGCATGGGCGGGAACCTGCGCCTGGTTGAACAGGATCGCCTTGGAAGGATCGACCCCGCAGGCGACCAGCGTGGCGACCAGTTCCAGCGTAGAGGCGCGCAGCTCCTTCGGGTCATGCGGCATGGAAATGGCGTGCAGATCGGCCAGGAAGATCAGGCATTCGCCGCCCGCAGCCACGGCCTCGTCCTGCAGCTTTACATAGTTGCGGATGGCCCCCAGGTAATTGCCCAGGTGCGGTTGGCCAGTGGGTTGGATGCCGGAGACGACGCGCATCAGCTTGCGGCCCTTTTCTTCATGAACTTGCGGAAGGTAGCCCTGTCGATGGCTCCTGCAAGGAATGCAACCGCAAAATAGATGGCCCCGCCTGCCAGGGTTAGCGCGCCGAGCGCGACGACACGTTCGAACACATTGCCGCCATACCAGCTGGTGAAGAGATCACGCAGGAACCAGAGCGCTACGCCCATGACGGCCGCAGCGAGCACCTGGCGCGCCAGCCTGCCCAATAGCGGTGCCGGCATGCGGTAGTGGTTTCGGGCAACGAGGATGGCATAGAGGATCGTGCAATTGATCCATGCGCCCACGGCACTCGCCGCCGCCACGCCGACCACGCCGAAGCAATGGAGGAAGGCGAGGTTGAAGGCGACGAAGAACACCAGCGCGGCCGTGGCAGCATAAACAGGCGTGCGCGTGTCCGAACGGGCATAGAAGCCCGGCACCAGCACCCTGACGCCGACATAGGCGGGCAGGCCCATCACCAGCGCCACCAGCACTTCACCTGCGATGCGCGCATCTTCCGATGTCAATCGCCCGCCTTCGAAGAAGATGGTCACGAAGGGCACACCGCAAATCGCCATGGCGACGGCGGCAGGCAGGGTCAGCAGCATGCCCAGCTCGATCGCATCGCTTTGCACCTTGCTCGCCCCGTCATGCTCGTTCGCGGCGATATGCCTGGAGAGGGCGGGCAGGATCGCGGTGGCGAGCGCAATGCCTATGATCCCCAGCGGCAACTGGTTCAGCCTGTCGGCATAATTCATGTAGGTGATGTTGGAGCCTTCAAGGTCATTGAGGAAATAGACCTGCAGGATCGTGTTGATCTGGTAGGCGCCAGCACCCACCGCGGCTGGCAGGGCGATCCAGCACAGCCGCTTCACCTGCGGCGTTACCCTGGGAAGCTGCAGGCTGGGCCGGAAGCCAGAAGCACGGGTCCAGAAATAGAGCCAGAGCAGTTGCAGCACGCCCCCTGCACTGACGCCGAATGCGGCCAGGTACACGGCATCGCGCAATTCCCCGCCCCGGCCCATCCAGTACTCGCCACCCAGCAGCGCGGCGATCAGCACGAGGTTGAGGATGATGGGAAAGCTTGCCCCCGGCGCAAAGCGGCTTACCGAATTGAGCATGCCGGTAAACAGCGTCACCAGGCTGATCAGCGCGATATAGGGAAAGGTGATGCGCGCAAGGTCCGTCGCGAAAGCAAGCTGGCCCGCATCGCCGCGCCACTCGGGGGACCACAGCCAGATGATGCCCGGCATGGCGATCTCGGCAATGGCGACAAGCACGATCAGCGCGGGCAGGAAGACGCTGAGCACATCGTTGGAGAACTCGGCCGCTGCCTCGTGCCCGTCATCGCCGGCCTCATCCCCCTCGCGCACGCGCCTGGAGAACATCGGCACGAAGGCCGCGGAAAAAGCTCCTTCTGCAAAGAGCCTGCGGAAGACATTGGGCAGGATAAAGGCCTGCAGGAAGGCGTCGGTCGCCTCGTTCGCGCCGAGCACGCGCGCGAAGATCATGTCGCGCGCGAGGCCCGCAATGCGGCTGACCATGGTCAGCGAGCCGATTGTCCCGACATTGCGCAGCATGCCCATGCGCTCTTGCCTTTCAGCTTGCCGCAGGGCCGAGGGGCTGCATCAGCCCTCGTCGCCTGCAGGCGGCGTGTCGCCAGCGGGCCCGGCAGCAGCGGCAGCTGCCTCCTGCGCCTGCTTCTGGCGCAGCTGGTTGAGATAGAGCCCGTTGAAGTCGATCGGATCGAGCAGCAGCGGCGTGAAACCGGCATCGCGCGTCGCATCGGCCATCACCCGGCGGGCGAAGGGGAACAGCAGGCGCGGCGCTTCGGCAAAGGTGAAGGCGTGCTTCTGGTCATCAGACATGTTGCGCATGCCAACCAACCCGCAGAAGGTCAGCTCCACGATATAGGCAACGCCTTCCGCCGCCTTGGCCTTGGCAGTGATCTTCAACTCGCATTCGGTGACCTGGTCATTCACCGGGTTGGCGGCGATATTGAACTGCACGTCCATTTCCGGCTGGCTCTGCCAGGAAAAGCTTTCCGGTGCGCGCGGGTTCTCGACCGAGAGATCCTTCACATACTGGCTGATCACGCCTGCGACCGGCTGCGTATCAGCGCCATTGGGCTGCGGAGCGGGGTTGAGATTGGTGAGAACGTCGCCTTCGTCGGCCATGATATTCAACTTTCGTCTTGCTGGCGGCGGGACTGGGCCGGACCGCTGATAAAATTGCACGTTTCGCTGGCTGGCGCGCCTAGCATCCGCGAAGCCAGCCCGCAACGCTGCACGCGTTACTATTCAGCTAAGGTTTTGCTGTCATGTTGCATATAGTGAACGTCACGCGGTTTTGTGGCGCGGCAGGGCGTTGTTCAATTGAATTTGCGTCCTATCTGGGCCACAATCGTGTAACTTTCGGAGTGCCGCGCGTTTGCGGCCAGGCGAATCGGGAAAAGTCAGTGATTTTTGAGATTGTTATCCTTGCCATGATTGCAGCCTTCCTGGGCATGCGACTTTATTCCGTGCTGGGCCGCCGTGCCGAGCATGAGGAAGAGATCATTCCCAAGGGCTTCGATCCGGGTGAAGACAAGGTCCAGATGGCACCCGCTCCCGCGCCGGTCGCCGAATTGCCGCGCGGCGATGCACGGCTGGCCGGCTTCCCGCCCGCGATCGAACGCGGTTTGCAGGATATTCTCTCCGCCGATCGCCGTTTTGACCTGCTTGCTTTTCTTGAAGGTGCGCGTGCTGCCTATGAAATGGTGCTCGAAGCTTTCTGGCGCGGCGACAAGGAAGAGATCAAGCAGCTGTGCGACGATGATGTCTATGCCAGCTTTGTCGCCGCCATCGATGCGCGCGAGGCAGAAGGGCACACGCTGGAAAACCGCCTGGTCCGTATCGAAGATACCGCCATTCATTCGGCCATGCTGGATGGCAAGGTTGCGCGCATCGCGGTCCGTTTCGTGTCCGATATCGCCGCCCTCACGCGCGACAAGGATGGCAACATGATCGCCGGTTCGCTGGATGATGCGGTGGAGAGCCGCGACGTCTGGACCTTCAGCCGCGACGTGCGCAGCAGTGATCCGGCCTGGCTGCTCGACGAAACCGACGAGGGCTAAGCCTCAGGAGGCGCGGCGAGCCATGGCTGCGCCCTTTTCCACATTGCCGAGAATTGCCGCCGCGCTTCCCGCGCTGGCTCTGCTCGGTTCCTGCGCCAGCATGGGGCCTGTTCCCGCACCCGTTGTCACCAATGCAGCCAGCCTGGGCCTGGCGCGCGGGCCGTCGATCGAAAGCTTCGGCTTGCTGGCGCGCGATAGCGCCGACGCGCTCGACAGCTTTGCCGCAAGCTGTGAGGTGCTGACCCGGCGGCAGGACCAGTCGGGCCTCACGCGTCCCTTTGACTGGCAGCCCGCCTGCCGCAGCGCCGCCACATGGCCGCGCAGCGAGGCGCCGCGTTTCTTCGCCACCTATTTTGAAGCCGCCCGCGTGGGCGATGGCGCGGCCTTTGCCACGGGCTATTTCGAACCCGAGATTGCAGGATCGCGGACAAGGCGGCCCGGCTTCGAAGTGCCCGTCTATGGCGAGCCGCAGGATCTGGTGCGCTGCTGGCGCGCCGATATTCCCGCAAGCGAGCGTACCGGGCGCGAGCCACTCAGCCGCATGACGCCCGAAGGCGACTGCGTGCAATACTACTCGCGCGCCGAGATTGAGGATGGCGCACTGGAAGGGCGCGGGCTGGAAATCGCCTGGGCGGCCGATCCGGTGGAATTCTTCTTCTTGCAGATTCAGGGTTCGGGCCGGTTGATCTCTCCCGAAGGGGAGGTGATCCGCATCGGTTATGCCAATCAGAACGGCCATGCCTATACCGGCATCGGCGGGGTGATGCGCGAACAGGGCCTGCTAGGTGACGGGCCGGGCCAGTATGCAGGGTCGATGCAGGGCATCATGCAATATATTCGCGAGAACCCGGATGATGGTCGCGAACTCATGCGCATGAATGAAAGCTGGGTGTTCTTCCGCGAACTGGATGGCGATGGACCGCTGGGAAGCATTGGCGTGCCCGTGCGCGGGGAAAGCTCGGTGGCGGTTGATCCCAATTACGTGCCCTACGGTGCGCCTGTGTTCCTCTCGACCGACCGCGTGGAGGCGCGCGGGCTGTGGGTGGCGCAGGATACGGGCGGGGCGATCAAGGGCCCCAACCGCTTCGACACCTTCTGGGGCGCAGGCGAGCGTGCCCGCGAAGTGGCCGGCGGCATGAGCGCGCGCGGCCAGGCGGTGCTGTTCCTGCCGCGCGGAACGCTCGACAGGCTCGGGGTCGCGCCATGAAGGCTCCTCGCGGGCTGACGCCGGAAGAGGCCGCTCTCTGGGCCAGGGTCGCGCAGAGCGTGACGCCGCTCCACCGCAATCCTCCCCCCAAGGGGGAGGGGGGCCATGCAAGGCATGGTGGAGGGGCAGGTGCCGCAAGCAAGACCTCTCAGAAAGCAGTACTTCCGACGCGGCCCAAAGCGCCTTTGGCGAACAAGAGCGCTCGACCGCATGTTCCCCTCCACCGTCCTGCGGACGGTCCCCCTCCCCGGTCCGGGGAGGATATGGGAGGCCTCGATTCGCACTGGGAACGCCGCCTGTCCCGCGCGCCCGAACCCGAATTCACGCTCGACCTGCATGGCTACAACCTCGACCAGGCGCACCGGCGGCTCGATCACGGACTGACACAGGCCAAGGCGATGGGCGCGCGGCTGGTGCTGCTGATTACCGGCAAGCCGCGCCCGGTCGATGCGGCAGACAGGGGCGAACGCCGCGGAGCCATCCGCGCCAAGATCCTCGATTGGCTCGCCGCCGGTCCGCACGGCGCGGATATCGCCGCCGTGAGGAATGCGCACAGGCGGCATGGCGGGGACGGGGCGCTCTACCTCGTGCTCAAGCGGCGAAGAGGGTGAGGCGGTCGCGAACGCTAACTACCCAATTATGGACATCGCCTTGCTGGCTTACGTAGTGCCTAGATGCGGTTCATGGTGAGCCAGGCGTCGTCGCCTACCCACACACTATCGAAGGCCTGTTGTGCCGCTTGTGCTTCGAGAAGGTGACCCAGCTTCCGTTCAGTCTGCGCCAGACCATGAAGTGCCAAGGCGTTGTTCGGCGCTTCGAATAGGGCGGCTCTGAAGGCCACTCTCGCACTCTCATATTGGCCTGCCGCGTAATAGGCCGCGCCAAGCGATTGGCTCACCGGGTAATACCAGAATGGTGGCTCGCTATAGGGAATGCGCTTTTGCATCTCCGCGGCATTCGAGAATCGTGCGATGGCCTCGTCATGCCTCCCTTCAGCCATGGCCATGCGTCCCCGGGCGACATCGGCGGCCAGTTGGACAATAAGTTGAGCAGGGAAGCCATTCGCTTCAAGCTGGCTGACACCATCTGAATCTTCCAAGCCTTCAAGATACTGCAATTCCGCGGCAAAACCGGCAGAATTCCTGTTTTGCGCATGGGCGACGGCCCTTGAATAGCGGCGCATGGCTTCGACATAATCAAGCGCATGCGGCACATTGGTCAGCGCAAGAGTCGCAGCGGGCGAACCATATTGGGCATATGCGAAATATGGGGCTGCATAGATCGCCTGGACCCAGCCCAGATCTCTTCCGGTCTCAACGTCGAGAATCGTTTCCAGTCGGGCGGTCTGTGTAACCACTGTCCGCACGTCACCCATCATCTGCGCTGATGTCAGCAGGAAATGGACGTTGTGCGGGTAATAGCCGAACCGCACCAAGCCATCATCGCCAACTTCGCTGAGGTAAGCTTCATCGGCGGTAACCGCATCAATGTTCACCTCCATGGAATCCCGATACCGGCCAATGCGATAATAGATATGGGCGGGCATGTGGACCAGGTGTCCCAGTGCCTTGGGGGCATTTTCGCGAAGGCGGTCTGCAGCTGCCTCTGCACGCTTGGGTTGAGGCAGTTCGAGGAGATGGATGTAAAGATGCGATGCCTGCGGGTGCGCGGGGTTTCGGGCCATGACAGCCTCGATTAAATCAACCGCATCGGCGATAAGTGGCCTCGGCTCGCCAGTGTCCAGTTCCCAGTAGTCCCAGGGACTGGTGTTCATGGCGGCTTCCGCCGCGAGGATGGCAAGGTCGTCACTGTCCTGATGATTGCGCGATATGGCAAGCATTTGCTCGGCATAGGCCCAATCCAGCGCAGCGCGATCCGCCTCGGGATCGTTTGAATATCTTGCGGCCTGGGCCTCGATCAGTTCCATGACAGCGGGGCTGGAATTTGCTGCGAGCCTCCGAGCCATATCGAGCGCATTCAAGGCAGACCGGTTTTGCTCATCATCCATTCCGGCATTGATATTGGGTCCGTTGGCCATCGCCTCGCCCCACCAGCAAATCGCGCAGGTTGGATCGATTTGCTGGGCATGCTGGAAAGAGCGAATGGCTGCCCGGTGATTGAATCCATAGGCAAGCGCAAGGCCTTGGTCGAAATATCGGCGCGCGAGGGGATCGATATTGCCGAGGGGCAAGTCCGAAGTGGAAATGTCCGAATAGAGTCCCATTTTTCGCGAGCCCATTCCCTGCTCTTCCGACAAGGACTGGGCCAATTTCAGGCGGGCATCGAGAGTTACACCGGTGGTGTCAAAACCTCGACACCCCTTGCGTCCGAGCAAGGTTGGATCAAGAGCTGCAAGGGTGGCAGCAGAAGGCTGCTTGTCGGGCACAATGGCAGAAGCACCGCCGAAGGCCGCCATGCCCAATAGAACTGCGGATAGTCTAAGTTTGCTGCGCATCGCTGCCTCCCCATGGCCTGCGACCCAAAAAGGCGATTAACACAAAGCGATGAGTCGAGCCAATCCACCCCGGCCAGCAAAAAGACCCCCGACATTGCTGCCGGGGGCCCATTGCAAGCGGGGGAGGGGGTCCCGCTTACTTGTGGTATTTCGCGTTTCTCAGGTCGAAGCGGTCGGCGTCCATGACCTTGGTCCAGGCGGCGATGAAGTCCTTCACGAACTTCTCTCCCGCGCCATTGGCGGCATAGACTTCCGCCTGCGCGCGCAATTGCGAGTTGGAACCGAAGACCAGGTCCGCCCGCGTGCCGCGCCACTTCTCCGCGCCGCTCTTGCGGTCCTTGCCAACGAACAGCTCGTCCTTGCTGCCGTCAACCGGTGACCATTTGGTGCCCATGTCGAGCAGGTTGACGAAGAAGTCGTTGCTCAGAACCCCCGGGCGGCTGGTGAGGACGCCGTGGCCGGTGTTCCCGGTAACAGCACCCAACGCGCGCATGCCGCCGACCAGCACGGTCATTTCCGGGATCGAGAGGCCCAGCAATTGCGCCTTGTCGACCAGCATGTCCTCGGTCTTCACCGTGGCCTTGGCCTTGAGGTAATTGCGGAAGCCATCGGCGAAGGGCTGCATCGGATCGAAGCTGTCGGCATCGGTCTGATCCTCGCTGGCATCGCCGCGCCCGGTGGTGACATTGACCGCGACCTTGACGCCGCCATCTGCCGCCGCCTTTTCGACCGCCGCAGCGCCCGCCAGCACGATGGCATCGGCCATGGAGAGATTGCCGCGCAAGCCGTCGAGCGTGGATAGCACCTTGGCGAGTTCGTCCGGATCGTTCGCCGCCCAGCCATTCTGCGGGGCGAGGCGTACGCGCGCGCCGTTGGCACCGCCGCGGTGGTCCGAATTGCGATAGGTCGATGCCGAAGCCCAGGCCGCCTTGACCAGTTCGGAAACGGTCAGGCCGCTGCCCAGGACCTTCGCCTTAAAGGCCGCGACATCGGCATCCGAAGGTTTGGTGCCAGCGGGAACCGGATCCTGCCAGATCAGGTCTTCTGCGGGGACTTCCGGGCCGAGATAGCGGGCCTTGGGTCCCATGTCGCGGTGGCACAGCTTGAACCATGCGCGGGCAAAGGCATCGTCCAGCGCGGCCTGGTCATTGAGGAACCGTTCGGAAATCTTGCGGAATTCGGGATCACGCTTCAGTGCCATGTCGGCAGTGGTCATCATGGTCGGAACCTTCTTGGACGGATCGCGCGCGTCGGGCGCCATATCCTCTTCCGACTGGCCGATGGGCTGCCACTGGTTCGCGCCCGCCGGGCTCTGCACCAGCTCGTAGTCATACTTGAACAGCAGGCGGAAATAGTCGCCGCCCCATTTGGTGGGGTTGTTCGACCATGCGCCTTCGATGCCGCTGGTGGTGATATGGCCAGCATCGATCTCCGCCTGGTCGGTCAGCCAGCCGAAGCCCTGCAATGCCAGTGCCTCGCTCTCCGGGCTGCCGCTGAAGGTGTCAGACGGGGCCGCGCCATGTCCCTTGCCGAAGGCGTGGCCGCCTGCGGTGAGAGCAACGACTTCCTCGTCATTCATCGCCATGCGGGCAAAGGTCTCGCGCATGTCGCGCGCCATGCCCTCGGCATCGTGCGGATTGCCGCCCGGGCCTTCCGGGTTGACGTAGATCAGGCCCATCTGGATGGCGGCAAGCGGGCCGTCGATCTGCTTTTCCTTGTCCGGGATGATGCGCGTTTCGACGCCCTCGTTCACCCACAGCTCCTCGGTGCCCCAATAGGTGCTTTCAGGTTCATAGACGTCTGCACGTCCGCCGCCGAAGCCGAACACCGGGCCGCCCATGCTTTCGATGGCGACATTGCCGGCAAGGATGAACAGGTCGGCCCAGCTGATGTGCTGGCCGTATTTCTGCTTGATCGGCCACAGCAGGCGGCGCGCCTTGTCGAGGTTGCCGTTATCCGGCCAGGAGTTGAGCGGAGCAAAACGCTGCTGCCCGCTGCCAGCACCGCCGCGCCCGTCGCCCGTGCGATAGGTGCCCGCGGCGTGCCATGCCATGCGGATGAAGAAGGGGCCGTAATGGCCATAGTCTGCCGGCCACCAGTCCTGGCTGTCGGTCATCAGAGTGGTCAGGTCGGCCTTCAGCGCAGTGTAGTCGATCGCGTTGAACGCCTCGCAATAGTCGAAATCCGCGCCCATGGGGTCCGGGTTCTTGCCGCCTTGCACGAGCAGGTCGAGCTGGAGCGCATCGGGCCACCAATCCTTGTTGGTACGGCCAAGGAGCGATCGCTCCATATCACCGCTGTGAAAGGGGCAGCCCCCACCTGTGATCGAACCGGTCTTCGCGTCCATTCTCGTCACTCCTCTCTGCATCTCTCTGCTTCGCGCACTCGCCGCGTGCGAGTCGCGTTCTATTTGACGAAAAAAGGATGCGCCTTTACGACTAATTCGTCTAACCGATTAATTGGCATTCATTGATCGATTTTGGCGAACATAGGCTGCTGGCTGGTGCCCTGGTCCCGCTGTGCTAGGTTGTGGCCGTCAACCGGGGAGTACCGCCAATGAGCAATTCACAGCTGCCATTTGCTTCTGCGACCAGACTGCGCGCCATGCTGGCGAAGGGGGAAATCGGCTCGGTCGAATTGCTCGACCTGTTTTGCGAGCGGATCGACAGGTACAATCCCGAATACAACCTTGTCGTGGCCTTCGATCTCGACAGGGCGCGCGGGGAGGCTGTCGAGGCCGACCGCAGGCGCGCTGCAGGAGAGGAGGCGGGACCGCTTGCCGGACTGCCGATGACCATCAAGGAATGCTACGAATCCGAAGGCATGGTGGCCAGCTGTGGGTTCGAATTCCTGCGCGATTATCGGCCTGCAAGGGATGCCGATGCCGTGGCCAGGCTGCGCAAGGCAGGGGCGATCATTTTCGGAAAGACCAACCTGCCGCAAGGGGCGAGCGACTGGCAGAGCTTCAATCCGATCTACGGATTGAGCCGCAATCCGTGGGACCCTACGCGCTCTGTTGGCGGATCTTCAGGCGGTTCTGCGGGGGCCGTCGCCTGCGGCTTCAGCGCGGTCGAACTGGGCAGCGATATCGGCGGATCGATCCGCATTCCGGCGCATTTCTGCGGCGTCTTCGGCCACAAGCCAAGCTATGGCGTGGTGCCCATGCGCGGGCATATCCCGCCCATGCCGGGCGCGCTCTACGAGGTCGAACTGGGCGTTGGCGGGCCGCTTGCGCGTTCCGCCAGCGACCTCGGCCTGATGCTGCCCATATTGGCTCGGGACGACAAGCGCATCCTGCTCAAGCCTCCGCGGCAAAACAGGCTGAGAGATTTCCGCGTCGGCGTGTGGATGGGCGAGGGTTCGGACTATCTGATCGACGGTCCCTACAGGGATATGCTCGAAGGCTATATTGCCGATCTGGAAAAGGAAGGGGCACATGTCTTGCGCGTGTCGTTGCCGGTCGATCCGAAAGAAAGCTACGAGACTTATCTCCACACGCTGTTCGGCATTGTCGGGGCGTCGGCTCCTGGTGAATCCGAAATATTCGCCAGCTTCGCCGACGGCGATGAAACCGGCATGGCGGAAAAGCTGTCGCGCTACATGGCAAGCAGCCTGCCGCAGTGGTTCGAGATGTGCGAGAAGCGCGCGGCGATCATGGCTGCATGGGCGCGCTTCTTCGAAGACTTCGATGTGCTGCTGATGCCGCAGGTTCCGATCCTTGCCTTCCCGCATATGGCAGAGGGCAGCGGTGTGCATTCCGAACAGCTTAGTCGCCGGATCATCGTGAACGGACGTGAGGAGCCCTATCTTGATTTTACCTGGCAAGGCATAGCCACGGTGGCGAACCTGCCCGCAACCTGCATGCCCACCGGTCGGCAGGTGGATGGCCTGCCCGGCGGCTTGCAGATCATTGGTCCCTTCATGGAAGATGCCACCGTCATCCGCTTTGCCGAGCTGGCCGAACGGGAAGTCGGCGGCTACGTGCCGCCGCCCGCACTGCTCGGCTGAAAGGTCAGGCTGTTTCCATCTCTGCCGGTGCAGGATTGCGGATCAGGTAATCGAACGCGCTGAGCGCTGCCTTCGATCCTTCGCCCATGGCGATCACGATCTGCTTGTAGGGCACGGTGGTGCAATCGCCCGCGGCGAAGACGCCGGGAAGGTTGGTCGCCGCCTTGTGGTCTATTTCAATCTCGCCGATCTTGCTGAGCGCAATGCCGCTGTCCTTCAGCCATTCGGTGTTGGGCACCAGGCCGATCTGCACGAACACGCCTTCGAGCAGTACCTGGTGTTCCGCACCGCTTGCGCGATCCTTGTAGACCAGGCCGGACACGCGCTCACCGTCACCGGTAATCTCGGTCGTCTGCGCCGACACAATGATGTCGACATTGGGCATGGAGCGCAGCTTCTTCTGCAGCACTTCATCCGCGCGCAGCTGGTGGTCGAATTCGATCAGCGTCACATGGCCGACGATGCCGGCAAGGTCGATCGCCGCCTCGACGCCGCTGTTGCCGCCGCCGATCACCGCCACGCGCTTGCCCTTGAACAGCGGGCCGTCGCAGTGCGGGCAATAGGCGACACCGCGGTTGCGATATTCGAACTCGCCCGGAACGCCCAGATTGCGCCAGCGTGCGCCGGTGGACAGGATCAGGCTGCGGCCCTTGAGCACGGCGCCGTTTTCAAGCTCGATCTGGTGATAGCCGCCGACTTCGCTGGCAGGGACCAGTCTCTTGGCCACGGCAAGGTTCATCACGTCGATATCGTATTCCTTGACGTGGTTCTCCAGCTGCGCGGCCAGCTTGGGGCCTTCGGTATAGGGTACGGAGATAAAGTTCTCGATGCCCATCGTGTCGAGCACCTGTCCGCCGAAACGCTCTGCAGCGATGCCGGTGGCAAAGCCCTTGCGCGCCGTATAGATGCTCGCCGCTGCCCCTGCGGGACCGCCGCCGACGACCAGCACTTCGAACGGTTCCTTTTCGGCCAGTCTGGCCGCCGCGCGGGCGGTGGCGTTGCTGTCCAGCTTCTGCAGCAGTTCCTCGACGCTCAACTTGCCGCTGGCGAACATTGCGCCGTTGAGGAAAGTGGCGGGCACGGCCATCACGCCGCGTGTCTCGACCTCCTGCTGGAAGCTGCCGCCCTCGATCAGCGTGGCGGTAATGCGCGGGTTGTTGAGCGCCAGCAGCGTCAGCGCCTGCACCACGTCGGGGCAATTGTGGCAGGAGAGCGAGAAATACATCTCGAAATCGAAGGGGCCATCGAGCGCCGCGATCTGATCCAGCACTTCGGCTTCCACCTTGGGCGGATGGCCGCCCGCCCACAGCAGGGCGAGGACGAGCGAGGTAAATTCATGGCCCATCGGAAGGCCGGCAAAGCGCACCCATTTGTCCGCGTCGGATGCGCGGCGGATAACGAAACTGGGCTTGCGTTCATCGTCGCCATCGAAGCTCGCACTCACCTTGTCGGAAAGCGCGGCAATCTCTTCCAAGAGCTCGCGCGTCTGGCCCGACTTCGCATCATCGCCAAGGCTCGCCACCAGCTCGACCGGCTCGCGCAGATTGCCGAGATATTGCTTCAGCTGCTGGGTCATGTTGGCGTCGAGCATGGCGGAACTCCTTTTCCTCCCCGCGCCGGGGAGGTGTCTGTCGCCGAAGGCGGCGGACGGAGGGGCACGTGCCCCACCACCATCCTTCGGATGGTCCCCCTCCCCAAATCTGGGGAGGAATTAAAACGGCCCGGGGGCTTCCGGGGATTGGGGGGAGGGTTGGAAGCGCCCCGGACCGTTCAAGCGACCCGTCTGTTGGGACGGGGCCGTCTTATTCAGTTGCCTTGCGGCCTAGATCTTGCCGACAAGGTCGAGCGAGGGGGCCAGCGTCTCGGCGCCTTCTTCCCACGCAGCCGGGCAAACCTGGCCGGGGTTGTTGCGGACGTACTGCGCAGCCTTGATCTTGCGGGCCAGTTCGTTGGCATTGCGGCCCACGCCTTCGCAGGTGATTTCCATGATCTGGATCACGCCGTCGGGATCGACCACGAAGGTCGCACGGTCGGCCAGGCCCACGCCGTCGCGCAGCACGCCGAAGTTGTTCGACAGATTGTGCATCTGGTCGCCCAGGAAGGCGTACTTGAGCTTGCCGATCTTCTCGGACGTGTCGTGCCAGGCCTTGTGGCTGAAATGCGTGTCGGTGGACACGGCGAAGACTTCAACGCCCATGGACTGCAGCATGGCATGCTTTTCGCCCAGGTCTTCCAGCTCGGTCGGGCAGACGAAGGTGAAGTCGGCAGGATAGAAGAAGAACACGGCCCACTTGCCCTCGATGTCCTTTTCGGTGACGTCGAAAAAGTCCTTGCCCGCCTGGAAGGCGGTGGCCTTGAACGGCTTGATCGTGCTGCCGATAATTCCCATCGAAAAACTCCTGTTTGAATTGGTAATCTGAAACTGTTGCGGCCCAGATAGTGTTTTTTGCAGTGCAATAAAGCGGTTTGTTGCGATTGGCTTGATCGGCTCACTCGATCAAGCCTGCTCAAGCAATGACTCAGCCAATTTCAGGCTCTTTTCGATGATCTGGCGCAAAAATGCGCGGCGGAATCTGTCATATTGCACCTGCACAGTCGCAAATGCGTGCTTGCCTTGCTTGGAGCCAGGGCGACAGTAGGCTACCGACGTGGTCAGAATTGCTGGGGAGAGGCATTTTCATGGTCAGCGCAGACGCAGCGCCAGGCGCCCGGCGCCGGTTCGAACCGTCCTTTTTCTTCTGGATGACGTTGGCGATGTGCTTCTTCGTCTTTGGCGGCTTCGGGATGCATTCGGCTCTCCCTGCGCTGCAAGGCAATTTCCCGCCAGCGCCGCCCATCGTGCACCTGCACGCTCTGCTGTTTGTCAGCTGGATGCTGTTGTTGGTGGTGCAGAGCGCGCTGGTGAGCGGCGGCAATGTCAGGCTTCACCGTTCGCTCGGCCTGTGGGGCGTGGCGCATGGCACGGCGGTGATCTTGATGGGCCTGATGATGCAGCTCATCGCATCGGGTGCCGGCTATTTCGCCGGACGGCCACCGGGCACTGACGGGCTCTACCTTGGCCTGCTTGCCTTCGCGGGCTTCGCGTGCCTGTTCACGCTGGCGATCCGCAACCGCAACCGCCCGCAGATCCACAAGCGCATGATCATCTTCGCCATGCTGCCCGTTCTGCCGCCAGGCGTGAACCGCTTCTGGGCCAACGCGCTGGCACTGGACGATCCCATTCCCACATTCTGGCTCTACCTCACGCTATGGGGAATGGCGGGGGCGGTGTTGCTGCATGAATGGAAGACCACGCGCGCTATCAGCAAATATTCGTTGTTCGGGGCGGGGTGGATTGTGGTCGAAGGCGCGGTGCACGAGGCGGTGGTCGGCTCGGCGTGGTTCAACATCGCGGGCGGCGCGCTGCTCAGCCTGGTGCATTATCGCTAGGAGAACGTCACGTCTCCTCAATAGACCTCGTCATTCCCGCGAAGGCGGGAATGACGATGTGGTGAAAGCAAGGTTCTACTCTACCCGCACTGCGCCCTATGCAGCAGCTTGTGATCCGCCAGCACCAGCGCCATCATCGCTTCGACAACCGGCGCACCGCGAATGCCGACGCAGGGGTCGTGGCGGCCCTTGGTGCGCACGTCCACGGCTTCGCCATCGCTGTTGATCGACTTGCGCGGGGTGAGGATCGAGCTGGTGGGCTTGAAGGCCACGCGGCACACCACGGGCTGTCCGGTGGAAATACCGCCCACGATCCCGCCGGCATGGTTGGCGAGGAATTCGGGCGCCCCCCTTCCTTCTGGACCCGGCTCTCCGGGGCGCATCTCGTCGGCATTCTGCTCGCCCGTCAGCCGCGCGGCGGCAAAGCCGTCACCGATCTCGACAGCCTTGGTGGCGTTGATGCCCATCATGGCGGCGGCAAGGTCTGCGTCCAGCTTGGCATAGATGGGCGCGCCCCATCCGGCGGGAACGCCGCTGGCGACGCATTCCACCACCGCGCCCAGCGATGATCCGTTCTTGCGCGCCTCGTCCACCAGCCTCTCCCACCGTTCGGCGGCCAGCCGGTCGGGGCAGAAGAAGGGGTTCTGGTCGATGAAAGTGTAATCGAGATTGTCGCGGTCGATTGCGTCCCCGCCGATCTCGGAAACATAGGCGGTGATGGTGACTTCGGGGATCACCAGCCGGGCGATGGCACCTGCCGCCACCCGCGCCGCAGTCTCGCGCGCAGAGGAGCGCCCGCCGCCGCGATAATCGCGAATGCCGTATTTCGCGTCATAGGCATAATCGGCATGGCCGGGGCGGTATGCCTTGGCGATCTCGCCATAATCCTTGGACCGCTGGTCGGTATTCTCGATCATCAGGCTGATCGGCGTGCCGGTGGTCTTGCCTTCAAACACGCCGGAAAGGATCTTCACCTGGTCCGGCTCCTGCCGCTGGGTGGTGAAGCGGCTGGTGCCCGGACGCCGCGCATCGAGGAAGGGCTGGATCGCCGCCTCGTTCAACTCGAGCAAGGGCGGGCAGCCATCCACCACCGCGCCCAAAGCGGGCCCGTGGCTTTCCCCCCAGGTGGTAAAGCGAAAGACGCGTCCGAATGTGTTCATGCTCATGAGGCGCTGCTTTGGCGCAAGTGGGGGCAACTGTCCATAATCACTGGACCATCGGCAAATGCAGCGATAAGAACAAAACATGATCGCGAAGCTGAAGGGCCTGCTCGACGAAACCGGTGAAGACTGGGCGGTGATCGATGTGCAGGGCGTGGGCTACCTCGTCCATTGCTCCACCAAGACCTTGGGCGCGCTGGGCGGGCAGGGGGAAGCCTGCGTGGTCTATACCGATCTGCAAGTGTCGGAGAACGACATGCGCCTGCTCGGTTTCGCGACAAGCGCAGAGCGTGACTGGTTCCGCCTGCTCAATTCGGTGCAGGGCGTGGGCTCCAAGGTGGCGCTCGCCATCCTGTCCGCGCTTTCAACCGGCGAAGTGCGCGATGCCTGCGCCGCCGTGGACGCCGCCACGATTGCCCGCGCCAAGGGTGTGGGCCCGAAACTGGCAGGCCGCATCGTCAATGAGCTGAAGGACAAGGCCCAAGCATTACCTGGCGCATTGCCCGGTGGCGGCGCTGCGGGCGTTGCGGCGAGCGCGGTCTCCCACGCAGGCGCGGCCCGAAATTCCTTTGGCGCCGATGCGGTCTCCGCCCTCACCAACCTCGGCTTCAAACCCGCCACCGCCGCAGCCGCCGTGGCCCACGCCCAGGCCGAACTGGGCGAGGACGCCAGCGAAAGCGA
>JAHEBH010000016.1:36257-50771 GCA_024642335.1 Erythrobacter sp.
GCGGAGCAAGCGGGGGCAGGCCGAGGCCGACTGCAAGGTCATGCCAGTCGGGGTTCTCGCTTTCGATGAGGTTGATCTTCCATTGCCGGTGCCAGTTCTTGAGCTGCTTTTCGCGCGCGATGGCGGCTTCCATGGTGTCGAACAGTTCGAAGCGGACAAGCCAGTGGACCTTGTAGCGGCTGGTGAAACCGGGGATCGCGCCTTCGCGATGCTGCCACAGGCGTGCGATGAGGTCCGAAGTGACGCCGGTATAGATCGCGCCGAAAGGCTTGCTGGCGAGAAGATAGACGCAAGGCTGGCGCTCGATTGGCATGGATCAGAGCTTGCGGCACCATGGATCCTGAAACAAGTTCAGGATGACGGATTTGGTCGGGATTGGAGGGGGTTACATTGACCCAGAACCCCGACCTCACCCCCGACCGCCAGCCGGAGGACCCGGACGCCGCGCTGCGGCCCAAATCGCTCACCGAATTTATCGGGCAGGAGGCGGCGCGGGAGAATTTGCGCGTGTTTGTCGAGGCGGCCAAGGGGCGCGGGGAGGCGATGGACCATGTGTTGTTCTTCGGCCCGCCCGGCCTGGGCAAGACGACGCTGGCGCAGATCGTGGCGAAGGAACTGGGCGTGGGCTTTCGCGCCACCAGCGGGCCTGTGATCGCCAAGGCGGGGGACCTTGCCGCGCTGCTCACAAACCTCGAGCCGAATGACGTCCTCTTCATTGACGAGATCCACCGCCTCAACCCGGTGGTGGAAGAGATCCTCTACCCGGCGATGGAAGACCGCGCGCTCGACATCATCATTGGCGAGGGGCCGTCTGCGCGATCCGTGCGGATCGACCTGCCGCCGTTCACGCTGGTGGGAGCGACCACGCGGCAGGGCCTGCTGACCACGCCCTTGCGCGACCGTTTCGGCATTCCGGTGCGGCTCAATTTCTATACCGAGGACGAATTGCTGCGCGTGGTGACGCGCGGGGCGCGGCTTCTCGGCATGGCTATCGATGTTGCGGGCGCGCGCGAGATTGCCCGCCGTTCGCGCGGCACGCCGCGTGTGGCAGGCCGCCTGCTGCGCCGCGTGCGCGATTTCGCCCATGTCGCGGGCGATGGCACCGTCACCGCCGATATCGCTGATGGAGCGCTGACCAGGCTGGAGATCGACCGGCTGGGCCTCGATGCGATGGACCGCCGCTACCTCACCATGATTGCCGATATCTACAAGGGCGGTCCGGTGGGTGTGGAAACGCTCGCCGCCGGCCTCGCCGAGCCGCGCGACACGGTGGAAGAAGTGGTCGAGCCTTTCCTGATCCAGCTCGGCCTGGTCGCCCGCACCGCACGCGGGCGCTGCCTCAATGATCGCGGCTGGAGCCATCTCGGCCTCAACCCGCCGCAGGATGCACCCGGCGGGCAGGGCGGATTGTTCGGCGAAGGGAAGTAGGTCCGAGAGGCCTCAGCTTGCCGGTTCGGGCTCCGCCAGCGTTTCCAGCCCGGCTTCCTGCCACGCTATGATGCCGCCTTCGAGGTGACGCACCAGGCCGCCGGTGTGCTGGCTGAGCATTTCTGCCGCCTGCGCGGACCGGCGCGAGGAGCGGCACATCAGGATCGTTTCGCGGCCCTGTTCCATCGGGATGCTGGCCGGATCGAAGGTGGACAGCGGCGCGTTGAGCGCACCCGCCAGCCGTGCCTCGGCAAACTCGGCAGGCGTGCGCACATCCACCAGGACCACCTCGCCCGCAGCCAGCATGGCAGCGAGCTGGGTAGCGGTGATGGTCTCCACCCGCGCGCCCTGTGTAGCGCCCGGCGCCATCTGTGCGGTTGCCGTGCTGCCAGCGCAGCCCGAAAGTGCGAGCGAGACGGCGATGGCCAGCGAGGCTGCGAAAGGTCTGATCATGCTGCCAGCTTCCTCAAGACATACTGCAGGATGCCGCCATTGCGGTAATATTCCATCTCGTTGGCGGTATCGATGCGCGACTGGGCGGTGAAGGTGAAAGTGGTGCCGTCGGCACGGGTCACCTGCACTTCGACGGCCTGCTGCGGAACCATGGTGGCAAGGCCCAGGATCGTGAAGCTGTCGTCACCCTTCAGGGCCAGCGTCTCGCGCGTGTCGCCATCCTTGAACTGCAAGGGCAGCACGCCCATGCCGATGAGGTTGGAGCGGTGGATACGCTCGAAGCTTTCGACGATCACGGCGCGCACGCCCAGCAGGACGGTGCCCTTGGCGGCCCAGTCACGGCTGGAGCCGGTGCCATATTCCTTGCCGCCCACGACCACCAGCGGCGTGCCATCGGCCTTGTGCTGCATGGCGGCGTCATAGATCGCCATCTGCTCGCCGTTGCAGGTGGTCACACCGCCTTCGACACCCGGAACCATTTCGTTCTTGATGCGGATATTGGCGAAGGTGCCGCGCATCATCACTTCATGGTTGCCGCGGCGGCTGCCGTAGGAATTGAAGTCTTCCTTCGCCACCTGGTGGCCGAGCAGGTACTTGCCCGCGGGGCTGTCTGCCTTGATCGAGCCGGCGGGGCTGATGTGGTCGGTCGTCACGCTGTCACCCAGGATGGCGAGCGGCTTGGCCTCCACGATGTCGGTTACCGGATCGGGCGTCATGCCCATGCCTTCGAAGTAAGGCGGGTTGGCGATATAGGTGCTGCCCGGCTTCCACGCATAGGTGTCGGAAGCTTCGACCTGGATCGCCTGCCAGTGTTCGTCGCCCTTGTAGACATCGGCATAGCGGGCCTCGAACATTTCGCGGTCGATGCTGCTCGCGCGCAGGTCTGCGATTTCCTGCGTGGTCGGCCAGAGGTCGGCCAGCATCACGTCATTGCCATCCTGGTCCTGCCCGATTGGCGTGGTGGTGATGTCCTCTGTCACCGTGCCCTTCAGTGCATAGGCGACGACCAGCGGCGGCGACGCGAGGAAGTTGGCGCGCACATCAGGGCTGACGCGGCCTTCGAAGTTGCGGTTGCCCGAGAGGACCGAGGCGGCAACGATGTCATTGCCGTTGATCGCCTTGCTGATCGGTTCGGCCAGCGGGCCGGAATTGCCGATGCAGGTGGTGCAGCCATAGCCAACCAGGTCGAAGCCAATGGCGTCAAGATGTTCCTGCAGGCCAGCCTTGACGAGATAGTCGGTGACCACCTGCGATCCCGGAGCGAGCGAAGTCTTGACCCACGGCTTGGGCTTCAGGCCCTTCTCGTTTGCCTTCTTGGCGACAAGGCCAGCGGCGATCAGCACATCGGGGTTGGAAGTGTTGGTGCAGCTGGTGATGGCCGCGATCACAACGTCGCCATCGCCGATATCGTGGTCCTTGCCTTCCACGCTCACGCGGGCCGGGCCGGACTTGCCATAGACCTTCGACAGGTCGCCGTTGAACAGCTCGTCCACCATGGGCAGTGCCACCTTGTCCTGCGGGCGCTTGGGGCCTGCGAGGCTGGGGACGACTGCCGCCATGTCGAGCGCGAGCGTGCTGGAGAAGACCGGCTCGTTCTGCGGCGTGAACCACATGCCCTGCGCCTTGGCATAGGCTTCGACCAGCGCGATGTTCTCTTCGCTGCGGCCGGTAAGGCGCAGGTAATCGAGCGTCTTGTCGTCAATGCCGAAGAAGCCGCAGGTCGCGCCATATTCGGGCGCCATGTTGGCGATGGTCGCACGGTCGGCGAGGCTGAGCGTGGAAACGCCCGGACCGTAGAATTCGACAAAGCGGCCGACCACGCCGTGCTGGCGCAGCATCTGCACGCAGGTGAGCACGAGGTCGGTGGCGGTGACGCCTTCGGCCATCGCGCCGGTCAGCTTGAAGCCCACGACTTCGGGGATCAGCATGGATACCGGCTGGCCGAGCATGGCGGCTTCTGCCTCGATGCCGCCGACGCCCCAGCCGAGCACGCCCAGGCCGTTGATCATGGTGGTGTGGCTGTCCGTGCCCACGCAGGTATCGGGATAAGCCACCAGCTCACCGTTCTGGTCCTTGCTCGACCAGATGCCCTGGGCGATGTTTTCGAGGTTCACCTGGTGGCAGATGCCGGTGCCGGGCGGCACGGCGTAAAAGTTCTCGAGGCTCTTTGCGCCCCACTTCAGGAAGTCGTAACGCTCCGCATTGCGCTGGTATTCGAGCTCCATGTTCTTCTCGAACGCCTTGGGGTGGCCGAATTCGTCCACCATCACCGAGTGGTCGATGACGAGGTTGACCGGAACCAGCGGATTGATCTTGGCGGTATCGCCGCCCAGCTTGGCAATCGCATCGCGCATGGCGGCAAGGTCGACCACGCAGGGCACGCCGGTGAAATCCTGCAGCAAAACGCGCGCCGGGCGGTACTGGATTTCCTCGCCGGTGACCGGATTCGCCTGCCAATCGGCAATCGCCTGGATGTGTTCCTTGCCGACGGTGAAGCCCTCATCCTCGAATCGCAGCAGGTTCTCCAGCAGGACCTTCATCGAAAAGGGCAGGCGGCTGATATCCCCGATCGTCTCTGCAGCCTTGGCCAGCGAGTAGTAAGCGTATGATTTTCCGCCTACTTCCATGGTGCTGCGGGTGCCGAGCGTGTTCGAGCCGACCTGGGTCATAGATGCCTTGTCCTTTGCCGATCTGGGCGATTGCCTGTTGCTGTTTGAGCCTTGCTTGTAGAGAGGGAAGGCCGTTTGCGGGCGAACTGCGCGTTTGCGCGCCTCAGGTCAAGGGCGCAGCGGGTCAGAAGGCTGGATTTGGAAGGTGATTGGCAGTGCTTTTTGGTCTGCGACAACAGGAAAAGCGATCGCTCGGCGTGCTGCGCATGGCGCTGGCGCTGGTGATCGCGGCCTTCCTTGGAGGAGCGTTGGGGCTGATCTGGCAGAGTGCGAGCTTCTTTGGCGACGAGCCGGAAGAAGAAGTGGTTACGGCCGAGGTTCCGCAGGACTAGCCACTCCCGTCGCCACCTGTTCGGTATGTTTCCGGGGAGCAGCGATCCAGCATCCGATAATGATCAGCGCAGCGCCTGCAACAGTGGTCAGGCGAACTTCCTCGCCAAAGAAGGTCCAACCGAACAGGGCCGCCCACACAAAGCCTGTATATTCGACCGGCACCAGCACCTGCGCCTCTGCCCGCGCATAGGCCCAGGCCATCATCGGGGCGGAGACCAGAGCAAGCAGCGTTGCCATGCCGATGTTGATCCAGGCGTCTCCCTGCGGCATGGCGAAAAAGAAAGGCGTGCCCAGCAGCAGGATCAGCGCGACAATCACGTTCTGGAAAGTGACGATCTCCAGCGGCTTTGCGACCAGTGCCTGCTGGCGCTGCAGGATGAGGTTCCACGCATAGAGCAAGGCTGAGACGAGCACCAGGACGAGCCCCAGCGCCGCCTCGTCGTTCATGGTCTCGCGGCCGATCCTTCCGCCCACGATAATCACCACGCCAAGCAGGCCCAGCAGCGCCGCAGTGACGGCTTTCCCCGCTATCCTTTCCTTGAGGATGATGGCGGCCAGCCCCAGCGCGATCACCGGGCTGACAAAGGCCAGCGCGATCGCTTCCGCCAGCGGCAAATAGACGAGCGCCGAGAAGAATGTGAGCGCCATGAAGGCGGAATTGATGCTGCGGATCACGTGCAGGCGCAGCACATGCTTTTGGGGCCAGCCGGTGCCCTTCCAGAGCCATAGCGGGATCACCAGCGCGCTTGACGCCAGTGACCGGACCACAAGCGCGCTGAAGGCGCCCACCACGATGGCAGCGGCCTTCATGTAGCTGTCCATCAGGCTGAGCAGGCCTACCGCCACCAGCGTTACGAGGAAGGGATAGAGGGTGCCGCGGCTGTGCATGGGGACTTACTAGGCCCCGGGCCCGATTGCGTCACGCGCTTTGATCCGTGCGAGTTTGCTTGCACTCGGCCTTGGTCTGATCCAGACTGGTGCCATGCATTCCTGGCTGAAATCACCTGTACTGGGAGCGATCGTTGTGGGCGCGAGCGGCGCGGTCATGGCTCTGCCCGCACAGGCGCAATCGGTTACGGTTTCCTGCGGCGATGTGGAGGCAGCGCTGCCCCTTGCCTACCAGCTGCAATCTGTTTTCGACTCTTCGAACCAGCACCAGTGGACGCGCGACATGGCGCAGTCGCTGCTCGAATATGTGGTGACGGTGGCGGACGAGGGGCTCGATCCGCGGGATTATCGCCCGGATGACCTGCGCGCTGCGATGGAGCAGGGGCCAGGCGCAGGGCTCGATGATGTGGCTGGCACGATATTCGGGTGGCTGGTGGAGGATTTGCGCGATGGTCGTGCGCCTGCCGGCGCCCGCCGTTCCTACCACGTGGATGACCCGGATGCCCGGCTCTATCCCGCCGCGGCCTTGCTGGCGCGAATGCAGGCAGGAGCCGATGCAAGGGCCGTGCTGGCATCGCTCAACCCCGTGCACCCGCTTTATGCCGCCTTGCGCGATGCGCTGGCTGCAACAGCGGAGGAAGACGGGCAGACCCGCGACCTGATCCGTGCCAATATGGACCGCTGGCGCTGGCTGCCGCGCGATCTGGGCGCGACGCATATTCTGGTCAATGTGCCAGAATATCGCCTGCGCCTGGCGGTGGATGGCGAGATTGTGCGCAGTCACCGGGTGATCGTTGGTGCGCGGGGCACTCCCACACCGCAATTCTCCGACCTTGTGGAAGGCGTGATCTTCAATCCGACATGGACGGTGCCGCAAAGCATTGTGGTGGGTGAAGGGCTGGGGCGCCGCGTGCTTAACAATCCGGCCTGGGCGCGCAGCATGGGCTATGTCGCGACGCGCGGCGCCAATGGCTATGTCAGCGTGGTGCAGCAGCCGGGGCCGCAAAATGCGCTGGGCCTGGTCAAGCTCGACATGCCCAACGAGCATTCGGTCTTTCTGCATGATACGCCCGCACGGCAGCGCTTCGAGGAGGATTACCGCGCGCTGAGCCACGGCTGCATCCGCGTCGACCGGGCGCTGGAATTTGCGTTTGCGCTGGCAACCGACGATGGCGGCATCACGCAGGAGGAGGCGCAAGGCATCTCCGACAGCGGCGTCTACACGCGCGTACCGCTGTTGCACCCTGTCCCGGTGCACATCGCCTACTTCACCTATGGCCAGAACGCCGAAGGGGACATGGTGCGCTTCGCCGATATCTATGATCGCGATGCGGCGGCGCTGGCGGGTCTTTCTGCGGCCAAGCCGGGGCGCCGCCTGCCCCAATAGGCGGACTTAGCCGAAAGCTACCGCCCGTTGATTGGGCGCTCTCACCTGCTGCCCGCCGGGGCCGATGCCCAGCCTGTCCGCAAAGATCAGGCTGCCGCCCTGCAAGGTCTGCAGCGCTTCGGACATCCTGTCCGGGTCAAGCGCAAAGCATCCCCATGACCGGCCCAGCTTGCCATGCTGGTCCACAAATGACCGTCGCGCGTAGTCCGCCGGGTGCATCACGATGGCGCGGGGGCGGGCGTTGGAATTGTCCCGGTCCAGCCCTTCGAGCCGCATCGAGGTGCCGTATTTGCCCTGGTAGACCTCCTCGGTCACATAGGCACCGCGACTGGTGGCGTTGGATCCATTGACGTTGGAAAAGCCGTTGAGCCAGCCGTCATGTTCCGGGTCCGAGCCGGAACCGTGGGCAACAAGGAAGCTGCGCAATGTCCCAGCTTCAAGGTTGACGATGTGGAAGCGCTGTTCGGCGGAATGGATGCCGAAATCGGCAATGGCGGCAATATCGCGGCGGCCCAGCCGGTGGCCGGCGCGGGCCACTTCGCTGCGGGCAATGGCAAGGATGCGGCGGGTGCGCTGATCAGGCGCGGCCTGCGCTGCCACCCGCAGCGGGCTGGCAAGCGCTGCAGCGCCGATGGCGGCGGCAGCCAGGAAATTGCGACGATCTGTTTTCATTCCGGTCATGATGCGCCCTCATCTGGGGTGCTGTCCAGTTCGGTTCAACGTGAAATTTGCCCGATTGCCCGCTGGCTCGCCTCGATAAAGCCGCCATTTTCGTGCCGGAGGCCGCCTGTGAAGTGGAGGAACTGGCAAGTGTTCGGCCAGGATTCGCCCGTGTAATTCGCATATTTTGCCAGGGGCAAGCACACGGGTGAGCCCTCATTGGCGATCAGGAAGCTCGCGGCAACCTGTTCGGCACCGCGGATGGAAGCCTCGTCATCCGCGATCAGGTTCCTCATCCGGGCAAGGAAGGCGGCGGCAAGCTCGCGTCCGGCATTGCCGGCGGCGAAGCCCGCAAATCCCGAGGAGCCACGGACATACTTCCACCCCAGTCCCGGTGCCATGCGGCCCACGGCGCTTTCCACGCGTGAGGTCTCGCGATCACCGCGAAATGCTTGTGCAAAGCCGGAGAGTTCGAGTGGCTCAACCGGCGCATTGCCGTCAGCAAGGAGAATGAAGCTGCGGTTGGCCGAGATGGCTCGTTCGACTTCGGGCAGCGGGCCAAGCGTCACCGCGCCGCAATCCAGCTGCAGCCAGTATTCGCCTGCGCGATGGTCCAGGATTGTCAGCAGGCGCTCCCACGTGCCTCCCGTGGGGAAATCGCCCATGGGAATGTCCTGCATCCGGAAGATCTGCGGATCGCCGCAATGCTGGGCCAGGATGGCGCGGTCCTGCGCAGTGAGTGTACCATCGTCGAGAATGGCAATGCGGCCGCGCTGCAATTGTTGCCAGAGCGATTTCACCGCCACCAGATAGGGAAGCACAACTGCGGTGCCGATCATGGAAAAGATTACCAGCCCGTCGTTCTTCGGCCGGATGGGCGGCGTTTCCAGAATCCCCAGGATCGCCTCGTTATGGCGGCCTTCCTCGCGCTTGGTTCGCCAGCGGTGGGGCAAGAGGCCGGACATGTTCATCGCGCGTGCTCCATGATCACGGTCAGTTGCTCATCACCATGCGGTCATCGGTAATCTGCACATTTTCCAGCGTGCTGAGGAAGGATTGACCGAGCAGCGACATGCTGCCGCCGTTGGTGATGACGATCGCACGGACGTTGTCGGCTTCGTGGTAGCCTACCGCCATGTGCCTGATGGTGGTGTTGACCCCTTCGACAGGGCCGCTCGCGCCCTGTGCAACGGGGGCAATGTCTTCTTCGTACCAGGTGATGCCCATGCTGGTTGCATCTTGCTCCGTCAGGGCAACAACGCTGGCTCCGGTGTCCACCATCATGCGATAGGTTTGCCCGTCCACCACGACATCGGCATAGAAATGGCCGTCCGACTCGCGATCGAGGACGACCTCTTCCGCCCAGCTGGACGCGGCCGGCTGCCGGACGACGTCGAGGCGTTCGCCAGGCGCAAGACTGGACGTTTCCGTGCTCGCGCCCGGCCCATCATAGGCGCTCCCCAGCCTGTCATCACTGGCATCAGGCACGACCAGTCCGATCGCGCCTCCGGCGATCAGCAAAACGGCAAGGGGCAGCTTGATATCCATCTCCTCCGGGGCAATAGCCCGCGCGAGGTTACTTTCGGGTAAAGTGGAGTCAGGGGTTTTCGGGGGTGATCCAGCCCTGCAACCAGGACCCCACCTCAACCGGTCCGCGCGCTTCGGCGGTGCGCCAGCCGTGGGCATCATCGGCGCTGTTCAGCAAGGTGCCATCCGCCTTGATGACAAGCATGTTTGGCGTGCCTTCAATCTCTACGCCGAAGCGGTTGGCAATGCCGAGATTATGGCCATCGCCCGTCTGCGGCAGGCCGACATTGACGTAGACCGGCACGAAGTGCTCCGCGAGCAATTGCGCATTCGTATCCTGCTGCAGGTAGCTCGCCAGCGCGCGGCTGTCGTGACACCAGTTTGCGCCCATCACCAGCAGCACCAGCCTGTCCTGTTCGCCTGCCTGTGCAAGCGCAGCATCGACGGCGGCACCGGCATCAACACCAGGATCGTAAATCGCGCCTTCGGAATGGGTCAGCGCTTCTTCCCCCTGAGGCGAGGGGCCACCAGCACAGGCCGCCAGCGGGGCGATTGCCAATGCGGCAAGTGCGGAAGTCAAAAATCGCAAATCAGTCATCCTTGCCGATGGTGACGGAGCCGACACTCAGATGGTCAATCCGTGCCTCGCGCAAGCGCATCCTGCCGATGGTCAGCCTGCCGATGGCGAGCGCCCCTATGGCGACGGCGCCGACGGCCACTGCGCCCAGGGCAAATGCACCAACCGCGACCGCTCCAATGGCCTTGGCCCCGGTGGCCGAAGCGCCTGTTGCTTCGACGCCCGTCGCCGCTGCACCGATGGCTACTGCGCCTTTGCTTGCAAGCTGGCGCTGCGTTCCTTCTGCTAGAGGTGGAAGGATTTCGGCCTTCGGGGCCTGCGCCAGTTCGCTATTTTGCTGCCTCGGCTTTTCCGGCATCGATCATGTTCTCCTCGATCTCGGCGGCCTTCTTTTCGACCAGGCCGACGATGTGATCGACCATGTCGTTATCGGCCACATGATGGTCGGTCACGCCGGACAAATAGACCATATGTTTGCCCGCGCCGCCACCCGTTATGCCGATATCGGTCTCGCGCGCTTCGCCCGGGCCATTGACCACGCAGCCGAGCACGGAGAGCGAGAGCGGCGTCTTGATGTGTTGCAGGCGCTCTTCCAGCACCTGCACGGTGCGGATCACGTCGAAGCCCTGCCGCGCGCAGCTGGGGCAGGAGACGACGCGTACGCCGCGTGTGCGCAGGCCGAGTGATTTGAGGATTTCGAAGCCCACGCGCACTTCCTGCTCGGGTTCGGCGGAGAGGCTGACGCGGATCGTGTCGCCAATGCCTGCCCACAGCAGGTTGCCGATGCCGATGGAGCTTTTCACCGTGCCGCCGATCAGCCCGCCCGCCTCGGTAATGCCAAGATGCAGCGGGCAATCGACCGCATCGGCAAGGCCCATATAGGCGGCCACGGCGAGGAACACGTCGCTGGCCTTCACCGCCACCTTGTATTCGTGGAAATCGTGGTCCTGCAGCAGCTTGATATGGTCGAGCGCGCTTTCCACCAGCGCCTCGGGGCAGGGCTCGCCGTATTTTTCGAGCAGGTCCTTCTCCAGGCTGCCTGCGTTCACGCCGATGCGGATGGCGCAGCCATTGGCCTTGGCCGCGCGGACCACTTCGGCCACGCGGTCGCTCGAACCGATATTGCCGGGGTTGATGCGCAGACAGGCCGCGCCCTTGTCTGCCGCTTCCAGCGCACGCTTGTAGTGGAAATGGATGTCGGCAACGATCGGGATATTGGATGCGCGCGTGATCTGGTCAAAATGCCGCGTCGATTCCTCGGTCGGGCAGGAGACGCGGATGATATCCGCACCTGCATCCTCGCAGCGGCGAATCTGGTCGATCGTGGCGGCGATGTCCTCTGTCGGGGTATTGGTCATGGTCTGAACGGTGATCGGCGCATCGCCGCCCACGGGCACATTGCCGACCATGATCTGGCGGCTCTTGCGGCGATCGATATCGCGCCACGGTCTGACTGAGGAAGACATGGATGCGGATATAGGCGCATGCACGAGAAGGGGCAATGACAGGCGCACCGCTTTGCGGCATGATACGCGCATGATCGATGAAGACGCCGAAGAGTTGATGGTCGACAGCGCCGAGGCGTGCGCGGACGATTGCAGCGACGAAAACCCGCTGATTTTCGGCCGCGTGCTGGACGGCAGGGGCGCCGGGCGGCCTGTGACCTGGGACGAGGCGCGCGCCTGGCAGCCAGATGGCGAAGGCGAAGTGCTGTGGGTGCATCTGTGCCGCAACCGGCCCGGCGTTGCTCAATGGCTGGAGGAACTCTCCATCCCCGAACCAACCCGCGAACTTCTCGTCAGCGACAAGACGCGCCCCCGCGCCTTTCGCGAAGGCGATACGCTGGTGGCCACGCTGCGCGGCATCAATTTCAACCCCGATGCAGAGCCGGAAGACATGCTCTCCATGCAGCTGTGGTGTGATGGCAAGCGCCTGCTGACGCTGCGCCGCCTGCCCTTGCAGACGCCGCGCCATGTGCTGCGCATGATCGACCGGCGCGAACTGGGCCCCAATGATTGCGGCGCTCTGATTACCGAACTCACCGAGGCGATGATCACGCGCATGAGCCGATCGATCGTCGACATGAACGACCATCTGGATGCGCTGGAAGAACGTGACCCTGATTCCGATGCGGAAGAGGCGCTGGAAAAGATCGCAGTGATCCGTCGCAATTGCCTGGGTCTCAAGCGCCATATGGGCCCGATGCACGAGGCGCTCGAAGCGATCAGCCGCTATGCCCCGCCGTGGTTCGAGGACCATGACCGGCGCGAGATCGCGGAATCGATCGACCGGCTGCGGCGCTATCTGGAAGACCTCGACATCAGCAAGGAAAGCGCCGTGGTGCTGATGGACGATATCCGCGGCCGCTCCATCGCCCGCAACGAGCGGACCAATTACCTGCTCACCATCGTTGCCGCGATCTTCCTGCCGCTGTCTTTCCTGACCGGGCTTCTGGGTATCAACGTCGGCGGCATGCCGGGCGCGGACGATCCTGTTGCCTTCTGGCTGGTCGTGGCCCTGTGCAGCACGATCCTGAGCGTGCAACTGGCGCTGTTCTGGAAATGGCGGTGGTTGTGACGGTGTGGATGTGAGGTCCCGTCTCTGACAGCAGCGCCGACTGATTCGGCCATCCGATTCGAGAACCTGCAGCAAAAGCGGAGCCGCCCAAGGCCATCAGCGCGGGCCGAATTTACAGGAAAATCAGGGTCTTGGGATCATTGCAGATAAAAAAGGGGGCAGTCACCGCTTGGTGACTACCCCCTAATCAAGACCATCGCTTGCGCATGGCCGTTGGGTCGCAAGGATCCCTATATGCCAGAACATCAAACTTGACAAGATGTAAAATAGAATGACAATGTGTCTTATGCTTTCTGGATCGATCAGAATGGACAAAGTCCTCGCAAATCCCGCGCGATTCCAGACATTTGCAGGCATTTATGCGGGATAGGCAGCGCGCCGCTTCAGGAAAGCAGGACCGCCGGGTCCAATTGGGCGAGCAGCGCCGTGCAAGAACGCGCGCGCGCATAATTACCGCAGCGTTTGACCTCTATGGCACCGACCAGGGTTCGCAGCTGCGGGTGGAGGATGTTGCGCGCCAGGCCGGCGTAACAAGGGCAACATTCTATGGTTACTTCACCAACCTGCATGAACTGCGCGAAGCGGTTGCCTTTGAACTGACTCATGAAATCTTCGCCAGGGTGGTCAAGACGCACCAGCAGCTTGACGATCCCGCGGTTCAGATTGCCTGTGCGATCAGATTCTATCTGGGCAAGGCCAAGAGCGATCGACAATGGGCCCAGTCTGTCGTCAATATCAGCGCCAGCGGAAAGCCATTCGGAGCGGAGACATTCCACCGGGCAGAAGAGAATGTCCAGCTGGGGCTGGATGCCGGCCGGTTCAAACTGTGGAACAGTACACTGGGACGGGACATCGTGTTGGGAACCTGTCTGGCTGCAATGTGCACGATTATCGAGCAGGAGACGCCCGACATCTATCCCGAACTCGTGGCGGGCCATGTATTGATGGGCCTTGGTTTGGAACTTGACGAAGCGAGAAGTATCGCCACGGCCGAGTTGCCTCCGCTGGCTGAACTCGACTGACTGAGAAGTTTGCGGGCGGCTTCACGAACTGGCGATCAGCTCGAACTCTTTTCTTCACCCGCCGAGCGCATGTTCCTCTGCCGACACGGGATCGCCATCCGCCGGCTGAAGCGAGATAGCTTTGGAAATCCACACGATCGAGAGCACGAGGATGGCAAGGCCCAGCCCGATCACCAGCACATAGCGCACCACGCCCGGCGTATCGCCGCCGCGCGCCTCCACCGTGTTCACATGGACCTCGTCGCCTTCCTTATGCATTCTCGGCGTCCTCATGCGATGGGCGCAGCAGCGTCCAGTCATAGGCACGGTCATGATCGCGCCCGATTTCGCGCAAGGCCCCGCGCATCGTGCGATTGGCCCGATGGCGATACATCTCCGCCTCTTCTTCGTTGCGCGCACCCAGGGCAAAAATGAACTCCTGCCGGGCGGTTCGCATGCGCAGCGGCACGCTGGATTCTGGCATCATCCTTCTCCTCAAGGACGTGCGACCCTGTTCCTGCAACAGAGCATATCACAGAGGGTCGAGTCGAACAAAAGCGCGGCAGGAGACACCCGGCAGCATAACCCCGAAGTGCCATTTGCCGCCAGCCGGAAACAGTCTGAAAAATGCAGGTGCCTGGAGTTGGCTGGCTTGCGGGGTTCGTGCAGTTAAATATACTGTCCAGGGAATTCGCGGTAATTCCGAGGACGGTATAGTGGACAGCACTCGGGAGGTGATTCTCATGTCGGTAATTAAGTATACTGTCTCCGGAACGCCCCTTTACACATTTAACACTGTCCAAAGGAGAAAATGCCTTCCTTGGCACGGGACGTGATTTGCCGTGCGGAAGCGACGCGCATGTGGTGGACCGAAGGAGCATGTCGCGGGGATAGGTTGGCATTTCAAGAGTAGGAAAGTGCTCTGTGCGGGGACACGCAATAGCATGTCCCCGAAATTCGCCCGTTCACCCCTCCGGGGACACCGTATTCGGTGTCCCCGCTAGCGACCTCTGC